>JANOCL010000238.1:0-5952 GCA_031412135.1 Variovorax sp. | reverse complement strand
GGGTGACCTCCAAGAGCGAATGCCTGCGCGTCCTTGAGCGGCGCCTTTACTGGATGGGTGTCGCTTCGCCCGCCGAGGAGGCGGCCTACACCGCGTGGCGAAACGGCAATGCCATCGAGACGGAAGACTACGAAGCCCTCTACGAGACATGCCGGTTTCTTGCGCAAGAGGCCCGCATCGTGAAGGCCCGGCAAATCAGGGGCGTTCACCTCACACCGCTTGCCTGGGACATTCAACAACTCGCCTACATCGTCCGTCTCGGGTTTGCTGCCGGCTACTTGTCGCGCGAGCATGCGGTCGGCGTTTTGGCACGGCTGAAACAGGCGGCACGTTTTCGCTACAGCGCGTGGGAAGAGTTCTCGTTGTCCGCGCTCATCGGCATGGGGGTGCGCAGTCCGATCGATCCATTCGACCTGCGCGACTGGCACAAGATCGCGCGAAGCCACACCGTGCTGCTGGCGGCGGGGAGTGCGACGCTCGCGAACGCCTCGGGTTGGGCAGAGCGGCCCGTGGCGCTTGCTCCGGCCGAAGCGAGCATGGCCTCGTTCGCCAGCCTCAACTGACGCAACGCCTGCCGGTGCGCGCCGTGCCGCGTGCCCGCTACTTGCAGCGGCGGCGCGACTCTCGCTAGACTGGCAATTTTGCTGCCGCCATGCCTTTTCCGAGCCACCTGCATCTCTCGAAGTTCGACGCCGCGATCATCGATCTCGACGGCACCATGGTCGACACGCTTGCCGATTTCATGGTTGCGCTCCACCGCATGCTCGACGACCTCGGCCTGCCGGGCATCGCGGCGCCGGCGGTCCGGTCGATGGTGGGCAAGGGGTCGGAGCACCTGATTCGATCGGTGCTGCTGCATGTGCGCTGCGGGCAGTCACCGGACAGTGCGCTCGTCGACCTGGCCTGCGGCCGCTATCAAAAGCACTATGAAGCGGCGAATGGCCGCCATTCCGAGGTCTACCCCGGCGTCCTGGATGGACTGAACGCATTGCGCGACCGGGGCCTGCGGCTGGCGTGCCTGACCAACAAGCCGACCGCATTCGCGCGCACGCTTTTGACCGTCAAGGGCCTTGATCGCTACTTCGCGTCGGTGTTCGGAGGCGACGCATTCGAACGCAAGAAACCCGATCCGCTGCCGCTGCGCAAGACCTGCGATGCACTCGGTGTGCCGCCGGCGCGAACCTTCATGGTGGGAGATTCGAGCAACGACGCGCGCGCGGCTCGCGCGGCGGGCTGCGCGGTCGTGCTCGTCCGCTACGGCTACAACCATGGCGAACCGGTGGCCGACGTCGATGCCGACGGCTTCATCGATTCCCTGGCCGAACTGGCGCAGCCACATAGTTGACAATTGAATGGTTGAAAAGTAATGTATTGCCGAGCCCATCGACTGGCGTGTCGATGGCCCGGCGGTATCCAACCTTTCTCGACCATGCGAATTGCGATTCTGGGCGGCGGCCATGGCTGTTACGCCGCCGCGGCCGATCTGTCCGAAGCCGGCCATGAGGTGCGCCTGTGGCGCCGCGATGCCACTGCGCTTGCTGCGGTGCGGCAGGCCGGCTCGATCCACCTGAAAGACCGGCGCGGCGCGCGCGACGTGCCGGTCGCGCTGGCCACGCCCGACATCGCCGAGGCGCTGCGCGGCGCGGCGCTCGTCGTGATTCCGTCGCCCGCCATCGCGCAGGAAGATATCGCCCGTGCCATGGCGCCGCACCTGGTGGACGGGCAGGTGGTGTTCCTGCCGCCCGGCACCTTCGGCAGCTTCGTGATGGCGCGCATCGTCAGGGATGCAAACCGTGCCGATGTCGCCTGGGCCGAAACCGGGACGCTGCCTTATCTGGCGCGCAAGCACGGCGACCGCGAGGTCAACGTCACGGTGCGCGCCATCCGGCTGCCCACCGGCGTCTACCCCGCGCGCAAGCAGCGCGAGGCGTTGGCGGTCATCCAGGTCGCCTATCCGAGCGTGCACGGCTGCGGCGATGCGTTGTCGGGCGCGCTGATGAACGCAGGTCCGGTGATTCATCCGCCGCTGATGGTGATGAACGCCGCGCCGCTGCAGCATTTCGAGCGCTGGGACATCCACAACGAGGGCACGCAGCGCGCGGTGCGCGACGTGACCGACAGGCTCGACCGGGAGCGGATCGCGGTGCGCGAGGCTTTCGGCCATGCGGCGCCGCACTATCCGCTGGCCGACCATTACGACAACGACCGCTGGATGTACGGCGACGCGCACAAGCAGCTCGTCAAGTCCGGTGACTGGCGCGAGAACATCGATCTCTACGCGCACCGCTACATCACCGAAGACACCGAACTCGGCCTGGCTTTCCTCGCTTCTGCGGCGCGCTTCGCGGGCGTCGATGCGCCTATCGCGCACGGGCTGCTCGCCATCGTGGGCGGGTTCCTCGGCCGCGACTTGCGCGAAGGTCCACGCACCTTCGAGGCGCTCGGCCTGGCCGGGCTTGACAAAGCCGAACTGAAACAGAGGCTCCACGATGGCGACTGAAGCGGCACCGCGCTTTGCCGCCGTCGGCGCGGGCCGCATGGGCCGCGGCATCGCCATCGCGTTCGCCTACGCAGGGCACCGCATCGCATTGATCGACCTGCGTTCGCGCAGCGATGTAGCCTGGCAGAAGCTTCGCGACGAGGCCCTGGCAGAGATCGAGACCAGCCTTTCCGGCCTGGCGCAGTCGGGCGCGATCGAGCAGGCGCAGATTGCGGCGATCGCCCGGCGCGTCGAAGTGGTAAGGGCCGCCGATGCACCGGCCGCGCTGCGCAGCGCCGAGCTGGTGTTCGAATGCGTGCCCGAAACGCTACAGGCCAAGCGCGAAGCCTTCGAACAGCTCAACCTGCATTGCCGGGACGACGCGATCCTGACCTCGACCACCAGCAGCATCCTCGTCACGCAGCTCGCGGCCCTCGTGAAGAAACCCGAGCGCTTCTTGAACATGCACTGGCTCAACCCGGCCTACGTGATCCCGGTGGTCGAACTCAGCTGCCATCCCGGCACCGACGCCGATGTGCTGGCCCGAACCAGGCGGCTGATGGAGCAGATCGGCAAGCTGCCGGTGGTGTGCGGTGCTTCGCCCGGCTATATCGTGCCGCGACTGCAGGCACTCGTGATGAACGAGGCGGCCCGGATGATCGAAGAAGGCGCCGCCACTGCGGAAGAGATCGACAAGGCCACGCGCTACGGCCTGGGGCTGCGTTTCGCTGCGCTCGGCGTGGTGGAGTTCATCGACTTCGGCGGTTGCGACATCCTGCACCACGCAAGCCGCGAGATGTCGGCTTCCATCGACGCGGGTCGCTATGCCGCGCCCGCCATCGTCGAGCGCATGGTGGCCGAAGGCCGGCTCGGCCTGAAGAGCGGCAGCGGCTTCTACGACTACGCCGGCCGCGACGTCGCGGACTACCGGCGCGATGTGCTCGCGCGCACGCTCGGCATGCTCAAGCACGCGGGGCTTTGGCAGCCGCCCGCCGAAGACACGCACGCATGAACGTGCGCCGCGCCTTTGCCGATCTGTCGTGCGGGCAGATCCACTACGCAGCGTGCGGCCACGCGCAGGCTGCGCCCGTGCTGCTGCTGCACCAGTCGCCGCGAAGCTGGGCCGAGTACCGCGACGTGCTGCCGCTGATCGGCCGGCGCTACCGCTGCATCGCGATGGACACCGCTGGCTTCGGCGATTCGGCCGCCGCTGCGGCGCCCGCCAGCATCGAGCAGTGGGCCGGCATCGCGGTTGAACTGCTCGACGCACTCGGCATTCGCCGTGCGCATGTGGTGGGTCACCACACCGGCGGTGTCATTGCCATCGAGCTTGCCGCCGGGTTCGCTGACCGTGTGCACGGCCTGGTGCTGTCGTCGACGCCGTACACCGACGAGGCTTTTCGCCGCGCGCGCGCAGACGGCCCGCCGATCGATCAGGTCGCCCCGAGCACCGACGGCAGCCATCTCGCCGCACTGTGGAAGAAGCGGCAAGCCTTCTATCCGCCGCGGCGGCCCGATCTGCTCGAGGCCTTCGTGCTGGATGCGCTGAAGGTCGGCGGCCGGCTCGAAGAAGGCCATCGCGCGGTCGCCTCCTACCGGATGGAAGACCGCATCGCGAAGATCGTGCAGCCGGCCTTGATCGTGCGCGCCACCGACGATCCGTTCGCCGCACCGCACGCGGCGCAGCTGCAGGCGCACCTGCCTCATGCACTTACCGTCGACATCGCGGGCGGCATGGTGCCGCTGCCCGACCAGCTCCCCGATGCGTTCGCGGCGGCCGTGACCGACTTTCTGGACGCGCTGCCATGAAGGCGCCGCGCATCCACGGGCTCACTCTTCCGGTTCGTCCGGTTCCGCTTCGCCGGGCGCTCGCGCATGCAGCTCGATCATCTGACGCAACGTGGTCTTCAGTTCTTCCGCGCGCAGCAGGCCGAAGGGCTCGAGCACGCGCAGTTCATGCTCCCTGGCGAGCTCCATCAGGTGCTCCACCGTCGTGGCGCCCTTGCGCGTGATGCGCACCAGCGTGACGCGCCGGTCACTGTCGTGGGGCAGGCGCTCGACCTGGCCCTTGGATTCCATGCGGTCTAGAAGCCGCGTCACCGTCGGCTGCTTGGTCACCGTGACCTGTGCAAGCTGGCCGATGCTGATCGGCTCGCCGCCCGCCAGCGAAGCCATCACCCGCCACTCGGACACCGAAAAGCCGTGCTGGCGGGCAACCGCGTGGAACTCCGAAGAGATCAACTGGCTGGCCTGCGCAAGCAGCGCCGGCAGATAGTCGTCGACGAAACGCGGCGGCTCAGGAGCGGCGGTTGCCATGAAGGCTCCCCGCAGCTGCGGCGGGCACGCAGCTTGCGTGTCTAGGGTTATTCATGATTGTGGATACATTCAGTTGTCAACATTATATGGACTGCGGAACAGGCCGGCGGGACATGCACACGAGGAACAAAGCACATCATGGCTGAACGATCGTTTGTCGAGGAAGTCAAGAAGCTGAGGCTCTCCGAAGGCGAGGTGTTCCGGGGCGAAGGCATCCTGGCGGTCACCAAGGCGCTGCTCGAATCGGGAGTGTCCTACGTCGCCGGCTACCAGGGCGCGCCGATCTCGCACCTGATGGATGTGCTGGCCGACGCGCAGGACATCCTCGCCGAGCAGGGCATCCGTTTCGAGAACAGCGCGAGCGAGGCGACCGCCGCCGCCACGCTGGCCGCATCGGTCAACTATCCGCTGCGCGGCGCCGTGACCTTCAAGGCGACGGTGGGCACCAACGTGGCGTCCGACGCTCTCGCCAACCTGGCGTCGGGCGGCGTCACCGGCGGCGCGCTCGTCATCGTCGGCGAGGACTACGGCGAGGGCTCGTCGATCATGCAGGAGCGCAGCCATGCGTTCGCGATGAAGTCGCAGATCTGGCTGCTCGACCCGCGGCCCAACCTGCCCTGCATCGTTGCCGCGGTCAAGCAGGGCTTCGAGCTTTCCGAGGCCAGCCGCACGCCGGTGATGCTGCAGCTGCGCATTCGCGCCTGCCATGTGCACGGGCAATTCGTTGCCGCGGACAACGTCCGGCCCACCTTCACCCTCAAGGACGCGCTCGACAATCCGCAGCGCGACGTGAGCCGCATCGTGCTGCCGCCGGCGAGCTTCGTGCACGAGCAGGAAAAGGTGAAGGACCGCTGGCCGGCCGCGGTGCGCTTCATCGAAGAGAACCAGCTCAACGAGTTCTTCTCCGAGGACGCGGACGACATCGGCATCATCGTGCAGGGCGGCAGCTACAACACGATGGTGCGGGCGCTGGAGCGGCTCGGCCTGGCCGACGTCTACGGCAACACGCAAGTGCCGCTCTACGTGATGAACGTGGCCTACCCTGTGATCGAGAGCGAGGTGCTGCGCTTCTGCATGGGAAAGCGCGCGGTGCTGATCGTCGAGGAAGGGCAGCCCAACTTCGTCGAGCAGAACCTCGCGACCATCCTGCGGCAGGC
>JANOCL010000237.1:0-2690 GCA_031412135.1 Variovorax sp. | reverse complement strand
CCGTGGCTCTGGGCAACTTCCTCGCAGCCGATGACTCGCCCTGGGAGCTGCTCATGACCACGGGTCTCATCTACGCATTGCCGCCCGCGGCAATCTACTACGCGTTCAAGCGCTACATGGTCTCGGGCCTCACGGCCGGTGCCGTCAAAAGCTGATCGAAAAGAAGAGGACCCGCTACCCCATGGCTGCCGTCACGTTCAACAAGGTCGAGAAGAGCTTCGGCAAGTTCAAGATCATCCACGGCATCAGCTTCGACATCGCCGACGGCGAGTTCGTCGTCCTGGTCGGCCCGTCGGGCTGCGGCAAGTCGACGCTGCTTCGCATGCTGGCGGGACTGGAGGAAATCGGCGCTGGCGAAATCGCGATTGACGGCCGCGTAGTCAACGATGTCGACTCCAAGGACCGCGACATTGCGATGGTGTTCCAGAGCTACGCGCTCTATCCGCACATGACCGTGCGCGACAACCTCGGCTTCAGCCTCAAGCTGCGCAAGGCCGACCCGGCGCTCATCGGCGAGCGCGTGGTGAACGCAGCGCGCATCCTGAACCTCGACGCGCTGCTCGGCCGCTTCCCGCGCGAGCTCTCGGGGGGCCAGCGCCAGCGCGTCGCGATGGGCCGCGCGATCGTCCGCGACCCCAAGGTGTTCCTGTTCGACGAGCCGCTGTCCAACCTCGACGCCAAGTTGCGCGTTGCCATGCGTGCCGAGATCAAGGCGCTGCACCAGCGCCTGAAGACGACCACCGTGTACGTGACGCACGACCAGGTCGAAGCCATGACGCTGGCGGACAAGATCGTCGTGCTGCGGGCGGGGCACATCGAGCAGGCCGGCACGCCGGACGATGTTTACAACCATCCCGTTTCGATGTTTGTCGCCGGCTTCATCGGGTCGCCGACCATGAACTTCACTCGCGGGCGAATCGGGGAGGATGCTTCGTCAGTGTCGTTGCACGATCGACAAGGCGACACGGTCCTTCCGCTGACGGCCGAGCGGCAAGCGCGTTACGCGGCGCATGCCGGGCGGGAGGTCGTTGTTGGTATCCGCCCGGAGCACTTCGCGCCCGCAGGGGCGGAGCCTCCGCAGCTCACTGCGGTGGTGGATGTGGTGGAGCCCTTGGGCTCCGACACCCTTGTCTTCCTGACCTTCGGCGACGGCGAGATCGTGGCGCGGGTACCGCCCGCGACACCGGCGGCTCCGGGGCAACCCATTGCCTTGCGCATCGATGTCGGCCAGTTGCACTGCTTTGACCCGGTAACCGAGCGCGTGATCTGACGCAAGGACAAGCGCGCCCGCATTTCAACGTCCACGCTGCATTCACACCACGGAGGCCATCATGTTGCAACAACAATCACCCATTCGGTTCCGCACCCTTGCGCGTTCGCTCGTCGCTGCAATCTGCCTGACCGCGATGGCCGTGACACCCGCCGTGGCGCAGCAGAAGAAGATCAGTTTTCTGACCTGGAACATCTCGGATCAGGAAGAGCTTTTCAAGGAATGGATTGCGGAGTTCAAGAAGCTGCGTCCAGATGTCGATGTCGAGTGGCTCGACAAGAAAGGCCCGGAATTTCCGACGTACTACCAGACGCAGGTGATCGCGGGCACTCCGCCCGACATCATCAACACCCAGGGCGGGCTGTGGCTTGAATACGCAGCTGCAGGAGGAATGGTGGACCTGACGCCGTACATGGCCAAGGACGCGGATGTGCGCAAGCGCTTCAATGCCGATTACCTGGGCAACTGGACCTACGAGAACAAGAATTACATGTTGCCGTTCTACATCAGCAAGACCCTGCTCTTCTACAACAAGACGATGTTCAAGGAAGCCGGGATCACCAGCCCACCGCAGAACTTCGACCAGATGATGGACTACGCGACACGGATGTCGAAAGGGGACAAGACGGGCTTCATGACGCTGAACTTCGATTGGCTTTACTGGCCGCTGTTCCGCATGAATGGCGTCGAACTATTGACCCCGGACTTGAAGAAGGCGGCGTTCAACACCCCCGCCACTGTGAAAGTGCTGGACGCGCTGACCAAAGGGTCGGGCAACGGCGCGATCAACAAGATTTCGTGGACCGGTCGTTGGGTCGAACCCAACGGCGCCTTCGCCGCAGGCAACGTGGGCATGCTGCATGCGCATTCGCCGGCATTCTTCTTCATTCGCGGGCAGGCGCCATGGATCAATGCCGACACGCTTGGCGTCATGAACGTGCCGGGGGGCTGGGCCACACCCAACTCGCACGGACTTGGCATCTCGAAAGGATCGAAGCATCCCGACATTGCGTGGGAATTCCTGAAGATGGTCACCAGCGAGAAGTGGACGGAGAAATTCTCCGCGCGCCGCAAAGTGTTGACGGGCAATATCGCGTCCGACAAGACCACGCTGGACAAGATGAAGGTGGATGATCCGCTGGCCGCTGCGGTGCTGCAGACGCAACTCGAGCAAACCGACAAGCTGACGGGCAACTGGCGGCTGGCAAATGATTCACGGGTGAAGGACGCCTTCTATCCGGAGATCCAGAACGCGGTGCTGGGTCGCAAGTCGCCGGCCGACGCGATCAAGGATGCCGAAGGCAAGGTCAATCGCGTTCTGGGTCGATAGGAACCGGCGCGAATGAGCAGCGCGGACAGCACGATCGCACCGGAGTCACCGGGCCTGCGTGCTGTTCCGCGTCGCGCCGCCGCCTCAGGT
>JANOCL010000236.1:0-30061 GCA_031412135.1 Variovorax sp. | reverse complement strand
GCTAGTGGCTGATGAAATTCCAGCTCGGAAGCGTCCCGGCTGCCTAGAGGTACTTCACATCGAGGATCTCGTACTCCTTGATCCCGCCGGGGGCCTTCACTTCCGCCACGTCGCCGGAATACTTGCCGATCAGCGCCCTTGCGATCGGCGAGCTGATGGATATCTTGTTCTGCTTGATGTCGGCTTCATCGTCGCCCACGATCTGGTAGGTCACGGATTCGCCGCTGCCAACTTCCTCGAGTTCCACCGTCGCGCCGAACACGCAACGGCCGTCGGCATCAAGGTGAACCGGGTCGATGATCTGGCCGTTGGCCAGCTTCGACTCGAGTTCGACGATGCGGCCTTCGATGAAGCTCTGGCGTTCCTTGGCCGCGTCGTATTCCGCGTTTTCCGAGAGGTCGCCGTGGGCGCGCGCCTCCTGGATGGCGGTGATGACCTTGGGCCGCTCGACCGTCTTCAGCTGGTGCAGTTCGGTGCGCAGCAATTCCGCGCCTTTCACGGTGAGTGGGATCTTGGTCATTTCGGGAACCTCTGAGTGATTTTCGGGGCGGCTGGCGCGAATGATAAGGCGGGCATTGGCAAAGGTGGGACTCAGTGCAGCCTGGCGTGCAGAGCCTGCACCGAATACACCTTCAGTTCCTGCATGTGCTGCATGCCGGTGCAGGCGGCGCGCGCACCGGCGATGGTGGTGAAATACGTCACGCGTCCCTGAAGCGCCGAACGGCGGATCGAATAGGAATCCTGGATCGTGGAGCGCTTCTCGTCGACCGTATTGACAATCAGCGCGATTTCGCCGTTCTTGATCATGTCGACGATGTGCGGCCGGCCCTCCGCCACCTTGTTGACCGGCGTGACCTGCAACCCGCCTTCGGCTAGGGCCGCAGCGGTGCCGCGTGTGGCCAGCAGCGTGAACCCTAGCTTCGCAAGGGTGCGCGCGATGCCCACCACCTTCGATTTGTCGGCGTTGCGTACGCTGATGAATGCCTTGCCGCCGGAAGGCAGCTTCACACCCGCGGCCAGTTGGGACTTGATGAAAGCTTCCGCGAAACTCTCGCCCACGCCCATGACCTCGCCAGTGGACTTCATCTCGGGTCCGAGGATGGTATCGACGCCGGGGAACTTGATGAACGGGAACACCGCTTCCTTGACCGAGAAATACGGCGGCACTACCGCTTTCGTGATCCCCTGCTTCTCGAGCGAAATGCCCGCCATGCAGCGCGCAGCCACCTTGGCCAACTGAATGCCGGTCGCCTTGCTCACGAAAGGCACGGTCCGCGACGCCCGCGGGTTCACTTCGAGCACGTAGATCACATCCTTTCCGTCGACCTCCTGGATGGCGAACTGCACGTTCATGAGCCCGACCACATTGAGCGCATCCGCCATGGCGGCGCTCTGCCGCTTGAGCTCTGCAATGGTCTCGGCTTTCAGGCTGTACGGTGGCAGCGAGCAGGCCGAATCGCCCGAGTGCACGCCCGCCTGTTCGATGTGCTCCATCACGCCGCCGATCAAGGTGGCGCCTTCGGCGTCGCGCAGGCAGTCGACATCGCATTCGACCGCATCGTTCAGGAAGCGGTCCAGAAGCACCGGGGAATCGTTGCTCACCTTCACGGCTTCGCGCATGTAGCGCTCAAGATCGCGCTGCTCGTGCACGATCTCCATAGCGCGGCCGCCAAGCACGTAGCTCGGCCGCACCACCAATGGATAACCGAGCGCCGCCGCTTTTTCGAGCGCCTCCGCTTCGGTACGCGCGGTGGCGTTCGGTGGCTGGCGCAGCTTCAGTTCGTGCAGCAGCTGCTGGAAGCGCTCGCGGTCTTCGGCCGCGTCGATCATGTCGGGACTGGTGCCGATGATCGGCACGCCGTTGGCTTCGAGATCGAGCGCGAGCTTGAGCGGCGTCTGTCCGCCGTACTGCACGATCACGCCGATGGGCTTTTCCTTGTCGACGATCTCGAGCACGTCCTCGAGGGTGAGCGGTTCGAAGTAGAGGCGGTCGGAAGTGTCGTAGTCGGTCGACACGGTCTCCGGATTGCAGTTGACCATGATGGTCTCGTAGCCGTCCTCGCGCATCGCGAGTGCTGCATGCACGCAGCAGTAGTCGAACTCGATACCCTGCCCGATGCGGTTGGGCCCGCCGCCGAGCACCATGATCTTCTTGTTGTCGGTCGGTTCGGCTTCGCACTCGTCCTCATAGGTCGAGTACATGTAGGCGGTGTTGGTAGAGAACTCGGCAGCGCAGGTGTCGACGCGTTTGTAGACCGGGCGCACGCCAAGCGCGCGGCGCTTCTCGCGGATCGCCGTGTCGGTGGTCTTGAGTTGCCTGGCAAGACGGCGGTCCGAGAACCCCTTCTTCTTGAGCGCGAGCAAAGTGTCCTTGTCGATGTCGTCGAGCGACTTGGTTTCGAGTTCGAGTTCGATCTTCACGATCTCCTCGATCTGAACCAGGAACCAGGGATCGATCTTGGTCAACGCGAAAACTTCGTCGACGGAGAGGCCCATGGCAAAGGCATCGCCGACGTACCAGATTCGGTCGGGACCCGGCTCGCCGAGCTCCTTTTCGAGTACCTCGCGGTCCTGCGTTTTCTCGTTGAGGCCGTCCACCCCGACTTCGAGCCCGCGCAACGCCTTCTGGAACGATTCCTGGAAGGTGCGGCCCATGGCCATCACTTCGCCGACCGACTTCATCTGGGTCGTCAGCCGTGAATCGGCCTGCGGAAATTTTTCGAAGGCAAAGCGTGGAATCTTCGTGACCACGTAGTCGATGCTGGGCTCGAAGCTCGCGGGCGTCGCGCCGCCAGTGATCTCGTTGCGCAGTTCGTCCAGCGTGTAGCCGGCTGCCAGCTTGGCGGCGACCTTGGCGATCGGGAAACCGGTCGCCTTGGAAGCCAGCGCGGATGAGCGCGACACGCGCGGGTTCATCTCGATCACGACCATGCGGCCGTCTTTCGGATTGATGGAGAACTGCACGTTGGAGCCGCCGGTATCGACGCCGATCTCGCGCAGCACGGCCAGCGAGGCATTGCGCAGGATCTGGTATTCCTTGTCGGACAGCGTCTGGGCCGGCGCCACCGTGATCGAGTCGCCGGTGTGCACGCCCATCGGATCGAGGTTTTCGATCGAGCAGACGATGATGCAGTTGTCCGCCTTGTCGCGCACGACTTCCATCTCGTACTCTTTCCAGCCGAGCAGCGATTCTTCGATCAGCAGTTCATTGGTGGGCGAAGCTTCCAGTCCCCGTTTGCAGATGGTCTCGAACTCTTCCGGGTTGTAGGCGATGCCACCACCGGTGCCGCCGAGCGTGAAGCTGGGCCGGATCACCACCGGAAAACCGACCGTCTTCTGCACGGCCCACGCCTCTTCGAGCGAATGGGCAATTCCCGAACGCGCGGAGCCGAGGCCGATCTTGGTCATCGCGTCCTTGAACTTGAGCCGGTCTTCGGCCTTGTCGATCGCCTCTGGTGTGGCGCCGATCAGCTCGACGGGTCGGCCGGTCGCGGCGCCCTTGTACTTCTCGAGCACGCCGTTGCGCCAGAGGTCGAGCGCGCAGTTGAGCGCGGTCTGGCCTCCCATGGTCGGAAGGATCGCGTCGGGACGCTCCTTGGCGATGATCTTCTCCACCGTTTGCCAAGTGATCGGCTCGATGTAGATCACGTCGGCCGTGGCCGGGTCGGTCATGATCGTGGCGGGATTGCTGTTGATCAGGATGACCTTGTAGCCTTCTTCCCGCAGCGCCTTGCAGGCCTGCACCCCGGAGTAGTCGAATTCGCAGGCCTGGCCGATGACGATCGGGCCGGCGCCGATGATGAGAATGCTCTTGAGGTCGGTGCGCTTAGGCATTCTTCTGTCCTTCTTTGTGGCTTTGCATGAGTGCCGTGAAGCGGTCGAACAGGTAGGCGATGTCGTGCGGCCCGGGCGAAGCCTCCGGATGGCCCTGGAAGCAGAAGGCCGGCTTGTCGGTGCGCGCCAGTCCCTGTAGCGTGTTGTCGAACAGGCTGATGTGGGTCGGCCGCAGGTTGGCGGGCAAGGTTTTCTCGTCGACGGCGAAGCCGTGGTTCTGGCTGGTGATGCTCACGCGGCCGCTGTCGAGGTCTTTCACCGGATGGTTCGCGCCGTGATGCCCGAACTTCATCTTGAAGGTCTTCGCGCCGGAAGCGAGCGCCATGATCTGGTGGCCCAGGCAGATGCCGAAAACGGGTATGCCGGTTTCGATCAGTTCGCGGGTCGCCTCGATGGCGTAGTCGCAGGGCTCCGGGTCGCCGGGGCCATTGGCCAGGAAGATCCCGTCCGGACGGAGCTTGAGCACGTCGGCGGCCGGCGTCTGCGCCGGAACGACGGTGATGCGGGCGCCGCGCTGCGCGATCATGCGCAGGATGTTCTTCTTGATGCCGTAGTCGTAGGCCACCACGTGGAACCTGGGCGTGATCTGCACGCCGTAGCCGGGTTTGCCGTCAACATGGACGAGCTTCCACTCGGTCTGCGTCCATTCGTAGGTTTGCTTGACCGACACCACCTTGGCCAGGTCGAGCCCCGACATGCTGGGTGCAGCCTTGGCACTCTGCACCGCCTTGTCGATCAGCGCCTGCGTCGCCGCTTCGCCCGGCGCCAGACCGATGATGCAGCCGTTCTGGGCGCCGTGCGTGCGCAGATGGCGGGTGAGCTTGCGGGTATCGATGTCTGCGATGGCGACCGTGTTGCCTCGCACCAGGTATTCGCTGAGCGTGGCGGTGGTGCGAAAGTTGGACGCGACCAGCGGAAGGTCCTTGATGATCAGGCCCGCGGCAAAGATCTTGTCGGCCTCGATATCTTCCTCGTTGACGCCGTAGTTGCCGATGTGCGGATACGTGAGCGTCACGATCTGCTGGCAGTAACTCGGGTCGGTCAGGATTTCCTGGTAGCCGGTCATGGCAGTGTTGAACACCACCTCGCCGGTGGTGGCGCCGGTGGCGCCAATCGAATTGCCGAGAAAGACCGTGCCGTCTGCAAGCGCCAGGATGGCGGGCGGGAATTTTCCCTTGAGAGACAAAAGCACTGGGGTTCTCCGGATGGATGACGCCCAAAGCGAACCCAAGAAGTGACTTTGGGCTGCGACTTTCGTCGAGGAGTTGGCTTGCGTGCGCTGAGGGCGGGGTGTGAGCGGGAAAGCCCTTGATTATAGCCGGCGCCGGCTCAGCGGTCGGCCCTTGCCGCGCTCGCATGCAGGCAGATCGCGGCGGCCGCAGCGACGTTGAGCGACTCCTCCCCCCCCGGCTGCGCAATGCGGACATGCCGCGCGGCGCGTGCTTCCAGGGCGGGGGAAACGCCCTGCCCTTCGTGGCCCATCAGCCAGGCACAGGGATAAGGCAGCTCCGCGTGGTGCAGCCAGTCGCCGTGGTGCGAGCTGGTGGCGATCCAGGGGATGGTCAGCGCGTCCAGCAGGTCGATGTCCGCGCCCTCGATCAGCCGAAGCCCGAAATGCGCGCCCATGCCGGCACGCAACACCTTGGGCGCCCACAACGCCGCGGTCCCCTTGCATGCGATGACTTGCGTGAAGCCGAAAGCCGAGGCGCTGCGCAGGATCGAGCCGACGTTGCCCGCATCCTGCAGCCGGTCGAGAACGACGGTGGGCGCTTCGGGCTCAACGGGCAACGGCGCCGGCAGATCAAGCACGAAGCCCATCGCGGCGGGAGATTCAAGGCCGCTGACGCCCGCCATCAGCGTATCGGCGAGCAGAACCGTCTTGTCCGCCACGCCAGCCCATTCGGCAGCCGCTACCGGCCACGTGGAGGCGGCAAAGACGGCGATCGCAGGACGAACTCCGCGTTCTCTCGCCGCCCGGCACAGATGATCGCCTTCCAGCCAGATGCGGCCGGCCTTGCGGTAGGCGCCGGCGTTCTGCGCCAGCTTGCGCAAATCCTTCAGCAGCGGGTTGTCGCGCGAAACCACATGGGCGACCTCGGCGGTCATGTGGCTACCCGCACTTCGATGCGGATGGTCTCCACGAACAGTTCGCCCACGATCGTGGCCGCCAGGGGGGCGCGGCATGCGACTCTCGCGAGCGCGTCGGCAACCGGACTGAACGACCTGCGGTGGTGTATGCAGGCGCCATGGCGCAGCAGCGCATCGAGATGCTCCGGCGTGCCGTAGCCCTTGTGACCGGCAAAACCGTAGTGCGGAAATTCGGCATGCAGTTGCTGGCACAGCCGATCGCGGTGCACCTTGGCCAGGATCGATGCGGCGGAGATCGCCTTCACCAGCGCGTCGCCCTTGACGATCGCCTCGGCGAGCACATCCAGCGTGGGAAGGCGGTTGCCATCGACCAGCACCTTGGCCGGCTTCAGCCGCAGGCCTTCGACCGCCCGCTGCATGGCGAGCATCGTGGCCTGCAGGATGTTGTGGGTGTCGATCTCCTCGACGCTCGCCTCGGCGACCGAGCAGCACAAGGCCTTGGCCAGGATCTGGTCGTTCAGCCGCTCGCGCTGCAGGGCGGTGAGCGTCTTCGAATCGGCCAGCCCGCGAATCGGCCGCATGTCGTCGAGGATCACTGCTGCGGCGACCACCGGGCCAGCCAGCGGGCCGCGGCCGGCCTCGTCCACGCCTGCCAGGAGGCCGGGCGCGTCCCACACGAGCCTGGCTTGCTCAGCCTTCAAGAACTTTCTGGATCGCATCGGCGCACAGTGTCGGCGTATCTCGCTGCAACTCGGCATGCAGCGTGCAAAAACGTTGTTGCAAGGCGTGAACCTTGTCAGGTGCGTCCAACCAGAGCAGGGTCGCGTCCGCGAGCGCCTGCGGCGTCCCCGCCTCCTGCAGCAGTTCGGGCACCACGAACTCGCCGCAAAGAATGTTCGGCAGTCCGACCCATGGCTGCAGTTGCTTGCGCCGCATGAGCTGCCACGACACCCTGTTCATGTTGTAGGCGATGACCATCGGCCGCTTGAACAGCGCAGCTTCGAGCGTGGCCGTGCCGCTCGCGATCAGGGTTGCGTCGCAAGCGGCCAGTGCGATGTGCGAGCGGCCGTCGAGCAGCATCACGCGACCCGCCATCCCGCTTGCATGCAGCAGTTGTTCGACTTCCGCGCGCAGACCCGGCAACACCGGTGCGATGAATCTGAGCGCAGGCTTGGCGCGCAGCATCAGCGCTGCCGCCGCGAAGAACTTCGCTGCGAGATAGCGAACTTCCGAGCGCCGGCTCCCGGGCAGCAGAGCGACGACCGGTTCACCCGCTTCCAGCCCGAGTGCAGAGCGCGCGGCGGCCCGGTCGGGTGCCAGCGGAATCACGTTGGCGAGGGGATGGCCGACATAGCTCGCCGCAATCCCATGTCGCGCCAGCAGTTCGGGCTCGAACGGAAAAATGCACAGCACGTGATCGGCCGCAGCGCGCAGCTTGTCGATGCGTTCCGGCCGCCAGGCCCAGATGGAAGGGCAGACGAAATGCGCCGTCTTCATCCCCCGAGCGCGCAGCGCTGCTTCGAGGTCGAGATTGAAGTCGGGCGCATCCACGCCGATGAAGAGTTCAGGCCATTCGCGCAGCAGACGTGCGCGGAGCTGGCGCCGGATGCCGGCGATCTCGGCGTAGTGCCGCAGCACTTCGACATAGCCCCGCACGGCCAGTTTTTCTTGCGGCCACCAGGTTTCGAAGCCACGCGCCAGCATCTGCGGGCCGCCGATGCCGACCGCCGCCACGGCCGGCCAGCGCGCCTGCAAGCCGTCGAGCAGCAAGCCCGCCAGCAGGTCGCCGGAAGGTTCACCCGCGACGAGCGCGAACTGTCGCCGTGCTTCAGCCATGCCGGCGTTTCAGCGCGCGATGCCGCGCGTGGCGGTGGACAGAAAGCCGCTCATCATCTGCACGTCGCCTTCAGCTTCGGGCACCTGCGAAGCGAGCGCGGCGATCGCGGCACGCGCGTCGTCGAGCGTCCTGCCCTGGCGGTACAGCAACCGGTGCATCTGCTTCACGACCCCGATCCGCGCCGGAGAAAACCCGCGGCGGCGCAGGCCGACGACATTGAAGCCGCGTAGCGCGAGCGGATTGCCGTCGACCAGCATGAACGGCGGCACGTCCTGCGCCACTGCGCTGGCAAATCCGATCATTGCGTGTGCGCCGACGCAGACGAATTGATGGATGCCGGTAAGTCCGCCGACCGTCACCCAATCGGCCAGGTGCACATGGCCCGCCAGCGTTGTGTTGTTGGCAAGCGTGGTGTGGTCGTCGACCCGGCAATCGTGCGCGATGTGGGTGTACGCCATGATCCAGTTGTCGCTGCCCACGCGGGTGACGCCGCCCGCTCCCGGGACGCCGATGTTGAAGGTGCAGCACTCGCGGATCACGTTGCGGTCGCCGATGACGAGTTCGGTCGGTTCGCCTGCGTACTTCTTGTCCTGCGGCACAGCGCCGAGCGATGCGAACTGGAAGATGCGGTTGTCGCAGCCGATGGTGGTGCGGCCTTCGATCACGCAATGCGCCGCGATCGTGCTGCCCGCACCGACCCGCACATGCGGACCGATAACCGTGTAGGCGCCGACGCTGACCGTCGGGTCGAGCTCAGCCCCGGGGTCGACGATGGCCGTCGAATGAACCTGCGTCATGCCAGAAAGAGAATCAGCTGATCTGGCGCATGGCGCACATCAGGGTGGCCTCGCAGGCCAGTTCGCTGCCGACCAGCGCGCGACCCTTGAACTTGGAGATGCCGGCCTTCATCCGTTCGATCTCGACCTCGAGCGTGAGCTGGTCTCCCGGCTCCACCGGCCGCTTGAAACGCGCGCCATCGATGGCGGCGAAGTAGTAGACGGTGTTGTCGTCCGGAACGATGTCCAGCGAATGGAACGACAGAAGCGCGGCGGCCTGCGCCATGGCTTCGAGCATCAGCACGCCCGGCATGACCGGACGGTGCGGAAAATGGCCGTTGAAGAACGGCTCGTTCATGGTCACGTTCTTGAGCGCGGTGATGCGCTTGCCCTTTTCCATCTCGAGTACCCGGTCCACCAGAAGAAAGGGATACCGGTGGGGCAGCAGTTTGAGGATTTGATGGATGTCGAGCTTCATGATTTCTTGTCCTGCATCATCGTTTTTTCCAGCGCCTTCAGGCGCTCACGCAGGCTGTGCAATTGCTTGAGTGTGGCGGCGTTCTTTTCCCACGCGGCATTGTCGTCGATGGGAAACATGCCTGTGTAATGGCCAGGCTTCAGGAGAGACCGGGTCACCACCGTCGCAGCCGAGATGTGCACGCCATCGGCAAGCTTCAGGTGGCCGAGCACGATCGCGCCGCCGCCGATGGTGCAGTGCGCGCCGATCTGCGCGCTGCCGGCGATCCCGACGCAGCCGGCCATCGCAGTGTGCTTGCCGACGCGAACGTTGTGGCCGATCTGGATCAGGTTGTCGAGCTTGACGCCGTCTTCGATCACGGTGTCTTCGAGGGCGCCGCGGTCGATGCAGGTGTTGGCGCCGATCTCCACGTCGTCGCCGATGCAGACTGCGCCGAGCTGCTCGATCTTGACCCATGCGCCAGCATGCGGCGCAAGCCCGAAACCGTCCGCTCCAATCACCACGCCCGGATGCAGCAGGCAACGCGCGCCGATGACGCAGTCTTCGCTTACCGTCACCCGCGACTTCAGAACGGTATCGGCACCGATGCGTGCGCCACGTTCCACCACGCACAGCGCGCCGATGCGGGCACTCGGATCGACATGAGCGTCGCGATCGACTACCGCACTCATATGGATGAACGACGTATCCGGCTTGCGGTGCCTCGCCTTCCACAGCTGGGTGAGGCGTGCGAAATAGAGATAGGGATCGTCGGCCACGATGAACGCCCCGCGCTGCGCCGCCAAGTCGCGCATGTCGGGCGACACGATGACGCAGCCGGCAAGTGAGGAAGCCAGTTCCTTGCGGTACTTGGGATGGCTCAGAAAGCTGAGCGCGTCGGAACCGGCGGTGGAAAGCGGCGCGAGCCGCTCGATGGAAAGTGCGGCGTCGCCTTGCAGTTCGCCCCCGAGGGCATCAACGATTGCGCCTAGCCGCAGTGCCACGCCTGTTCGCGGCGCGCTACTTGCCGCCGGCCGAGGTGGACGCGTTCAACGCCTTGATCACCTTCTCGGTGATGTCGTGCTTCGGATTGATATAGATCGCTTCCTGAAGGATCGCGTCGTACTTCTCGGCCTCGGCGACCTGCTTGACCACGCGGTTGGCGCGCTCGTAGACCTGCTGCAGTTCCTCGTTCTTGCGCGCGTTCAGGTCTTCCTGAAACTCGCGGCGGCGGCGCTGGAAGTCGCGGTCCTGCTCGACCAGGGCACGCTGGCGCGAAACGCGCTGGCTCTCCGGCAGCGTCGGCGCCTCGCGCTCGAATTTTTCAGACGCAGCCTTGAGCCCTTCACCCTGCGCGGCAAGGTCTTTCTCGCGCTTCAGGAACTCCGCCTCCAGCTTCGCCTGCGCCGCCTTGGCCGGCTGCGCCTCGCGCAGCACGCGATCAGGGTTGACGAAACCGATGCGAAAGCCTTCCTGCGCATGGGCAGACGCGCCCATGAGCATCAAAGCAGGGACCAGCAGCGCACCGGCAGCGCGGAGCAGTGAAATCATTAGAAGGAGGTTCCGATCTGGAATTGCAGGCGCTGAATTCTATCCTTCGGGATCGGATTCAGCGGGTCGGTGAAGTCCTCGTCCTGCTGCATCACGGGGAATGCGTACGCGAGCCGCAAAGGCCCGAGCGGCGATATCCAGCTGATGCCCAAACCGACGGAAGCGCGCAGTTTTTTCTGTGCCTTCCATTGCGCATCGGTTGCGAAAGCATCGCGCGTGCCGAACACGTTGCCGACGTCGAAGAAGCCGTAGAGGCGCAGCGTGCGGTCGTTGCCGGCGCCCGGGAACGGCGTGCTGAGTTCGGCGTTGAAGATCGCCTTCTTGGTGCCGCCGAGCGCTGCGCCTTCGGTCTGCCCCAGCAGGGGCACATCGCGCGGTCCCAGCGAGTTCTGCTCGAAACCGCGGATCGAGCCGAGGCCGCCCGCGTAGAAGTTCTTGAAGATCGGATACACCTTGTCGCCGTAGGCTCTGCCGTAGCCAAGCTCTCCGTTGATCGCGAAGGTGTACTGCTTGCTGATCGGGAAGAACTGCTGGTACTGATAGCTGGTCTTCAGGTATTTCATGTCGCCGCCCACACCCACTTCGAGGTTGGCGCGCTGCAGCCGCCCGCGGGTCGGAACCAATGCGCTGTCGCGATCGTCGCGCGACCACCCGATCGTGAGCGGGATGCCGGAGACTGTGTCGTTCGTGCAGGACACCAGTCCGGCGGGACTGGTACTGCAACCGAAGTAGTTGCGATAGGACTGCGGCGTCAGGAAAACCAGATTGCCGCCCGGATCGAAGCGATAGCGCTCCAGACCAGCGCCGAAGAAGACCGTGTCGACCTCGCTGAACGGCACGCCGAAACGAATGTTGCCGCCTTCGTTGACCAGCCGGTAGTCGCCATCGACGCTGTAGTAAGGCCGTGTGGTCGTGTGATAGACGCTGAAGCTTCGCGAGATGCCGTCCTTGGTGAAGTACGGGTCGGTGGTGGTCAGCGAAATGGCGCGGGCGTACTTGCTGGTGTTGACCTGCAAGCCCAGATAGTTGCCTGAGCCGAACACGTTTTCCTGCGCAATGCCGAAGGTAAACGACACCTTCTCGGCGCTGGAGAATCCGGCGCCCAGTTGCAGCGTGCCGGTCGGCTTTTCGGCCACGTTGATCGTCAGGTCGACCTGGTCCGGAGTACCCGGAACCTCCTGCGTATCGACATTCACTTCGGTGAAGAACCCGAGGCGGTCGACGCGGTCGCGCGACAGCTTGATCTTGTCGCCGTCGTACCAGGACGCTTCATATTGGCGGAACTCGCGCCGGATCACTTCGTCGCGCGTGCGGTTGTTGCCGCCGATGGCGACCCGGCGCACATAGACGCGCCGCGAAGGCTCCGACTGCAGGGTCAGCGTGACGCGGTTGCTGGTTCGGTCGATCTCGGGCGTTGCCTGTACGCGCGCAAACGCGTAGCCGAAGGTGCCGAAATAGTCGGTGAACGCCTTCGTGGTTTCAGTCACCTGCTCGCCGTTGTAGGGCTCGCCGGGCTGGATCGTCACCAGCGACTTGAATTCTTCCTCACGCCCGAGGTAGTTGCCTTCGAGCTTCACGCCGGCGACAACGAACTTTTCGCCTTCCGTGATGTTCACCGTGATCGAAAGATCCTGCCTGTCCGGCGAGATGGCGACCTGGGTCGAATCGATGCGGAACTCGAGATACCCGCGCGTGATGTAGTAGGAGCGCAGCGTCTCCAGGTCGGCGTTGAGCTTGGCGCGCGAGTACTGGTTCGACTTGGTGTACCAGCTCATCCAGCCGCCGCTGTCCTGGTCGAACAGATCGAGCAGCGTACCTTCGCTGAACGCCTTGTTGCCCACCAAGCGAACCTCGCGGATGCGGGCCGATTCGCCCTCGGTCACAGTGAACGTGAGGTTCACGCGGTTGCGCTCGATCGGGGTCACGGTGGTCACGACCTGTGCGTTGTAGAGACTGCGGCTTATGTACTGCCGCTTGAGCTCCTGCTCGGCGCGATCGGTGAGCGCCTTGTCGTAGGGACGGCCATCGGCCAGGCCGACCTCGCGCAGTGCCTTCTGCAGCGCAGCCTTGTCGAACTCTTTCGTGCCGGCGAAGTCGACGTCGGCAATGGTCGGCCGCTCTTCGACGATCACCACCAGCACGTTGCCGCTGACGTCGATGCGCACGTCCTTGAAAAGACCTAGATCGAACAGCGCGCGAATGGCTGCGGACCCACGCTCATCGCTGTAGGTGTCGCCGACCCGCAAAGGAAGCGAGGCGAAGATCGTGCCCGGCTCCACCCGCTGAAGGCCCTCGACACGAATGTCGCGTACCGTGAAAGGCTCCACCGCCCAGGCTGCCGTGGCCGCCAGCGCGCCGGCGACCACCGCGGCAATGCTGCGCAGGCGAAAGCGACTGAATTTTTTGTTCATCTGTGAATTTCGCCGACGCGGAAAGGGCCGGCAGATAGTTAACCAAAGAGTCGCGTCACGTCGTTGAAGAGTGCGATCGACATCATGACCAGCAGCAACGCGACCCCTCCGCGCTGAAGCCGTTCCATCCAAGCATCGGAAACGCTTTTACCGGTCAGGCCCTCCCAAAGATAATACATCAGGTGCCCTCCATCGAGGACCGGCAGCGGCATCAGGTTCAGCACGCCGAGGCTCACGCTGATGAGCGCCAAAAAGACGAGGTACTGCGTCAGCCCCATGCTCGCGGACTTGCCCGCGTAGTCGGCAATCGTCAACGGGCCGCTCAGGTTCTTGAGCGATGCCTCGCCGATCAGCATCTTGCCCATCATGCGAACGGTCAGCGCCGAAACCTCCCAGGTGCGCACTGCGCCGCGCCAGATTCCATCGACCACGCCTTGCCGTACCGTCACCATCTCCGGCGGTGCTCCGACATAGGCGCCGACGCGACCTATCTTGGCGGCGCCCTCGTCGCGCACTTCCGGTGTCACGTCGATCCGGATCGTCTGGCCGGCCCGTTCTATCTGCCAGGCCTGCGTTCGCGGCCGGTCCCCGTCGATCGATGTGCGGATCGCCTCGCGCAATTGCTGGCCGTCGACGATGGGCGTGCTGCCGACCGACCGCACGAAATCGCCGCTTCGCAGGCCCGAGCGCTCGGCCGCGCTGCCTGCCATCACTTCGCCGATCTCCGGACGGGTCAGCGGCGCGAGAACCCCGATCTTCCGGAACATCTGCGCATCGGCATCCTTTGCTTCCATGCGGCTCAGCAGCAGCAGGACCTCGCGCGCAGGACGATCGCCCTCGCCCGCGATTTCGAGCGTGAGATCGCGGCCATCGAGTGCTCCGCGCGTCATGCGCCAGCGCAAGTCCTCGAACGACTGGACCGGTTCGAGCTCGCCATCGAACCCGGCGCGAATGACGTGCTCGCCCCCGAGCAGGCCGGCCTGCTCGGCCAGTGAAGCGGCGACCGGCCGTGCCAGCTTTGCGGTCGGTTCCTCGACACCGATCCAGTTGACGGCGGTATAGAGCACGACCGCCAGCAGAAGGTTGGCAACAGGGCCTGCGGCGACGATCGCGGCGCGCGAACGAAGCGGCTGCGTGTTGAAGGCGCGGTGCCGGTCCTCGGGCGCGACCGGACCTTCGCGCTCGTCGAGCATCTTCACGTAACCACCGAGCGGGAACGCGGCGATCACGAATTCGGTGTCTTGCCCAGGGTGCTGGTGCTTCGGTCGCCAGGCGTAGAGGGTCTTGCCGAATCCGATCGAAAAACGCAGCACCTTGACGCCGCATGCGACCGCCACCCGATAGTGACCGTACTCATGCACTGCAATCAGCAAGCCGAGCGCGACGATGAATGCAACGACGGTGAGCATGAGAATCCTTCTGAATTGAGAACGTCAGCCAGCGTAGCGCCGCACTGCTGCGCGCGCGGCAGCCCGGGCGCTGGTATCGAGCGCCAGCAGGTCGGCCAGCGACCCTGGGTGGGACGGCACAACCGCCTCCAAAGTTTCCGTGTTCACTGCATGAATCCGGTCGAAGCGCAGGCGGCGTTCAAGAAAGGCTTCGACTGCGATCTCGTTGGCTGCATTCAGCACCGCCGTGGTGCCGGGCGCGGCACGCAGCGCGTGCCAAGCCAGTTGCAGACCCGGAAACAGCAAGGCGTCGGGCGTCTCGAAGGTCAAGGCCGCCATGCTCCTGAAGTCGAGCGGCGCAGCACCGCTTTCGATGCGCTCCGGCCAAGCGAGCCCGACCGCGATCGGCACCCGCATGTCGGGCGTGCCGAGTTGCGCGATCACCGAAGCGTCGGTGAACTGCACCATCGAGTGAACGACGCTCTGCGGATGAATCACGACCTCGATCTGCTCGGGCGCGACGCCGAACAGATGGCGAGCCTCGATCACTTCGAGAGCCTTGTTCATCATGGTTGCGGAGTCGACCGAAATCTTTCGGCCCATGACCCAGTTTGGATGGGCGCAAGCTTCTTCGGGCGTCACCGCCCCGAGCGCCTCTGGCTGCCAGGTTCTGAACGGGCCGCCCGACGCGGTCAGGATGATTTTGTCGATCCGCCGTGGCCAGGTGGCTGGGTCTTCGGGAAGCGACTGGAAGATGGCCGAATGCTCGCTGTCGATGGGCAGCAGGGTTGCACCGCCCTCGCGCACCGTGTGCATGAAGAGCTCGCCGCCCACCACCAGCGCTTCCTTGTTGGCCAGAAGCAAACGCTTGCCGCTGCGGGCAGCTGCGAGGCAAGGCCCCAGGCCGGCTGCGCCGACGATGGCGGCCATCACGGCGTCGGTTTCCTCGTGCGACGCAATCGCTTCCAGAGCACCCTCCCCCTCCAGCACGCGCGTTGCAGAACCGCTCTGCTTGAGTTTTTCAGCCAGAAGGCGCGCATGCGGAGGACTCGCCATGGCAGCGAATCTGGGAGCGAATCGAAGGCACTGCGCAAGCAGTTCGTCGACCTTGGTGGCGGCAGACAGCCCAAAAACCTCGAAGCGCGCGGGATGGCGGGCGATCACATCCAGTGTGCTGATGCCGACCGAGCCTGTGGAGCCCAGCACGGTGACACGCTGCTTGATCGCGTTCACAAGGTGACCAGCATCATGGCGATGGGCAGCGTGGGCAGCAGCGCATCGATCCGGTCGAGCACGCCACCGTGGCCGGGCAGGAGCGCACTGCTGTCCTTGGCGCCTGCACTGCGCTTGATCAGTGACTCGACAAGGTCGCCGACCACGCTCATGGCCGACAGGAACACGACGCCGATCAGGAGCAGCCACCATCCGCGCTCCGCGAGCCTGGTGTAGAGGCTCGCAACCGCAGGCTGCGCGATCGCATCCGCCCAGGCCCATGCCAGCGCCAGGACGACCACTGCGGCCATGCCGCCCCACACGCCTTCCCAGCTCTTGCCGGGACTGATCGCCGGTGCCAGCTTGCCGCGGGTGAAACGCAGCCCGAAGGCCCGCCCGGTGAAATAGGCGAACACGTCGGCCACCCACACCAGCACGAGAATCGAAAGCAGGAAATTGATGCCGATCATCCGGGCCTGAACGGCGGCCAGCCAGGCAACCCATAGCACCAGCAGGCCGCCGACCAGGCGCAATCCGCGCGGAATGCGGGGCCAGCCGCCTACAGAGACGCGCAGTAGCGCCGCGCCGCCAAGCACCCAGGCGACGCTGGCGACGATCCATATCGAAAACAGAGATTGATCGAGCAGCCCCAACCACCACGACAGGCCGCAAAGCGCGAGCGTCTCGACTCCCAGAAACACCGAAACCCTGGGCCCATACCCGTTGAGCCGCCCCCACTCCCAAGCGCCTGCGGCAATGATGGCCAGCATCACGCAGGCAAAAGGGACATGCGAGGGATAGAAGAGCGCAGGCAGCAGCAGCGCCAGCAAGACGACCGCAGTGAGAATGCGTTGCTTGAGCATGCGCTCAGGCTACCTGCGGATCGCGCCGCGGCTTGTCCGCCAGTTGCGCCGAGGTCTGGCCGTACCGCCGCTCACGGCCCTGGAAAGCCGCAATGGCTTCATCGAGAGCCGCTTCGTCGAACTCGGGCCAGAGGCGATTGCTGAAGAACAACTCCGCATAGGCACTCTGCCACAGCAGGAAGTTGGAAAGCCGTTGCTCGCCGCCGGTACGGATGAACAGGTCGGGGTCAGGCACGTGCGATAGCGCCATGGCAGCGTCCAGATTGGCCTCGGTCAACGGCTCGCCGCGCGCGGCGAGCTGGGCCGCGGCGCGGGCGATGTCCCAACGCCCGCCATAGTTGAAGCAGACGTTGAGCACGAGCTGCGTGTTTTGCGCGGTAGCCGCTTCCGCCTTCAGCAAGCCGGCTGCAATCTTTTCGGACAGCCCGCCGCGCTCGCCGATGAAGTGCAGCTGCACGCCGTCGCGGCTCAACTTCGGCACCTCGCGGCCCAGTGCGCCGACCATCAGGTCCATCAGCCCGGACACTTCCTCGACCGGACGGTTCCAGTTCTCAGAGGAAAAAGCGAACACCGTAAGAACCCGCACGCCGCGGTCGGCGCAGGCCTTCACGCATCGGCGCAGCGCCTCGACGCCCTGTTTGTGCCCGGCCACCCGGGGCAGAAAGCGGCGGGTCGCCCAACGACCATTCCCGTCCATGACGATAGCGATGTGATGGGGGATGCTCATGGCGCGGGCACAGTTGCGAGGCGTTGGCTGGCCGGGGGGTGTTCCATGTCAGACCGCCATGATCTCGGCTTCCTTGGCCGTCACCATACGGTCGATATCGCCGATGTGCCGGTCGGTCACCTTCTGGATCTCGGCCTCGGCGCGCTTCTGGTCGTCTTCCGACGCCAGCTTGTCCTTGACCAGCCTCTTGATCGCATCGTTGGCGTCGCGGCGCAGGTTGCGCGTCGCGATCTTGGCGGCCTCGCCCTCGTTGCGCACCAGCTTGGTCATTTCCTTGCGGCGTTCCTCGCTCATCGGCGGCAGCGGCACGCGGATGAGGTCACCCATCGACGCCGGATTGAGACCGAGATCGCTCTCGCGGATGGCCTTTTCGATCTTGGCGCCCATGCCCTTCTCCCAGGGTTGGACGCTGATCGTGCGCGAGTCGAGCAGCGAGACGTTTGCCACCTGCGACAGCGGCACCGACGAGCCGTAGTAGTCGACATGGATCGAATCCAGCAGCGCGGGATTGGCACGTCCGGTTCGGATCTTGGTGAGATTGTTCTGAAATGCGGCGAGCGACTGATTCATCTTGAGATCGGTCGCGGTGCGGATATCTGCAATGGTGTTCATCTCTACGATTTCCTGGAAGGCTTCCGCCCCAAACGTCATTGGCCGGCGGAGGTCTGTTTTGTCAAGCATGCACCAGGGTGCCTTCGTCTTCGCCGAGCACGACCCTCTTGAGCGCGCCGTTCTTGAAGATCGAAAACACCTTGATCGGGAGATTCTGGTCGCGGCACAACGCAAAAGCGGTGGCGTCCATGATGCCGAGGTTCTGGGCGATCGCCTGGTCGAAACTCAGGCTCGTGTACCGGGTCGCGGTCGGGTCCTTCTTGGGGTCCGCGCTGTAGACGCCGTCGACCTTGGTCGCCTTGAGCACCAGCTCGGCGCCGACCTCGGCACCGCGAAGCGCAGCGGCAGTGTCGGTCGTGAAGAACGGATTGCCGGTGCCGGCCGCAAATATGACGACCTTGCCTTCTTCGAGGTACTGCAGCGCCTTCGGCCTGACATACGGCTCGACCACCTGTTCGATTGCAATGGCCGACATCACGCGCGCGATCAGGCCTTGCTTGTTCATCGCATCGGCCAGGGCGAGCGCATTCATGACGGTGGCCAGCATGCCCATGTAGTCTGCCGTGGCCCGATCCATTCCGACCGAGCCGCCCGCCACCCCGCGGAAGATGTTGCCGCCGCCGATCACGACCGCGACCTCCACGCCCATGTTCACCACCTCGGCCACCTCGCCCACAATTCGAACAATGGTTGCGCGGTTGATTCCGAAGGCGTCATCGCCCATCAGCGCCTCGCCCGACAGCTTCAACAAGATTCGCTTGTGGGCTGGGCGGGCTTCTGACATTGGGTGGTTTCCTTGAGGTGAGCGGATGGCGAATTTACAACCAGACAACGAAGGCGGCGGCGCGTGTCGAGCGACTGCCTTCGCTGCGGCTTTCAGGCGGCAGCTTTGGCAGCGGCAACCTGCGCAGCGACTTCGGCCGCGAAGTCGTCGACCTTCTTCTCGATGCCCTCGCCGACGACGTAGAGGGTAAAGCCCTTGATCGACGTGCTAGCAGCCTTGAGCATCTGCTCCACGGTCTGCTTGTCGTTCTTCACGAAGACCTGGTTGTGCAGCGACACTTCCTTCAGGTATTTCTGGACCCCGCCTTCGATGCGCTTGGCAACGATATCCGCCGGCTGCGGCTGCTTGCCGGCAGCCTCTGCAGTCTTGCGGTCTTCGTCGGCTTTGCCGGCTGCAACAGCACGTTCTTTCTCGATCAGGTCGGCCGGCACGTCGGCGCTCGAGATAGCGACCGGCTTCATGGCGGCGATGTGCATCGCCACGTCCTTGGCGGAAGTGTCGTCGCCTTCGAACTCGACCATCACCCCAATGCGTGTGCCATGCAGATACGACGCCAGCTTGCCGTTGCCTGCAAAACGCTTGAAGCGGCGAAAGCTCATGTTTTCGCCGATCTTGCCGATCAGGCCCTTGCGCACGTCTTCGAGCGTCGGGCCGAAACCGTCCTGCTCATAGGAAAGCGCGCCCAGGGCCGCCAGGTCGGACGGATCATTCTTGGCGATCAGCATCGCCGCAGCGTTGGCCATGGCGAGGAAGCTGTCGTTCTTGGTGACGAAATCGGTCTCGCAGTTGATCTCGATCATGGCACCCGCGTCGGCCGCGACAAACGCGGTGACAACGCCTTCCGCGGTGATGCGTCCCGACGCCTTGCCGGCCTTGTTGCCGAGTTTGATGCGCAACAGCTCTTCGGCCTTGTCCATATTGCCGTCGGCCTCGGTCAGGGCTTTCTTGCATTCCATCATCGGTGCATCGGTCTTCGCGCGCAGCTCGCCGACCATGCTTGCGGTGATTGTTGCCATCTGTGTTCTCCGTTCGTTTGTCAGTTGTGGCTGCCCGCATCGGGCGCCGCGATCAAATTAAAAAAAAGGGGCAACGAAGCCCCTTCTTCAGGCTCGCTCGAGCGCAAATCAGGCGGAGGCGCCCTCTTCGACTTCGACGAATTCGTCGGAGTTGGCTTCGGCCACGGCCTTCACGATGTCGTTGCCTGCACTGGAGCGGCCCTCGATGACCGCGTCTGCGATGCCGCGGGCGTACAGCATGACGGCCTTGGACGAGTCGTCGTTGCCGGGAATCACATAGTCGATGCCTTCGGGCGAATGGTTGGAGTCGACCACGCCGATCAGCGGAATACCGAGCTTCTTGGCTTCGGCGACCGCGATCTTGTGGAAGCCCACGTCGATCACGAAGATTGCATCGGGCAGCGCGGTCATGTCCTGGATGCCGCCGATGTCCTTCTCGAGCTTTTCGATTTCGCGCGAGAAGGTGAGCTGCTCTTTCTTGCTCAGGCTTTCAAGGCCGGTTTCCTGCTGCGCCTTCATTTCTTTCAGGCGCTTGATCGAGGTCTTGACCGTCTTGAAGTTGGTCAGCATGCCGCCGAGCCAGCGCGTGTCGACAAAAGGCACGCCGGCGCGGCGCGCTTCGGCAGCGACGATCTCGCGGGCCTGGCGCTTGGTGCCGACCATCAGAATGGTGCCGCGGTTGGCGGTGAGCTGCTTGGCGTACTTCATCGCGTCCTGGAACATCGGGAGCGACTTTTCCAGGTTGATGATGTGAATCTTGTTGCGGTGACCGAAGATGAACGGGGCCATCTTGGGGTTCCAGAAACGTGTTTGGTGGCCGAAATGGACACCGGCTTCCAGCATTTCGCGCATGGTTGTCGACATAGAAATAACTCCAAAGGTTGGGTCTAAAATCCAGCCCGTTTTGCGCACCTTCTAGCGAGGAGAGCAACACCTTGAATGGGCCGGTTTGCGGATTTGTTTTGCCCTTGACGACCCGAAAACATTGCGGGAAAGCACCAAGGGCGAAACCCAAAGAGTATAGCACCCAGCACCCTTTTTCTTCTCCCGCCCAGCCAACCTCCCATGCCCACAGACCTGCACGCCATCCGCCTTTCCATATTCGCGGGAACCACCGACGCGCGGTCCGAAATGGAGCATTCCGTCGCCGCTGCCGAATCACCTGCGTGTCGCCACGTTTTCACCCGCGGGATGTTCGACCAGGCGCGCGCGGCCGCAGCCCTCGCCACGCCTCGGCAGCGTCTTGCCGGTCTGGCGTTCTCCGCCAAGGACCTGTTCGACATCGCCGGCCAACCCACGCCTGCGGGCTCGGTTGTGCTGGCCCATGCGCCCGCAGCCGGTGCCGACGCGGCCGCCGTTGCACGACTTCGGGCTGCGGGCGGCGCATTGATCGGTCGAACCAACATGACCGAGTTCGCGTTTTCGGGCGTCGGAGTCAACCCGCACCACGGCACGCCCGCCAACGCGAGCGATGCGGGCACGCCGCGCGTTCCCGGCGGCTCGTCCTCGGGCGCGGCGGTTTCGGTGGCGACCGGTTCGGCTTTCATCGGCCTGGGCTCCGACACCGGCGGTTCGATCCGCATTCCGGCCGCGCTGAACGGCATCGTCGGCTTCAAGAGCACTGCGCGCCACGTTCCGCTGGACGGCGCTCTGCCGCTTTCCACCACGCTCGATACCGTCTGCGCAATGACGCGCTCGGTGCGCGATGCCGTCACCGCGCACGAGATACTTTCCGCCCGGCGCGTCAGCGCGGGCACGGCACCGCTGTCCGCCTACCGTCTCGCCATGGTCAAGGACGTCTTTCTCGACGATATGGAGCCCGCAGTGGCCGCCGCGTTCGAACGGACGATTCGAATCTTGCGCGCCGCCGGTGCCCGCATCGAAGAGATCCGGCTGCCCGAATTGGCCGATCTCGGGTCGATCAACGCGACCGGCGGCTTTTCGGCCGCGGAAGCCTATGCCTGGCACCGCCTGCTTCTGGAACGCAGCGGCGCGGGCTACGACCCGCGCGTTGCGCAGCGCATCCTGAAAGGCGCCGGCATGAAGGCGCACGAGTACATCGATCTCGTGCGCGCGCGCCGCGGCTGGATCGAGCGGATGGAAAAGGCGCTCGCCGGCTTCGACGCGGTTGTGTCGCCCACAGTGCCGGTCACGGCGCCAACCATCGCCAGCGTGGCGCCGGGCGAGGAGCGCGACGATGCCTTCTTTCGCCTCAATACGCTGCTGCTGCGCAACCCATCCATCGTCAACATGCTGGACGGCTGCGCGATCTCGCTGCCCTGCCATCTTGCAGGCGAATTGCCGGTCGGACTGATGCTCTGGCATGCCGCCCTGCACGACGACGCGGTGCTCGCGATTGCCCTTCAAACCGAACGTGCGCTACAAAGAACCGAATGAAAATTGCGATCGTGGGCGCCGGGATCATCGGTGTCACCACCGCCTGGGAGCTGGTTTCGGACGGGCATGAGGTGGTCGTATTCGAACGCCGCGGTGCTGCAGCCGAAGAATCCAGTTTTGCAAACGCGGGCGTGGTCGCCCCGGGCTATGTGACGCCATGGGCCGGGCCCGGCATGCGGTCCAAGGTGCTTCGCTCGCTGCTTTCCACGCACGGCGCGATCAAGCTGCGCTGGCCGCTGTCGATGCGCGACGTGTCCTGGATGGCACGCTGGCAGCGCGCCTGCGAACTCGAAACCTATCTTGCAAACCGCACGCGCATGCAGCGCCTGGCCTTCTACAGCCGCACACGGCTGCACGAGATCACCGAAGCCCGCGAGCTCAGCTACGAGCGCACCGACGGCTATCTCGTGCTGCTTCGCTCCAAGCGCGACAAGATGCTGGTGCAGGCCGGCCTGGACGTGCTGCGCGCGGCGGGCAGCAAATTCCGCGAAGTCGATGCAGACGAAGCACGCAAGATCGAGCCCGCCCTCAACGCCGACACGGCGCTGGCGGGCGCCATCCACCTTCCGGACGACGAGGTCGCGAATTGCCGGCAGTTCGCGTTGCTCCTCAAGCGGGAGGCCGAGGCATTGGGTGCGCAGTTCCACTTCAACTGCGACCTTGCACCTCTGCGCCGCGCGGCGCCGACCGAAGTGGCGCTCGCGAGCGGGTCGGAGGGGCACCGGTTCGATGCCGTGGTGGTGTGTGCAGGCGTCGCATCGGCGCGGCTGCTGCGCCCGCTCGGCTTGCGCATACCGCTGGCGCCCGTCTATGGCCATTCGGTCAGCGCCAACATTCGCGAGCCGCTCAACGCACCGCGCAGCGCGGTCATGGACGAGCGCTACAAGGTTGCGATCTCCCGCCTCGGCTTGCGGGTGCGGGTTGCCGGCAGCGCCGAGCTCGGCGGATCGCTAGACACCATGCATCCTGCCGCACTGCAGACGCTTTACAAGGTGCTGCACGACTGGTTTCCGGGTGCAGTCACGCTGCAAGGCGGGGTGCAGCAATGGAAAGGCGCTCGACCGATGCTGCCCGACGGCCCGCCGGTCATCGGCGCGAGCGGCGTGCCGGGAGTCTGGTTGAACCTGGGCCACGGTTCGAGCGGCTGGGCGTTGTCGTGCGGCAGTGCGCGGGTGCTGGCCGACGGGATGGCTGGGCGCCATGCCGGCATCGATCTCGAGGGATTGGGTATCGAGCGGCTGCTGGCGCAGCGCTGAGCTTCCGGCGGGCGACTCCCATGCAACGCATCACCAGCGACACCGCGGCCGACTTGTTCGACATCTCGGCATCGCGCCGAATCGAACAGGCAGCAACGGCAACATCTGCACCGCATGCGCTGATGCACCGCGCCGGCTTGGCGGTGGCCCGCCTCGCCATGGCAATCGCTCCGCATGCGCGCACGGTCTGGATCGCCTGCGGGCCGGGCAACAACGGCGGCGACGGTTTCGAAGCGGCGGTGCAGTTGCTGCAACGCGGTTTTAAGTCGGTCGTAACCCGGGTCGGCAACGAAGATCGCCTGCCAGCGGATGCACACCACGCGCTGCAGCGAGCCCGGGCAGCCGGGGTGCTGTTCACGGATTCGCCGCCGCCGCGATTCGACCTGGCCATCGACGCGCTGCTCGGAATCGGCGCCGTGCGCCCGCCCGATGGGACCATGGCGGATTGGCTGAGACGCATGCACGCCGGCCCTGCGCCGGTGCTCAGCGTCGACGTGCCGTCCGGGCTGAATGCGGATACCGGCATGCTGGCGGCAGACTTTATGGCGCACTCCGATGGTCGGGCGCATGAAGTGCGGCGCGTGTGCCTGAGCTTGCTGACACTGAAGCCCGGTCTCTTCACCGCGCAGGGACAAGATGCGGCCCGTGAGGTCTGGTTCGACGACCTTGGTATCGATCCGACGTTCGAGAAACCGGCGGCGAGGCTGACCGGCGTGCCGACGGTACCGCCGCGCCGGCACGCATCGCACAAGGGGAGCTACGGCGATGTGGCCGTGATCGGCGGCGCTCCAGGCATGGTCGGCGCGGCTCTGCTGGCGGCGCAGGCCGCGCTCGGGGCCGGCGCGGGACGCGTGTTCGTAGCGCCACTCGACTCCGGCGTACCGATGTTCGATGTCACACGCCCCGAACTCATGTTCCGCAGTCCTCAAACGCTCGACCTGCGAGCGATGGCCGTCGTTTGCGGCTGCGGCGGCGGCGTGGTCGTGGGCGAAGTCCTCCCGCGCGTGCTGGCCACGGCGCACTCGCTGGTGCTGGATGCCGATGCGCTCAATGTCGTCGCGGCAGATACAGTGCTGCAGCGGCTGCTGTGTGAACGCGCGGCGGCGAACCGTGCCACGGTGCTCACGCCGCATCCGTTGGAGGCGGCGCGGCTGCTCGGCATCGATACGGCCGAAGTGCAAGCCGACCGCCTGCGTGCCGCGCGTCTCCTGGTGCAGCGCTTTGGCGCAACCATCGTGCTCAAGGGCTCGGGGACCGTGATCGCGGCGGACGGCGAGACGCCGGGGATCAATCTCACCGGCAATGCGCGTCTTGCGACTGCCGGTACTGGGGATGTGCTGGCCGGCATGATCGGCGCCGGGCTGGCCGCCGGTCAGTCGCCAATGGAGGCTGCGTGTGCGGCGGTGTGGCAACACGGGCGCCTGGCCGATCGATGGCCCAGCGACTGCCCTCTCACTGCAGCCGCACTGGCTCGCGGCTGAAGGCGTAGGCGGCTAGCCGCGCCCCACGAAGGGCATCTTGGTCGCCATGATCGTGTGGAACAGCACATTGGCTTCAAGCGGCAAGTTGGCCATGTAGAGCACCGACTGCCCGACGATCGAGACGTCGATCACGGGTTCGATTGCGATCTCGCCATTCGCCTGCGGCACGCCCTTGGTCATGCGGGCGGCCAGTTCCGTCATGGCATTGCCGACATCGACCTGGCCGACTGCAATGTCGTGCTTGCGCCCGTCGAGGGACGCCGTCTTGGTCAGCCCTTCGACGGCGTGCTTGGTCGCGGTATAGGCCATCGAATTGGGACGCGGCGCCGTCGCCGAGATCGACCCGTTGTTGATAATGCGGCCGCCGCGCGGCGTCTGTGCCTTCATCGTGCGGAAGGCCTGCTGAATGCAATAGAACATTCCGCTCAGGTTGATGTCGACCACGCCGCGCCATTGCTCCGGCGTCCAGTCTTCGAAGGAACCGGGCGGGTTGCCGACACCGGCGTTGTTGAACAGCAGGTCGACGCGGCCGAAGCGCTCGACCGCAGCGGCAAACAACGCCTGTACCGATTCGGCCCTGGCCACGTCGGTCGGCACGGCGAACGCGCGCGCACCGGCACCGGATTCGTCGGCGACCTGCGCGAGCGGCTCGAGCCTGCGCCCGGCCAGCACCACGCTCCAACCGTCGGCCAACAAGGCCAGCGCGGCAGAACGGCCGATGCCGGTGCCCGCGCCGGTAACGATGGCAATGCGGCTCTTGTTTTCAACGCTCATCTTGGGTTCTCCTTCAACGGCGCGGTTTGCGCCCTTTCATCTTGTTGGCAGCTTTCTTGACCGCGGACCGGAAAGCCTGCATCGCGGACTGCGGTGCCGCGGCCCCAGCCGCTTCGGCGCGCTCCGCCGCCACCTCGGGCTTGTTGCGCGGACTGCGTTTGCCCGAGGGCTTGCGCGCCTGCTCACCGGTTGCGGCACCCTTGTCCTTCATGGCGCGTGCCTGCAGTTCTTCACCTTCGCGCATCAGACGGAAATCGATCTTGCGGCCGTCGAGGTCGACGCGACTCACCTGCACCCGCACTCGCGTGCCGATGGCGTAGCGAATGCCGGTGCGCTCGCCGCGCAGCTCCTGCCGCTGCTCATCGAACTTGAAGTATTCGCCGCCGAGTTCGGTGATGTGGACCAGCCCCTCGACGTACATCGCATCGAGCGTGACGAAGATGCCGAACGTCGTCGCAGCGCTGACCACGCCGCCATACTCCTCGCCGAGATGCTCCCGCATGTACTTGCACTTGAGCCAGGCTTCCACGTCGCGGCTGGCTTCGTCGGCGCGCCGCTCGTTGGCGCTGCAATGCAGGCCGGCAGCTTCCCACGCGAGCACTTCCTTGGTGGGTGCCACCGTCGCCTTCTGCGGTTTGGCGGTCGGCGCCTTCACGCGAGCCGCAAGCCGTTTCGCAAGCTTGGCATGCGCCTCACCCGGCGTCGGCAGCATCGGCAACTGGTACTTGGTCTTGCCGAGGATCGCCTTGATCACGCGATGCACAAGCAGGTCCGGATAGCGCCGGATCGGGCTGGTGAAGTGCGTGTAGGCCTCGTAGGCAAGACCGAAGTGGCCGGCATTGATCGGCGTGTAGATCGCCTGCTGCATCGAACGCAGCAGCATGGTGTGGATCTGCTGGGCGTCCGGGCGCTCCTTGGTCGCTTCGGCAATGGCCTGGAACTCGCCGGGCTTCGGGTCATCGGTGATCGACAGCCCCACTCCCATCGCCTTCAGGTAGCCGCGCAGGATTTCCTTCTTTTCGGGCGTCGGTCCTTCGTGCACGCGGTACAGCCCCGGATGCTTGCCCTCGGCGATGAAGTCGGCGCTGCATACGTTGGCGGCGAGCATGGCCTCTTCGATCAGCCGGTGCGCCTCGTTGCGCGTACGCGGCACGATCTTCTCGATTCGGCCAGCGTCGTCGCAGATGATCTGTGTTTCGGTCGTTTCGAAGTCGACCGCACCGCGCTTGCTGCGCTGCTTGAGCAGCGCGCGGTAAACGTCCGCCAAGTTCAGCAAATCCTTGACGCGATCCTTGCGCTTGGCTGCTTCCGGTCCGCGCGTGTTGCCGAGGATCGCGGCGACTTCGGTGTACGTGAAACGAGCATGGCTCCACATTACCGCCGGGTAGAACTGGTAGGCGTAGATCTCACCGTCTGCCGCGACCAGCATGTCGCAGACCATGCACAGGCGCTCCACTTCGGGGTTGAGCGAGCACAGACCGTTCGACAGCTTCTCCGGCAGCATCGGGATCACGCGGCGGGGAAAATACACGCTGGTTGCGCGGTCGTACGCGTCGATGTCGATCGCAGAACCCGTCTGCACATAAGAGCTGACATCGGCAATCGCGACCAGCAAGCGCCAACCCTTGCCGCGGCCGACCTTGGCCGGCTCGCAATACACCGCATCGTCGAAGTCGCGCGCGTCCTCGCCGTCGATGGTGACCAACGGGACGTCGGTCAGATCGATTCGTCCCTTCTTGTCGGCGGGCCGCACCTTGTCGGGCAGCGCCTTCGCGTCGGCCAGACAGGCCTCGGAAAACTCGTGCGGCACGCCGTACTTGCGCACCGCGATCTCGATCTCCATCCCGGGGTCGTCAATTTCGCCGAGCACTTCCTTCACGCGGCCCACGGGTTGTCCGAACAGCGCAGGCGGTTCGGTCAACTGCACCACCACCACCTGTCCGACCTTTGCAGGTCCTGTCGCGCCCTTCGGGATCAGGACATCCTGACCATAGCGCTTGTCTTCGGGCGCAACCAGCCAGATACCGCCTTCGTGAAGCAAGCGCCCGATGATGGGCTGCTCAGGACGCTCGATGATCTCGACCACCCGGCCCTCGGGGCGCCCGCGGCGGTCCTGCCGCACCACTCGCGCTTTGACACGGTCCTTGTGCAACACCGCGCGCATCTCGTTGGGGGGCAGGTAAATGTCGGCTTCGCCGTCGTCGCGTTGCACAAAACCGTGTCCATCGCGATGGCCTTGCACCATGCCTTCAATCTCATCCAGCAGGCCGCTGGGTTGGTTATTATTTTTGATATGATCGCTCTCTTTCCTGAAATTCAAAACGCGCTGCGAGGACTTGTTCCAAGCAGCATGTGAGCCCAGATGGCGGAATTGGTAGACGCACTAGTTTCAGGTACTAGCGAGTAACATCGTGGAGGTTCGAGTCCTCTTCTGGGCACCAAGTTTAAATACACCCCTTGCGGGTTTCTCGATTCAAGCCATCGGTTCCCGGTGGCTTTTTTCTTGGCCGCTCGCGCCATCAGACAGGCAGCGCGACCAGGTCATGGCCTTCGGTGCCGACCACGCGAGCACGCGTGAAGTCACCCACCTTCAGTGTCTTGCTGAATTTCTCGGGCGGAAGCAGCCGAACAATGCCGTCGATCTCGGGCGCATCTGCATAACTCCGGCCGACCCCGCCCTTGCGGCCCATGCCCGGCGCGGAATCCACCAGCACTTGCATCGTCGCGCCAACGCGCTTGCGCAGCTTGGCGATCGACACCGCTTCCGCCACTTCCATGAAGCGCGCACGTCGCGCCTCGCGCTCGGCGGCAGGCAACATGCCAGGGATGTCGTTGGCGGCCGCGCCCTTAACAGGGCTGTAGGCAAAACAGCCCGCGCGGTCGATCTCCGCCACGCGGATGAAGCCCAGCAGGTGTTCGAACTCTTCCTCGGTCTCGCCGGGAAAACCAGCGATGAAGGTGCTCCTGATCACCAGTTCTGGACACACCTCCCGCCAACGCGCGATCCGCTCCAGGTTCTTCTCGCCGCTTGCGGGCCGCTTCATGCGCCGCAGCACGTCGGGATGGCTGTGCTGCAGCGGCACGTCGAGGTACGGCAGCACCTGCCCGCTGGCCATCAGCGGGATGACCTCGTCGACGCTGGGGTACGGATACACATAGTGCAGCCGCACCCACGCGCCATAAGGTTCAGCAATCTCGCCCAGCGTGCGCACCAGTTCGAGCATGCGCGTCTTCACCGGTTTGCCGTCCCAGAAGCCCGTGCGGTACTTCAGGTCGACGCCGTAGGCCGACGTATCCTGGCTGATGACCAGCAGTTCCTTGACGCCGCCCTCGAAGAGCGCCTTCGCCTCGCTCAGAACGTCGCCGACCGGCCGGGACACGAGATCGCCCCGCATCGAAGGAATGATGCAGAACGTGCACCGGTGATTGCAGCCCTCGCTGATCTTCAGGTACGCATAGTGCCGGGGCGTGAGCTTCAGGCCGGCGACGCCGAAGGCCTGCGGGACCAGATCGATGAAGGGGTCATGCGGCTTGGGAAGGTTCAAGTGCACCGCGTCCATGACTTCCTGCGTCGCATGGGGACCGGTAACCGCCAGCACCCTAGGATGCATCTGGCGCACCAGGTTGCCGCCCTGTTCGCCCGTCTTGGCACCCAGGCAGCCGGTCACGATCACCCGGCCGTTTTCGGCCAAGGCCTCGCCGATGGTGTCGAGACTTTCTTTTACCGCGTCATCGATGAAGCCACAGGTATTGACGATCACCAGATCGGCGCCTGCGAAGGTCTTGGAGGTTTGATAACCCTCGGCGCTCAGTCGCGTCAGGATCAGTTCGGAATCGGTCAGTGCCTTGGGGCAACCGAGGCTCACAAAGCCGACTTTGGGGGCTGCCAGCACGGCAGTTCGTTCAGGGGAGACTACTTCGCTCATATCTCCCATTGTCCCAGCTATCTGCACCGACGCCGGGTCTAGGGTCGCTTGATGCCAAACGCGCCCAATACCTGCTCGGTGTTCTTTTGCATCTGGTCCTGCATTTGCAGGAACACGCTTTTCGACTGCTCGACGTAGTTACCCATCAATCCCTGCAGCATCGGCGACTGCATCGTCATGAACCGGGCCCACATTTCGGGCGTCAGCACTTCGGCCTTCTCAGTGAGCTGCGCCTGCACTTCCGTCATGGCCTGCACGTTCTTCTCGAGATACGGCCCCATGTAACTCTGCATTGCTTGGCCGTAGAAACGAATGATGTTGCAGAGCACCTGTTCGGTGAACATCGGTGCGCCGCCCGCTTCTTCTTCAAGAATGATCTGCAACAGAATGCTGCGTGTCAGGTCTTCACCGGTCTTGGCGTCGCGCACCACACAGGGCTCGTTTTCCATGACCAGCTGTTTGATCTCGGCCAGCGTGATGTAGCTGGAGGTGTCGGTATCGTACAAACGCCGATTGGGGTACTTTTTGATGACCCGCTGCGGTGGTTTTCTGTCGGTATTGGTTTTGTTTTGCATAACGAGTAGCGGCTTCCCTGCGGGACAAAATGTATTGCACTGCAACACATTCTAGGGACTCGTTAAAAGAGACCTGCCTAGGATAACCCTAAGCAT
>JANOCL010000235.1:0-5396 GCA_031412135.1 Variovorax sp. | reverse complement strand
GTAAGGCCGTAGACGCCGTTGTTCTCGACGATGTAGGCCATGCGCACGCCGCGCCGCATGGCGTGTGCGAACTGGCCCAGGCCGATGGACGCCGAATCGCCGTCGCCCGAAACGCCCAGGTAGAGCAGATCGCGGTTGGCCAGGTTGGCGCCGGTGAGCACGCTCGGCATGCGCCCGTGCACCGTATTGAAGCCGTGCGAGGCACCCAGAAAATAGTCCGGCGTCTTGGAGCTGCAGCCAATGCCCGAGAGCTTGGCCACGCGATGCGGTTCGATGTCCAGCTCCCAGCAGGCCTCGATGATGGCGGCAGAGATCGAGTCGTGGGCGCACCCGGCGCCCCGCGTGGAGATCTTGCCCTCGTAGTCGCGCCGCGTGTAGCCGACCTTGTTCATGGCCAGCGTCGGATGGCGCAGCCGGGGCTTGGCGAGGTAGGTCATGCGGTTTCCTTGTTCCCGGCACCGCGAGCGTGCGCGCGCACATATGCGCCGATCGCCTCGGTGACGAAGCGCGCGGTGATGGGCGTGCCGTCGAAATGCAGCACGCGCACCAGCCGGGCGGGGTCCACGTCGAGCTCGTTGACCAGCAGGCTGCGCATCTGGGCATCGCGGTTCTGCTCGACCACGAAAACCTGGCGGTGCTGCGCGAGGAACTGCGCCACGCTGTCCGGAAAGGGAAAGGCCCGCAGCCGCAGCGCGTCCAGGTGGATGCCGCGTTCTTCCAGCTCCTCCAGCGACTCCAACATGGCCGGACTGGTCGAGCCGAAATAGATCACGCCCAGGTCTGTTTTCTCGGCGGCCGGTCGCAGCACCGGCTGCGGCACCAGGGTCGCGGCGGTTGCGAACTTCTTCAGCAGCCGGTCCATGTTGTAGATGTAGTCCGGCCCGCGCTCCGAATACCTTGCGTACGCGTCTCTCGTGGTGCCGCGGGTGAAGAAGCTGCCCTTGGTCGGGTGCGTGCCCGGCAGCGTGCGCCAGGGAATGCCATCGCCATCCACGTCCTTGTAGCGGCCGAAGTCGCGGCCCGCCTCCAGCTCTTCGGCGGTCATGACCTTGCCGTGGTCGTAGGCCCGGCTGTCGTCCCACGCAAAGGGCGCGCACAGGCGCTGGTTCATGCCGATGTCCAGGTCGGTCATCAGGAACACCGGCGTCTGGAGCCGGTCGGCCAGGTCGAGCGCCGCCGCCGCGTGCTCGAAGCACTCGTGCGGGTCCTCGGGAAAGAGCAGGACGTGTTTGGTGTCGCCGTGCGAGGCGTAGGCGCACGACAGGATGTCGGCCTGCTGGGTGCGCGTGGGCATGCCGGTGGAAGGGCCGCCGCGCTGCACGTTGATGACGGTGACCGGGATCTCGGCAAAGTAGGCCAGGCCGATGAACTCGGTCATCAGCGAAACGCCCGGACCCGATGTCGCGGTGAAGGCCCGTGCACCGTTCCAGCCGGCACCTACCACCATGCCGATGGAGGCGAGTTCGTCTTCGGCCTGCACAATGGCGAAGCGGTGCTGGCCGGTGGCCGGATCGACCCGGTACTCGGTGCAGTACTTCTGGAAGGCTTCGGCCACCGAAGACGAGGGCGTGATCGGATACCAGGCCGCGACCGTGGCGCCGCCATACACGCAGCCCAACGCCGCGGCGCTGTTGCCGTCGACGAAGATGCGGTCGCCCACCCGGTCGGCGCGCCGCACCTGCAGCCCCACGGGCTCGCGCAGGTGTTCCCTTGCGAAGTCGCAGCCGAGGTGCAGCGCCTGCACGTTCGAAGCCAGCAGCTTCTCCTTGCCCCTGTACTGCTCGCCGAACAGCGCCTCGACGACTTCCGGCTCGATGCCGAGCAGCACGGCCAGCGCCCCCACATAGACGATGTTCTTGAACAGCTGGCGCTGCCGCGGGTCGTGGTAGACGGCGTTGCAGATCTCGGTGAGCGGCATGCCGATGACGCGGATGTCGCTGCGGAACTTCGACGGCGGCAGCGCCCGCGTGCTGTCGTAGAACAGGTAGCCGCCGGGCGCCAGCTCGGCCACGTCGGCGTCCCATGTCTGCGGGTTCATCGCCACCATCATGTCGGTGCCGCCGCGCCGCCCCATGTGGCCCTCTTCGGTCACGCGCACCTCGTACCAGGTCGGCAGGCCCTGGATGTTGCTGGGGAAGATGTTGCGCGGGCTCACCGGCACGCCCATGCGCAGGATGGCCTTGGCGAACAGTTCGTTGGCCGATGCCGAACCCGAGCCGTTGACGTTGGCGAACTTGATGACGAAATCGTTGACCGCCTCCAATTGATTCATGAGGCGACCCTCTGTCCTGCCGTGGCCATCGTCAGCAGGAACTTCTGCATGTCCCACGCCCCCGTGGGGCAACGCTCGGCACACAGGCCGCAGTGCAGGCAGACGTCCTCGTCTTTCACCATCACGCGGCCGGTCTTCAGTCCGCCGGACACGTACAGGTCCTGCGCCAGGTTGAGCGCCGGCGCCTTCAACCGGGGCCGCAATTCGGCCTCGTCGCCATTGGCGGTGAAGCTGATGCAGTCCATCGGGCAGATGTCGACGCAGGCATCGCATTCGATGCAGGCGGCCTCGGTGAACACGGTCTGCACATCGCAGTTCAGGCACCGCTCGGCCTCCTTGAAGGCGGTGGCAGCGTCGAAGCCCAATTCGACCTCGACGCGGATGCTGGCGAGCGCCGTCTCGGCCTTGGTCCATGGCACCTTGTAGCGCAGGTCGTTGGAGGTGTCGTTGTCGTAGCTCCACTCGTGGATGCCCATCTTCTGCGACACCAGGTTGGTCATGGGCGCCGGGCGAACGGTGACCGGCTCGGCATGCAGCAGCCGGTCGATCGACACCGCCGCCTCATGCCCATGCGCCACGGCCGTGATGTTGTTCCTGGGGCCAAAGGCCGCATCGCCGCCAAAAAATATGCGGGGCACGGTGGACTGGAAGGTGTTCTTGTCCAGCATCGGCAGGCCGTGCGCGTCGAACGCAATGCCCGAGGCGCGCTCGATCCACGGGAAGGCGTTCTCCTGGCCAACGGCCACCAACACCTCGTCGCACTCGAAATACGGGTCCGGCTCGCCGGTGGGCACGAGCGTGCGCCGGCCGCGGTCGTCGAACTCGGCCCGGACGATCTCGAAGTGCATGCCGATCAGCTTGCCGTTGTCGTGAACGAAGGCCTTGGGCACATGGAAGTTGATGATGGGGATGCCTTCGTGCTGGGCGTCCTCCTTTTCCCATGGAGACGCCTTCATCTCCTCGAAGCCGCTGCGCACGATCACCTTCACGTCGGTGCCGCCCAGCCGGCGGGCCGACCGGCAGCAATCCATTGCCGTGTTGCCGCCGCCCAGCACGATCACCCGTTTGCCGATGCCCGTGACGTGGCCGAACGAAACGGAGTTCAGCCAGTCGATGCCGATGTGGATGCCGGCCGCCGCTTCCCGGCGGCCGGGAACATCAAGGTCGCGTCCGCGCGGCGCGCCGCAGCCGACGAAGATCGCGTCCCAGCCCTCTTCCATCAGCGCCGTCATCGAGTCGATGCGCTCGCCGCTGCGGAATTCCACGCCCAGTTCGAGGATGTAGCCCGTCTCCTCGTCGATCACCGACTCGGGCAGGCGAAAGCGCGGGATCTGCGTGCGGATGAAGCCGCCCGCCTTGGCTTCGCCGTCGAACACCGTCACTTCATAGCCGAGCGGCGCCAGGTCGCGCGCGACGGTGAGCGAGGCCGGCCCCGCGCCCACGCAGGCGACGCGCTTGCCGTTCTTGGGCTCGGGCTTCGGCATGCGCGAACGCACATCGTCCTTCATGTCGGCCGCCACGCGCTTGAGGCGGCAGATGGCCACCGGCTCCGGGCCTTTCGCATTGCTTTCCTCCACCCGGGCGCGCCGGCACGCGGGCTCGCAAGGCCGGTCGCACGTACGCCCGAGGATGCCCGGAAAGACGTTGGAAACCCAATTGACCATGTACGCGTCGCTGTAGCGGCGCTGCGCGATCAGGCGTATGTATTCGGGTACGGGGGTGTGCGCCGGACAGGCGTACTGGCAATCGACGACCTTGTGGAAATAGGCCGGGTTGGCAATATCGGTTCGCTGCAATGCGGTCTCCTGGCTGTCGCCCCGAGGCCGCCGAGAAGGGGCCGGCGCGGATGTTTTCGCCAGTATGCGCCGCAGCCGTGGGCGAGGGGCTTCGGTGAAACCCCTCAGGCCAGGGTTTCGCTTTTGCGCTTCATGCACACATCGTCGCCACGTAGGCCGCAGCCCACAGCGACCGCGCGCCGGTCGTCGGTGCATTGCGCAATCGTCCTACTTCAATCCTGCAAGCTGCTGTCAGCCTCTTCGTTTTTACGGAGTCCTCACTTGAAAAAATCTCTTGCTCTTCTGGTTGCCGGCTTTTTCGTTGCTGGCGCGTATGCGCAATCCAATCCTCCCGGCGCCGCAGTACCGCCCGCCACGCCCGGCGTGGCAACCGGCAAGTCCGAGCGGGCAGGCGAAGCCAGGAAAGAGATGCGGCCGCAGGTCGGCGTGCGCGCGCCGGGCGGCGATCAACCCAAGGCGCCTGAGGGCGGTGCTATCGGTACCGATCGCGCAGCTGTCGCGGGCGAGCGCCGCGCAGACACCCGCGACGAGCGGCGTCCCAACAAGGCCAAGCCGGTGCAGGGCTCCACGCCGAAGTAATGGCGCATTGAGCGGGGTGCGTGCGTCCCGTGCTGGAATACGGGCACCCTAGACTGGCCCAGTTCGTCAAATACAGGTGCAAGGCACGCACGCTTGACTCCCTACGTCGTCGCGCTGGCCGGAACGGTCATCGTCCTGGCAACGCTGATCGATGCTTTCGAGGTCGTGCTGCTTCCGCGCCCGGTTCACCGGCGCGTCCGCCTCAATCGATACTTCTTCGACTGCACCTGGGGCGCCTGGGCTTGGCTCGCAAGGCGCTGGCCCGCGGGGCATCGGCGGGAGAACTTCCTCGGCGTTTACGGCCCGCTGGCGATGGTCTCCATCTTCATGCTCTGGGCCGTTTCCCTGATCACGGGCTTCGCCCTGCTTCAATGGGCCACGCATTCGATCCTGGGCGACAGCCCGGCACGCTCCCTGGCCAACGAGTTCATCGTCAGCGGCGACGCGTTCTTCACCCTGGGATACGGAGACGCAGTGCCGCGCAGCACGCTGGCGCGGATGCTCATCATCGTGGAGGCCGGCACCGGCTTCGGCTTCATTGCACTGACGGTCGGATACCTTCCCGTTCTGTACAACCATTTCAGCCGTCGAGATCGCCAGCTCATCGAGTTTTCGGTGCGTGCCGGAACGCCGCCTACCGCAGCGGCATTGTTGCGCTGGCACAGCAGGGGCAACCCCGAGCAACTCGTGCAGTGGCTCAGAGACTGGGAGGACTGGACGAGCGACGTGATCGAAAGCCACGCCGTCTA
>JANOCL010000234.1:0-10976 GCA_031412135.1 Variovorax sp. | reverse complement strand
CGCGATGGCGCAGCGGCTGGCGCCCTTCGGCCTCGATTGGCTCGAGGAGCCGCTGCGAGCAGACCGCCCCTGGGCCGAATGGCAGCTTCTGCGCGACCGATGCGCCGTTCCTCTTGCAGCCGGCGAGAACCTGCTGGGTGCCGAGGCCTTCGACAGCGCACTGGATTCAGGCACGCTTTCGATCGTGCAGCCGGATGCGGCCAAGTGGGGCGGCATCTCCGGCTGCTGGCCGGTGATCGGCCGGATTCGCGCAAAAGGCCTGCGCTATTGCCCGCACTACCTGGGCGCGGGCATCGGTCTGCTGGCGTCTGGCCACCTGTTGGCGGCCGCCGGCGGCGGCGGCATGCTGGAAATCGATTCGAATCCCAATCCGCTGCGCACTGCGCTGAGCCCTGCGATGAGCTGCGTTCGTGACGGCATCGTCGACCTCGGCGATTCGCCAGGGATCGGCCCTTTGCCCGAGGTGGACCGCATTGCCGACCTGCTGAAAAATTGAAGGACGGCGGTTCTATGCCGCTGAATAGAAGAACTGCTCCCGCACGATCTTTCCACCGGCTGTCTCGTAGACGCAGATCTCTTCCATCATGCTGCGCCCGCGGCCCTTCCAGGTCGCGTCGATCGCCATCGTGCACGTGAAGAACGGGCCTGCAACCAGCGGGTCGCTGATCGACATACCGTGCATCTCGTCATAGGTGTTTTCGAATTCACGGCCTTTCTGGCGGATGGCGTCCAGTCCCTCGACATTGCCGAGAGCGCCGCCGCTCATCCCTTCCACCTCGATGCTGCGCGCATTTTCGGCATACAGCTCGTCGTGGGCCTGCGAGAACTTGCCTTCGCGACACAGCGCCACAAGGCGGCGCGCGATTTGTTCGGTCTGGGGATTCGGCATCGTGGACTCCGTGGGTGGATCGGCGTGCGATCTTGCTGCTGCAGCGGCCCGATTGCAAGGCGAAGTCCTGACGCGAATGCCCATCCGCAGGCTTTTCTGGTCCTGCGGTCCATTTCTGCTCCAGCTGAGTCGAAGATTTCGACTCATTCAAGGAAAGCAATCCATGGTCAAGCGTGACGTCGTATTCCGGCCGGGCGCCAGGCGCTGTACAAAAAGAATCGCTATTCGCCAGCGATCAGGTCGAACGGCTTCCTGTGCGTTTCGGGGCAGGTCGATCCCGAATCCATGGCGTGTCTCCATTCAGCGCATTGCGAATGAATTGCCGGCGATGACGTCACTGCCGACGTTCAACCCGTGATGATCGGTTTCAGTGCCTCGATCTCTTCCACCATGAACTCGAAGAAGGCCGAGACGCGCGCTGTCTTCCGGGTCTCGGGCATTGCGAGCAGTCGCCAATCCCGTGCGAGGGCGGGCACCGGGCCGAACACGCGGACCAGCTCCGCTTCGGAGTCGCCGAGGGCGGTCGGCAGAGGTCCGACGCCGACGCCCGCTTTGACCGACAGCAGAAGGCCGAGCACGCTGTCATTGCGCGCCACCACAGCGCCATTCGGAGCCACCTGACGCAGCCAGAGGCTTGCACGGTGGCTTGCCATGTTCTCGTCAAAACCAACCAGGGAGTGCTCTGCAAGTTCCTCGACGCACGACGGTCTTCCGTTGCGCCGTACATAGTCCTTGCTCGCATAGACCGCCCACAGCGAGTCGCCGACCTTGCGGCCGACCAGCACGTCATCGTCGGTGTCGCCGGAACGCAGGGCCACGTCGGCATCGCCGGAGCGCAGATCGATGTATTTGTCGCTCATCACGAACTCCACGCGCAGGCCTGGATGCAGCAGGTGAAACCGGTCCAGCAACCCCGACTGCATCAGCCGGTTGACCAACGGCTCCGGGCAGGTGAGCCGAATCACGCCCGCTGCATTGCGCTTCGAGACGACAAGCGACTGTTCGAACGCGCGCGCGGCTTGCTCCACCTGTTGGGCGGCTTCGAGCATCTCCACGCCGAAATCGGTGAGCCGGTAACCGTTGGTGTGGCGCTGGACGAGGGCACGCCCGATGTGACGCTCGAGTGCCGTGAGCCTTCGCTGCACGGTGGACGGGTCGACCCGAAGTGCCCGGCCCGCAGCGAGCGTGCTGCCGTGCCGCGCGACCGCGACGAAATACTTCAGGTCGTTCCAGTCGAGCATTTCCCGTTATGCACTATTGCGGCCCCGTTCTGCAAGTTTGCGACTTGTGAGGGCGCAGGCACGGGCATAGGCTGGACTCCCTGCTACTTCAAGTCGACCCCATGAAGACACATCCTCTCGCCATTTGCAGCACACGCCGGCGGCGCTTGATGCTCGCGGGGGCAGCGGCTGCGATCTGCAGCCCTGCCGGTTTCGCGCAAACCGCCGCTGCAGCAAAGCGCGAGCGGCTCCGGATCATCTGCACCGGCCCGGGCGGCAGCGTACCGGACATCCTGGCGCGGCGATTCGGCGAGGAACTCACCGGCAGGTTCGTCCAGCAGGTCGTGATCGACAACCGGCCCGGCGCCGCGGGACAGATCGCAGTGCAGGCGCTCAAGGCGGCGCCGCCCGATGGCACGACCTGGTTGCTGGCGCAGGGTGCGCTCGCCAGTCTCTACCCGACGTTGTACGAGAAGCTGGGCTACGAACCTGCGCAAGACCTTCGCCCGGTGTCGGTCGCGGCGGAGATGAATCTCGGTGTCGCGGTGGGGCCCGCGGTGCCGGCCGAGGTCGCCGGCATGCGTGCGCTGGTCGACTGGATGCGTAGCCATCCGGCCTCCGCCAATGCCGCATCGCCGGGGACAGGCACGCTGCCGCACATCCTTGAAGCCATGGTCTTCGATCAGGCCGGCGTGAGCTGGCGCCACGTGCCGTATCCCGGAGGGCCACCGGCCATGGTCGCGCTGCTCGGCGGCCAGGTGGCCGTGCTCGTGCTGCCCGAGGGCTTGCTGCTGCCGCAGCTGACTGGTGGCCGGCTGCGGATGCTGGCCACCTCGGGCAGCGAGCGCAGCGTGTTCTCGCCCACGGTGCCCACGCTGGCGGAACAGGGCTACGCACGATCGGTGATGCGCGAGTGGTTCGCGTTCTTCTTGCCAGGAGGCGCCACTGCGGCCATCGCGGAGGAAGCGTCGGAGGCAGTGCGCGCGGTGGTCGCACGCGGAGACCTGGCGCGGAGATTGCAGGACGGGGCCATGGTCGCCGCGCACGGCACGCCGGCGCAGCTCACGGCAAAGATCGAAAGCGATCGCCAAGCCTGGGCACCGTTGCTGGTCCGAGCCGGCATTCGAGGCGACTCATGACGGGCGCCGCTGCCAATGCCTGGGACCGGGCAGCCGAGGGCTGGGACCGGAGCACGCCGATCGTTCACGCATGGCTGCGTTCTGCCACCGCTGCGCTGCTTGCCGAAGCGCAGATTCATGCAGGGGCGCGCGTGCTCGATCTGGCCGCCGGCGCCGGCGATCAGACGAAGGACATCGCACGGGCCGCCGGACCGGGCGGTGAGGTGCTTGCGACCGACATCTCGCCGAAGATCCTGGACTTCGCACGCCGGAACATTCAGGCAGCCGGCCTGACGAACGTCACCTTCGCTGTGGCAGACGCGGAGCAACCCGTTCCGTCGGTACGCCCCTTCGACGCCGCGCTGTGCCGGCTGGGCCTCATGTTCTGCCCGCACCCTGCTGCTGCGCTGGCTTCTGTCTTCGAGGCCTTGCGGCCCGGAGGGCGCTTCGTCGCGCTGGTCTTCGGGGAACCCGCGAACAACCCGTGCATCTCGATCATGATGAAAGTGGCCCGCAGGCACCGGGGACTGGACGGGAGCGCATCGAACGATGCACCGGGCAGCTTGTTCAGCCTGAGCCAACCCGGCCGGATGGCGAGCTTGCTGGCGGCGGCCGGTTATGCCGACATTGCCGTGCAGGCGCTCGCAGCGCCGTTCCATCTCGCCGATGCAAGCACCTACGTTTCCTTCGTTCGCGATTCGGGCTCGCCCATCATGGAAGTTCTCGCGCCGCTTGACGCGGAGGCTCGACGGGCCGCCTGGCAGGAGATGGAGGACGAGCTGGTTCGGTTTCAAGGCGCAGAGGGCTGGCACGGTCCCAACGAGTTGCTGCTCTGCTCCGCATCGCGGCCGCAATCGAGTCGCAGCACCTGAGCGCCTGCCGGGCGGCACCGTCGCGAGATCGAGATGTCGGCACCGCCAGGTCACCCCGAAGCAGATTGACTGCGGCGCGCAGCGACTGGGGCCAGGGCAGAAGCGCCGCGCTACCGGCGCGGCTTGCGCGACTTGCTGGTCAGCACCAACGCGATGCCACCGAGGATCGCCCCGGAGGCGACGGCCAGGCGCGGCGTGATTGCCTCCGAGAGGAACAGCACCCCACCGAATGCGGCGATGGGCGGTACCGACAGTTGCACGGTGGCGGCGCGCATGGCGGACAGCCTCGGCAAGGCCGAATACCAGATGACATAGCCGATGCCGGAGGTGATCGATCCGGACGCTATCGCCAGGGCGACCCCGGCCGCATTGGCCTGCGCGCTGGTGGCGAGCAGCAGGCTCAGCAGCAGCGCAAGCGGCGCAGCCCGGATGAAGTTGGACGCCGTCGCGGCCAACGGATCTGCGACGCCGCGGCCGCGCAGCGAGTAGACGCCCCAGGCTGCGCCGGCCATCGCCATCCATGCGGCGCCCAGCGGCGGCGGCGCGGCGACACCCGGCAACACCAGGACGAAGAGCCCTGCGAGAGCCAGCACGAAACCGATCCACGCGATCGGTCCGAAGCGCTCGCCCGAGCGCAGTCCAACGCTGAACATCGTCAGTTGAACCGCACCGAACAGAATCAATGCACCGGTGCCCGCGGACAAGCTCACATAGGCGAAGGAGAAGAACGCGACATAGGCGAACAGCATGGCGGCGGCGAGCCAGTCGGCACGGCCCTGCGCTGCGCGCTCCGGCCTGACATGCAGGATGACGGCGAGAGCAAGCGCTCCCGACACCAGCCTGATGCTGGAGAAGCTGGCCGGATCGATGCTTCCCCACTGCAGTGCGAGCCGGCACAGCAACGAGTTGGCGGCGAAGGCGAGCATGGCCGCCGCGGTGAGGACGATCGTCCGGAGTGTCGACAGGCCGCCTCGCTCCTCATGCATGGGTCGCCACCAGGACAATGGCCCAGGCCAGCAGAGCGATCCCGAGCGGCGCACTGAGCCGCCGGCCCCAAGGGAGGTTCTTCTCGACTGCCATCACGGCGGCGAGCAGCAGCATCCAGCCGAGACTGCCGGTGCCGAGCGCGAACATCAGCAGCATCAGTGCCCAGCAGCAGCCGACGCAGAACAGGCCGTGGTGCGCGCCGAGCATGAAGGCATGCCGCGACTGAGCTTGCCCACGCCAGTGCTCGATGACGAAGCTCAATGGCGTGCGGCACTTGTCCAGGCAGCGATGCTTCAGCTTGCTGAACTGGAAGGCGCCGGCCAACGCGATCGTGGCGGCGCCGATCAGCCAGCTGTGCCAGGCGAGCGCGGGCTCCCTGGCGAGCACGGCGAGCAACCCGCCGTGAAGCACGTGCGCCAAGAGCCCGAAGGCGCCCCACACCGTCATGTAACCCAGCCCGAGCAGCACGAGCAGGCGCCCATGGTCCGGGCGCCGGGCCGTCAGCCGGTCGAAGGCGTTGAACAGGGGCAAGGTGGTCGGCAGCATCATCGCGGTCGTCATGAGAATCCACGCGACGGCGTAGAGCACCAGGGGCACCACCACACCGCCTGCCGGAACGGCGCGGCACAGGAGCGCTGCCGGTCCCGACGACGTCCAGTCATCGTGCTCGAGATAGCGTCCGTACGGGCTGCTCGCCCAAGCCCACAACACAAGCCACGCGAGCGCGACCAGCGCTGCCAGGACCGGCAGGAACACGCGGCGGTGACGGGAGGCACTGTCAGGCGGTGGTCGCGCCGGCGCAGCACCCGCGGTGACGCTCATCGAGGCTCACGCGTCGAAGACGAACGTGCTCTGCAGGGCGTTGTGGTTCTTGATGTCGAGGTCGATACCGAGGGCGGCGTTTTTGGACCGATAGGTCGGGGCCTTGCCGACGAATACCGGAGCGCCGGGCACGGTCGAGAACACGGTGTCCGAGAGCGTGGTCTGCGCGCCGGTCGCGCCGCGGTAGGGCTCGAGTTCGGCGTAGAAGTTCTCGCCGATCTCCAGTTCGCCCTTGCCTTCGTTCACCGTGAAGCGAATCGGCGCGCGCTCCACCGACACGACCTTGCCGATGAGCGCGGCGAGGTCGGCGATCGGCCCGCCGGCCTCGCCGGTGTAGACCTTGAGCAGAGCCTCCTCCTGCGCCTTCGATGCATGGTCGTCGACGTAGATCGCCGCCGTCCAGTTGCCTTGCAGGATGTTGCCCGGCACATGCGCCACGGCCGCGATGGTGTTGCCGGCCACGTCGACGCCCTCGATCGTTCCCTTGTCTATGCGCCACGCGATGATGGTGTCGCAGGTTCCGTTGTCGGGGTCTTCGCCGATCCAGCATGGGCACAGCACGTTGCAGTTGCAGACCTCGAGAAGACGTCCTTCCAGGTGATAGCTCATACGAACCTCCGTTGCAGCCGCACGAATGGCGTCTTGTCGCTGCGGCTCGGGCGGCAAGGGAAAAACGATGCTACGCCGCTCGATAGACCACGTCCAGTTCCAGCACGGCCGAGCACCGATCGTCCGGCATACGCCGGAAGCAAGACGGACAAGCCGGCAGAGCCAGGCACCGAAGCGTGCCCGGCGTGGCACTGCGGTTCAGGAAGCCGGCAGACGCTGGTCAGTCACCACCACCGAACACACGCCGCAAGCCTGGCGGCCGCGCTGCTGCCACCACCGGCACTGGGCGCGAATGGTGCAGGGCGGCAGCGGCGCCTCGTCGTTCGAAAGCCCGATCCCGGCTGCCGCACCGTGCAGCTTTCCGATCAGCCCGCACTGCTGCCCGGCCCAATGGCTGCAGCGTCCTTCCTGGCAGGGTGAAGCGAAGCGGAAGCGCCGCTCGGGCGTGCCGTTCCTGTGGGCCACCTCGACGAAGTTCTCATCCACCACAAGCGGCGTTATCAGGTGCACCACCCGCCCCTTCGCGTCGACCACGCCGATCAGCGCCGCGCCTGCGGCCGCCGGCGCGCTGGGACACAGCGGGCTGCCCGCAGCCTCGTGGATCACTGCTGGGGCTCGGGTTCCGGTTTCGGGTCTGGCAGGTACATGCCGGCGATGCCGCCGTCATCGACCAGCCCCACACGCTGCATCGGCAGCGGGTGGTTGGCCGCGAGGTGTGCGAGCACCGCGCCCTGGATCGCGGCCGCCACCGAGCGCTGGTGCTGTTCGGTGAGATTCATCGCGCCCAGGTCGACGACGAACCTGTTCTTCGCGGGTTTTTTGGTTTCTTTCTTCGCGCTGCCTTTGTCCATGAGGTTCTCCTTCTTGCAAACAACTGGTTGATTCACATCCAGACATTACTCAATGCGCGCGCGCAGGTCGATACGCCATGCGGCCAATTCTCGCCGCGCCTGCGCCGCTTCAGGTGCCATGCCGAGCGCATCGGCCAGCTGGATGGCCTGGCGAGTCCAGTCGCGCGCCGCTTCGGTCTGCCCGGCCTCGCCGTTCGACGCATGCAGCGTGCCGAGCAATCGCATGAGGTGCGCCTGCAGCGGCCTGAAGCTGTACTGGCGCGCAAGCGCCAGCGTGCTGACGAGGGTTTCGCCGGCCTCTCCGGGCGCAGAGCGAAGCTGGACCTGCGCCAGCGCGGCACGCGACCACAGCTGCATTCCGAGCAGGCCCGCGGCGGTGGTGCGCGCGATGGCGTCGTCGAGGACCGCCTGCGCCTCCGGCAGCCGGCCCATCAGCGCGTAGGCGCGGCCCAGATAGCGCTGCGAGGACGGGATCAGCAGCGCGATGTCGGCGGCGCGGGCCAGGCGCAGCGACTCCTCGAGTTCGGCGATGGCGCCTTCGGGATCACCGTCTAGCAACAGGCAGAACCCGCTTCCCACGCCGCAAACACTCAGATCGAAGGGCTTGCCCAGTTCGTGCGCGATCGCGCGGGCCTCGGCAATGCTGGCCGAGGCCCGCGCATGCTGCCCGGTGATTGCGCAGGTCTTCGACAGGCAGATGAGTGCCAGCACCGACGCCGTGCCCGTGGTGCCGGTGTTGCTCAGGCGAAGTTCGCCGCGCATGTCGTCGAGACGGTCGACCAGCAGTTCCTCGGACTGCCGGAACTCGCCCTGGTACCAGTAGGCCTGCGCCAGCGCGAAGCTCGCGTTCAGGAAGGCGGCCTTCTCGCCCAGTTGGCGCGAGCGGGCATAGCTCTGCCGGCCGGCTTCGATCGCGGGCGCCAGCTGGCCCACCTTGGTCAGGGTGAGGCACTTGCTGGTATCGATCTCGGCCAGCTTCGCCGGATCGCCCACCGTGAGCGCCAGAGTCCTCGCCTCCTCCAGGCAGCGCGCGATGCGCGGCAGATCGGCCACCCCCGGCAGCGCCACGCGCAGCCGCAGCCGCGCCTCGATCGAGGCCTTGACGGTGTCCTCGTTCACAGGCAGATGGGTGAGCGCCTCGATTGCGCGGTCGTAAAAGCCGATCGCCTCGCGCCATGCCCAGCGCCCCGTCGCGCGGTCGCCGGCCTTGAGCGCATAGGCTACGGCGGCGGGCCAGGCTTCGCCGCGCATCGCGTGATCGGCCAGGCGCTCGGTCAGTTCGCCCAGGCGATCCGCCAGCAAGGTCTCCATCGCGCCCATCACGCGTGCATGCAGGTCGCGGCGCGTCTTGCGCAGCATTTCCTCATACGCGACGGTCTGGATCAGGACGTGCCTGAAGGTGTATTCCCGGCCCGACGGGATGTCGAGCTCGCAGAGAAACTCCGCCTGCAGGAGTTCGGCGATCCCGCTCTCCAGCTGGTCGCGCGGCAGGTCGGCCACGGCCTCGAGCAGATTCAGCGGCACGTCCTTGCCGATCACCGAGGCCACGTGCAGCAGCCGCCGCCGCACCGGCGGCAGACGGTCGATGCGGGCAGCGATGATGGCCTGCACCGACGCGGGGATGACGACCTCGTCCGCCCGGTGCATGGGCGCGCCGGTTTCGTTCAGCGAGCGCACGATCTCCTCGATGAACAGCGGCACACCGCCGGCCTTCCCCAGGATCTGCTGGCGCAGGGCGTCGAGGTCGCTGGAAGGCCCGATCAACTCGCACAGCAGCAGCGCTGCACTTTCAGGCTCCAGCGCTGGCAACTGCAGCTGCAGGCAGCAACTGCGCCGCGTCCACGGCGGAGGACGATCGGGGCGTGTGGTCACGAGCAGCAGCAACCGGGCTGTGCCCATGCCTTCGACCAATGCATCGAGCAGTTCGGCGCTGGGCAGGTCGGCCCAGTGATAGTCCTCGACGAGCAGGACCAGGGGATGCAGCGCGGCCTCGCGCAGGACGATGCTGCGCAACGCGGCGATCGAACGGCTGCGGCGCACCGGCGGCGCCAGCCCCGGCCACTCGTCTTCCCGGACCGGCAGGTCGAGGAGCGATTGCAGCGGCGCGAGATCGGCCAGGCCTTCGGGGTCGATCAGCGCCAGCGTGTGCGTGAGCTTGCGCGCGACCTCCGCGCGGTCGTCGGCCGCATCCACCGCCAGCAGCGAGCGCAGGAGTTCGGCCGCCAGGTGGTACGGCGCACCGGCCATGTGCGCCATGGCAGCCACGCGCAGCACGTTCCAGCTGCCGCTGGGCAGCTCGCGCAGGAACTCGTGCGCGAGCCGGGACTTGCCGAACCCCGCATCGGCCACCAGCGTGACGACCTGGCCGCATCCCAGGCCCGCGCGGCCCAGCGCCGCCGCCACCTGTTGCAGTTCGGCATCGCGCCCGACGAAGGCGTTCAGCGCATGGACCGAGCAGCGCGCTTCCCAGGACGGGCGCGCGGTGGCCGTCAGCAGCTGGAACAGCTCGAGCGGCTCGGACAGCCCCTTGATCGGCACACGCCCCAGCGAGACCACGCTGACATGCCCGCGCGCCAGCCGCGCCGTCCGATCGGTCAGGAAGGCGCAGCCCGGCGTTGCCTGCTGCTCCACCCGGTTGGCGAGATGCGCCACCACCCCGGTGGCGTCGTAGTCGGATGCATCGCTGCCGGTTGGCCGTATCACGACCTCGCCGCTGTCGATGCCGACCCGAATCTGGATGTTCGGATCGCCGAGGCCATGGGCGGCGTCGATCATGTCGCACGCGGCCAGGCAGGCGCGCACGGCGTGGTCCTCACAGGCCATTGGCGCACCGAACAGCGCCATGATGCCGTCGCCCCGAACCGAGTTCACCACGCCGCCGAAGCGCGTCACCGCGTTGGCCATGGCCTCGAGCGTCGGGTCCAGCTGGCCCATCGCTGCCTCCGGGTCCATCGATTCGATCAGTTGCGTGGAGCCGCGGATGTCCGCGAACAGTACGGTGACTTGCTTGCGCTCGCCCTCCATCGGCGGCACTTTCGCGACCTCGCCCAGCGAGACACCACACTGGTCGCAGAAGCGAGCCCCTGGCCGATTGGCCGACCCGCAGGCGGCGCACGGTGCCATCAGGCTTCTTCGATCGGCTTGTGGAGCCAGGCCACCACCGTCGGCGGCCAGGTCGCAGGCGGCTGCCCGCCGGGCCGCGCCTCGATCGCCTGCGGAAACCTGAAAACTCCGGACGGATCGTACTTTCGCTTGACCGCGACCAGCGCCGCAAAGGCATCGCCCCAGTAGTTCGACCGGTAGTCGGGGCAGTCGGTATCGGCGAAGTCCTGGTAGATGCCGCCGCTCCAGAACGGTGCGACGAAGCTGCGCCAGCGCGCCAGGTAGGCCTGCATCTTCGACTCCTCCTCGGCACTGGTCCAGAAGCCGGTGACGTACATGTTGAGCGGGGCATTGCGGTGGATGAAGGCGCTTTTCTCGATCGGGTACGCCTGGATCGCACCACCCCAACCTGCCACGGTCAAGGTCGAATGGAGGTTGGCATGCGCCTCGAAATCCTCGACCAGCGTCTTCCAGTCCGACGCCCCCAGTTCCGTGAGAAAGCGGGC
>JANOCL010000233.1:0-16695 GCA_031412135.1 Variovorax sp. | reverse complement strand
TTGCGCCTGCGCGCACTGGTGCTCGGGCTGACCGGGCTCCTGCAGACCATCCCGTCGCTCGCGTTGCTGGCTGTGCTCATCTCCTTGATCGGCAGCATCGGCACCCTGCCGGCCTTGATCGCGCTCACGCTCTATTCGCTGCTGCCGATCATGCGCAACACCGTGACGGGGCTGGCCGAGGTGCCCGCTGGCCTGCGCCAGGCTGGCACGGCGCTCGGCATGACAGGCGGGCAGAGCCTGCGGCTGGTGCTGTTGCCGCTGTCGCTGCCGACGCTCCTGGCCGGCGTGCGAACCGCGACCACCATCGCCATCGGCACGGCGACTATCGCTGCGTTCATCGGGGCCGGCGGCTTCGGCGAGCGCATCGTGACCGGACTTGCGCTCAATGACCGCCAACTGCTGATCGCCGGCGCGCTGCCGGCGGCTGCGTTGGCGATGTTGAGCGAGGCGTTGTTCGAAGCGGTCGAATACTGGTTGCGGCGCAGTCGAAGAACACCCTCCGCCTGATCCCGTCTCGCTCCCTCTCCCTCCGGGAGAGGGAGTAAGAGTCACGCCAGCGTGTACGAAGTCTTCACCACCGTGAAGAACTCCTGCGCATACCGGCCCTGTTCGCGCGGCCCGTAGCTCGAGCCTTTGCGCCCGCCGAAGGGCACGTGATAGTCCACCCCCGCGGTCGGCAGGTTGACCATCACCATGCCGGCCTGGCTGTGGCGCTTGAAGTGCGTCGCGTGCTTGAGCGACGTGGTCGCGATGCCGGCCGAGAGGCCGAACTCGGTGTCGTTCGCCGTCGCGAGCGCCTCTTCGTAGTTCTTCACAAGGATCACGCTGGCCACCGGACCGAAGATCTCTTCCTTGTTGATGCGCATCGAGGCCACCGATTCGCTGAAGAGCGCCGGCGACATGTAGAAGCCATCGGTGTCGAGCTTCAGGCGCTCGCCGCCGGCCGCCAGCGTGGCGCCCTCGTCCTTGCCGATCTGGATGTATTCCAGGTCCTGGTCGAGCTGCGACTTCGACGACACCGGGCCGATGTCGGTGCCGGCGGCCAGCGCATCGCCGACCTTGATGCTGGCCATGCGCGCCTTCATCGCCTCGATGAACTTCGCATAGATGCCTTCGGTCACGATCAGCCGGCTCGATGCGGTGCAGCGCTGGCCCGTCGAATAGAAGGCGCTCTGCACGCTGAGTTCGACCGCCTGCGGCAGGTCGGCGTCGTCGAGCACGACTTGCGGATTCTTGCCACCCATCTCGAGCTGCACCTTCTTCTGATGGGTCGCGCACTGCACCGCGATGTTGCGGCCCACGCCGACCGAGCCGGTGAAGCTGATCGCATGCACGCCCGGATGATTGACCAGCGCATCGCCGATCACGCTGCCGCGGCCCATCACCAGGTTGAACACGCCCGCCGGAATGCCCGAGCGGCTGATGATCTCGGCCAGCGCCCAGGCGCAACCGGGCACCAGGTCGGCCGGCTTCATGACCACGCAGTTGCCGAAGGCGAGCGCCGGGGCGATCTTCCAGGCGGGAATCGCAATCGGAAAGTTCCATGGCGTGATGAGGCCGACCACGCCCATCGGTTCGCGCGTGATCTCGACGCCGATGCCGGGCCGCACCGAGGGCACCAGCTCACCCGAGAGTCGCAGGCATTCGCCGGCGAAGAACTTGAAGATGTGGCCGGCGCGCGTGGCTTCGCCGATGCCTTCTGGCCTGGTCTTGCCTTCTTCGCGCGACAGCAGCGTGCCGAGTTCTTCCTTGCGGGCCAGGATCTCGTTGCCGATCTTGTCGAGCGCGTCGGAGCGCGCCTGGATGCTGCCGGTCGCCCAGGCCGGAAAGGCCGCGGTGGCCGCGGCAACCGCCGCGTTGACGTGGGCCGCGTCGCCCTGCGTGTAGTGACCGAGCACGTCGCCCAGGTTGCTCGGGTTGGTGTTGTCGCTGTAGCCCGTGCCGGCGCGCCATTCGCCGGCGATCAGGTTGTCGAAGTTCTTTTGCATGGCAAGGTTTCCTTGTTTGTTTGTCGGCGCGGCGGCACCGGTTGAGTCACTGCGCGCCGAGCTTGTCGATCAGTTCGGCCAGCGCGTCGTACTCGTCGGTCTTGAGTTCGGTCAGCGGCGTGCGCACCGGGCCGGCATCGTGACCCACGAGCTTTGCGCCGGCCTTGACGATGCTCACCGCATAACCCTGGCCGCGGTTGCGGATCTCGAGGTAGGGCATGAAGAAGTCCTTCAACAGCCGGTGCTGGGTGGCCATGTCGTCCTGCGCCACCGCCTTGTAGAAATCCATCGCCGTCTTCGGGATGAAGTTGAACACCGCCGACGAATACACCGGCGTGCCGAGCGCCTTGTAGGCGGCCGCATAGACCTCGGCCGTCGGCAGGCCGCCCAGGTAGGCGAAGCGGTCGCCCATGCGCAGGTAAATCGCGCTCATCAGCTCGATGTCGCCGATGCCGTCCTTGAAGCCGACCAGGTTGGGGCATCGCGCGGCCAGCTTCTCCAGCGTGTCTGGATAGAGCTTGCTCTGGCCGCGGTTGTAGACGATAACGCCGAAGCTGACGCTCTTGCACACCGCTTCCACGTGTGCGGCCAGGCCTTCCTGGCCGGCTTCGGTCAGGTAATGGGGCAGCAGCAGCACGCCGTGTGCGCCGGCCTTTTCGGCCGCCTGCGCGCACTGGATGGCAAAGCGCGTCGGGCCGCCCGCGCCGGCAATGATCGGCACCTTGCCGCGGCAGGTGTCGACCGCCGTCTGGATGATCTCGGGGTACTCGTCGGCCGTGAGCGAGAAGAACTCGCCCGTGCCGCCGGCCGCGAACAGCGCGGTCGCACCGTAGGGCGCCAGCCATTCGAGCCGCTCGATGTAGCCCTTCTTGTGGAAGTTGCCGTCTGCATCGAAATCGGTGAGCGGAAACGACAGCAGGCCGGAGCCCATGATGGATTTGAGTTCTTGCGGGTTCATCGAACGTCCGGAAAAAATGAGGGAGAGAAATACAAAAGCGGACTGGCCGGACGCAGAGGTCGCAAAGGTTTCGCGAAGGGCGCAAAAAATAGCGAGAAAAATTTCCTTTGGATTTTTTTCGCGTCTTCTGCGTGCCTTCGCGTCCTCTGCGTCCGGTCAAGCCCGCATTCAGTCCAGCCTGATGTTGGCAGCAGCAACCACCTTGGCCCAGCGCACGCGCTCTTTCTCGAAGAACTGCTCCTGCTCGGTCGGCGCCATGGTGACGACCTCGGCGCCCTGCCCGGCAAGGCGCGACCGGATGTCGGGCGAGCGGATGATCGTGACCAGTTCCCTGTTGAGCCGCTGCACCACCGCATCGGGCGTGCCGCGCGCGGTGAGCATGCCCTGCCAGGTGCCGGACTCGTAGCCCGGCACGCCCTGCTCGGCGATGGTCGGCACGTCGCCGATCAGCGGCATGCGCGTCGCCTTGGAAACGCCGAGGATCTTGAGCTTGCCGCTCTGCACATGCGGCAGCGTGGCGAGCATGCCGTTCATCAGCACCTGGGTCTGGCCTCCGACCGTGTCCTGAATGGCTTGCACGCCGCCCTTGTAGGGCACGTACACCCAGCGCGCGCCGCTCGCGCGTTCGAGCGCGACACCCGCCAGGTGCGGCGCGCTGCCGGTCGCGGTCACGGCGAAATTCAGGTCCGATGTCTTCGACAGTGCGATCAGTTCCTTCAGGCTGCTCGCCTTCACCGACGGATGCACCACCAGCAGGTGCGGCGAGTACGCCAGCATCGTGACGCCGCGCAGGTCCTTCGAGGGGTTGAACGGCAGCTTGGTGTAGACCGACGGGCTGATGGCGAGCGCACCGACGTCGCACAAAAGCAGCGTATAGCCGTCGGGCGACGACTTGGCGACCAGGTCGGCACCCAGGTTGCCGTTGGCACCGGCACGGTTTTCGACCACCACCGATTGCTTCAGCGCTTCCGACAGGGGCTGGCTGATCGAGCGCGCAATGATGTCGGACGAGCCGCCCGGCGGGTACGGCACGACGATGCGGATCGGCTTCGAAGGCCAGGCGTCGGCAGCATGCGCGCCGCCGGCCGTCAGCAGACCGCCGCCCAATGCGCCAAGTAAAAGGTCGCGTCTATTCATGCTCATGGATGTCTCCGGATGGTTTGGATCGAACAGCACCGCGGCTGCGCTGCAAAGAGGTCAGTCATCGTACAACTCAAAACTACGGCTGTCGAGCGCTTCGGCGCACCTTCAGGCCGCAGGACCGGTGTTCGACGCGGCCGCGGAATCGGCTACGCTCCGCGCCGCTTCCTGGGCCTTGCGCAGGCGCTCCCGGCTGTTGGTCAGGTGGATGCGCATCGCCGCGCGCGCCGATTCGGAATCGCGCCGCGCGATGGCGGCGTAGATTTCCTCGTGCTCTCGGTTCACCCGGCTCAGGTACTCGCCGCGCGGGTCGTGCGTGCGGATGGCGGCGATGCGGGTGCGCGGAATGATGGTGGTGCCGAGATGGCTCATGATGTCCGCGAAATACGGGTTGCCGGTGGCCTGCGCGATCTGCAGGTGAAAGCGGAAATCGGGTGCCACGGTGTCGCCTGCCGCGGCCACGTTGCGCTCGAAATCATCGAGGGCATCGCGCATGGCGACCAGCTGCTCGTCGGTGCGGCGAGTGGCAGCCAGACCGGCGCTTTCGGTTTCCAGGCTGATGCGCAGCTCGAGCACCGCGAGCACGTCGACCGAGGTCGCGATGTCCGAGGCATCGAGCCGGAACATGCCGGCCGCCTTGGGCTGCAGCACGAAGGTGCCGATGCCGTGGTGGGTTTCCACCAGCCCGCCGGCCTGCAGCTTCGACAGCGCCTCGCGCACCACCGTGCGGCTGACGCCGAAGGCTTTCATGATGGCGGTTTCGGTCGGCAGCTTGTCGCCTGGGCGCAGCTTCTGGCTGCGGATCTTTTCGCCCAGGTCGTCGACCAGGCCATGCGCGAGCCCCCGCAAGCGCCGGCGCGGACTTGCGGCGGTGGCAGGTGCTTCGGCGGTGGCGGCAGACCCCGTTGACAGGCTCGACATGGCGTGATGATAATCGCCGCCACGTTGTACGACAACCGATAACTTATGACCGAGACATGAGCGCATCTGTTCCCTCCCTCCCGCGGCCGCTGCCCCGCCTCCTGCTCACCGGTGCTGCCGGTGGCCTGGGCAAGGTGCTGCGCGAGCGGCTTCGTCCTTTTGCCGACGTGTTGAGGCTTTCCGACATCGCGGCACTCGCGCCGGCCGCCGGCCCGCACGAGGAAACGGTGCCTTGCGATCTGGCCGACAAGTCGGCGGTCGATGCGCTGGTGGCGGGCTGCGATGCGGTCGTGCACCTGGGCGGCGTGTCGGTGGAGCGGCCGTTCGAGGAAATCCTCGAAGCCAATATCAAGGGCGTGTTCCACCTCTACGAAGCGGCCCGCCGCCACGGCGTGCGCCGCGTGGTGTTCGCGAGCTCGAACCACGTAATCGGTTTCTACCGGCAGACCGAGACGCTCGACGCGCATGTGGCTCGCAGGCCGGACGGCTACTACGGCTTGTCGAAGTCCTTCGGCGAAGACGTGGCGCAGTTCTACTTCGACCGTTTCGGCATCGAGACGGTGAGCATCCGCATCGGCTCGTCGTTTCCCGAGCCGCTCAATCGCCGGATGATGAGCACCTGGCTCAGCTACCGCGACCTCACCGCGCTGATGGAGAAGTCGCTTTTCACGCTGGGCGTGAAGCACACGGTGGTCTACGGCATGTCGGCCAATCGCGACGTGTGGTGGGACAACAGCGCCGCCGCGCACCTGGGCTTCGTGCCGCAGGACAGCTCGGAGGTGTTCCGGGACAAGGTCGAAGCGCAACCGCCCGTGGCACCGACCGATCCGAACGCGATCTACCAGGGCGGCGCCTTCACGGCGCAAGGCCCTTTCGGGGACTGAACGCCATGTCCAGCCAGGCCGAGCTCGTGGTCGACGCTCGCTGCGCAACGGGCGAAAGCCCGGTGTGGTCGGCGGCCGAAGAGGCGCTGTACTGGGTCGACATCCCGCGCCGCGCGCTGCACCGCTGGTCTGCGGCAGGTCACACGTTCTGGACCGGGGACGAAATGCTGGCCTGCATTGCCCGCTATGGCGATGCGCCGAACACCTGGATCGCCGGAATGGAAAGCGGTCTCTTCTCGATCGCGCCGCAGGCCGACGGAACGCTGGGCGCGGAGCGGATCGCGGCCGTCGAACATTCGATGCAAGGCATGCGTTTCAACGACGGGCGCTGCGACCGGCAAGGCCGCTTCTGGGCCGGCACGATGCTGATGAACATGGCGGCGGGCGCACGCGTCGGGCGGCTTTATCGCCACGATGGCGGTGGCGATGCGCCATCGATCCACATCGACGACCTGGTCGTGCCGAACGGCCTCGCCTTCAGCCCCGATGGCCGCACCATGTATCTGTCGGATTCGCACCCCGACGTGCAGGCCGTCTGGGCGTTCGACTACGACACCGCCACCGGCACCCCGAGCCGCCGCCGGTTGTTCGTCGACATGAAGCCGTTGCCCGGCCGGCCCGATGGCGCAGCGGTCGACGCCGACGGCTGCTACTGGATCTGCGGCAACGACGCGGGGCTCGTGCACCGCTTCACGCCCGATGGCCGGCTCGACCGCTCGCTTGCCGTTCCGGTCGCCAAGCCGTCGATGTGCGCGTTCGGCGGCCCGGCGCTCGACACGCTCTACGTCACGTCGATTCGACCCGGCGGCGACCTCTCGGCACAGCCGCTCGCGGGCGGTGTGTTCGCGCTGCGGCCGGGCGTGACGGGGCTGCCCGAGCCGGCGTTCCGCGCCTGAGGGCGGAAGCCGCCGGCACCAAGGATTTCACAACCATTGCAAACCATCGAAGAAACGAGGACGACAACATGAAAGCAACCCGCACCCTGATCGCCGCCGCGATCCTGGCCGCCGCCGGCGCCTCGCAGGCCGTGGAATTCCGCTCCGCCGACGTGCACAACAGCGACGACTACCCGACAGTCGCCGCGGTCAAGCACATGAGCGAGCTGCTCGACAAGCGCAGCAACGGCAAGTACAAGATCAAGGTCTTCAACAAGAGCGCGCTCGGCTCGGAGAAGGAGACGCTCGACCAGGTGAAGATCGGCGCGCTGGAGATGAACCGCGTCAACATCAGCGCGCTGAACTCGATCTGCCCGATGACGCTGGTTCCGACCATGCCCTTCCTCTTCGACTCGATCGCGCACATGCGAAAGTCGCTCGACGGCCCGATCGGCGAGGAGATTCTGAAGGGCTGCGAAAAGGAAGGCCTGGTCGGCCTCGCGTTCTACGACAGCGGCGCGCGTTCCATCTACGCGAAGAAGCCGGTCAAGACGATCGCGGACGCGAAGGGACTGAAAATTCGCGTGCAGCAGTCCGACCTGTGGGTGGCGCTGGTGAGCGCGATGGGCGCGAACGCCACGCCGATGCCCGCGGGCGAGGTCTTCACCGCGCTCAAGACCGGCCTGATCGACGCCGCCGAGAACAACATCCCCTCCTACGATGGCTTCAAGCACTACGAGGCGGTGAAGTTCTACTCGCGCACCGAGCACTCGATGGCGCCGGAAATGCTGGTGATCTCGAAAGCGATCTTCGACAAGCTTTCCAAGGCCGACCAGGACCTGTTTCGCGCGACCGCCAAGGAATCGGTCGCGTTCCAGCGCAAGCGCTGGGACGAGCAGGAAGCGAAGTCGCTGGATATCGTCACCAAGGGCGGCGCGCAGATCGTGGCCGACGTCGACAAGGCCTCGTTCCGCTCGGCCATGGCGCCGGTCTACGCCAAGTTCATCGCCACGCCCGACCTGCAGCGTCTGGTCAAGGCCGTGCAGGACAACAAGTAAAGCCTCCGCCCGCCGGCAGCCGCGCGCCCCACGAAAACCCGAGCCCCGATGACCTTCTCCAATCCCTCGGCGGCTCCGGCCGCCGTCGCGGCTGCGGTGAGCGGACACCCCGCGCTGCCGACCGGCCTGGTCGACCCCAGTCAGCGGCCACCGCGGCCACCGTCCAACCACGCCTATTCGCGCCTGTGCGCCTTGCTGTCGAAGGCCAGCCTGATGCTCGCGGTGGCGATGCTCATTACCATCATCGTGTGCGTGCAGTACCAGGTGGTGGGGCGCTACGTCTTCAACGACACGCCGACCTGGGCCGAAGGCCTGGCGCTGCAGCTCGTGCTGTACGTCACCGCGCTGGGCGTGGCGGTGGGCGTGCGCGACGCGGGTCACATCGGGCTCGACTCGCTCATCGTGCTGCTGCCGGAATCGTTCCGGCTCAAGATCGAGATCCTCATCCACCTGCTGGTCGCCCTCTTCGGCGGGATCATGGCCTGGAGCGGATGGATGTGGACGCGGCTCAAGTGGACCGACATCAAGCCCATGATGGGCGTGCCCGTCGGTCTGGACTATCTCGCGCTCGTCGTGGCGGGCCTGCTCATCGTCATGTTCTCCTTCGAACACATCGTCGCCCTGGTGCGCCACGAGGAAGTGGTGCCCGCATGGAACTGACCGTCCTTTCCCTCAGTTTCCTGGTGCTGCTCGTGCTGGGCGTGCCGGTCGCGTTCTCGATCGGCCTCGCGTCGGTGGCGACGGTGCTCTACGCGGGGCTGCCGGTGGCGGTGGTGTTCCAGAAGATGGTCGGCGGAATGCAGATCTTCTCGTTCCTCGCGATCCCGTTCTTCGTCTTCGCAGGCGAGCTGATGCTCTACGGCGGCATCGCGCAGCGCATCGTGCGCTTCGCCAACAGCCTGGTGGGCCACGTGCGCGGCGGCCTCGGCATGAGCAACGTGATCGGCTGCACGCTCTTCGGCGGCGTGGCGGGCTCGCCGGTGGCGGACGTCTCGGCCATGGGCTCGGTGATGATCCCGCTGATGAAGAAGGAGGGCTACGACGCCGACTATGCGGTCAACGTCACGACCCACGCGGCACTCGTCGGCGCGCTGATGCCGACCTCGCACAACCTCATCATCTTCACGCTCGCGACCACCGGCATCGCCTCGGTCAGCGTGCTGAGCCTGATCCTTGCCGGGCTGATCCCGGCGCTCCTTCTCACGCTGTGCAATCTCGGCGCGGCCTACTACGTGGCGATCCGCCGCGGCTACCCGACCCGCGGCGCGTTCCCCGGCTGGGGCGAGGTGCTCACCGCCTTCATCGGCGCGCTGCCGGGGCTGATGATCGTCGCGATCATCCTGGTGGGCATCCTCTCGGGCGTGTTCACCGCGACCGAGTCGGCGGCGACCGCGGTGCTGTGGGCGCTGGGCGTCACGGTGCTGGTCTATCGCTCGCTCAGCTGGAAGGATTTCCTGAAGGCTTGCGCCAAGGCGTGCAAGACCACCGGCGTGGTGCTGCTGCTGATCGGCATCTCGTCTGCCTTCGGCTACTTCATGGCACTCTACGAAGTGCCGCAGAAGACGGGCGAGCTGATGACCAGCGTATCGAGCGAGCCGTGGGTCATCTTCCTGATGATCAACGTGCTGCTCTTCGTGCTGGGCACCTTCCTCGACATGGCGGCGACCATCCTCATCTGCACGCCGATCTTCCTGCCGATCGCGATGCAGTTCGGCATGAGCCCGGTGCAGTTCGGCATCGTGATGCTCATCAATTGCGCGCTCGGGCTGAACACGCCGCCGGTGGGGACCACGCAGTTCATCGGCTGCGCGATCGGGGGCGTGTCGGTGGGCGAGGTCATGCGTTCCATCTGGCCGTTCTACGGAGCGCTCCTGATCTGCCTGATGCTGGTCACCTACGTGCCGGCCTTCTCGATGTGGCTGCCGGATCTCGTGGCGGCCATGAAGTAGTACCCGAGGTAATCGTCATGCTGGATACGACCGGAATTCCTGCCGCGGCCCGTGCGCCGCACCGCATACGCATCCACCCGAGCGACAACGTCGCGATCGTCGCCAACGACGGCGGGCTGCCGGCCGGCACGGTTTTTCCCGATGGCCTCGCGCTGCGCGAGAAGGTGCCGCAGGGGCACAAGGTTTCGCTGACCGACCTGGCCGCCGGCGATGCGATACGCCGCTACGACGTCGTCATCGGCCATGCGAGCAAGGACCTGCCCGCCGGCAGCTGGGTCCATGAACGGGTGATGACAATGCCGCCGGCGCCGGGGCTCGACGGCCTGCCGATCGCAACGGTGAAGCCGCCGGTGCTTTTGCCGCTCGACGGCTACACCTTCGAGGGCTACCGCAATGCCGACGGCTCGGTCGGTTCCCGCAACATCCTCGCCATCACCCAGACGGTGCAGTGCGTCGCAGGCGTCACCGAGTTCGCGGTGCAGCGGATCAAGGCCGAACTGCTGCAGAGGTATCCGAACGTCGACGACGTGGTGGCGCTCGAACATGGCTACGGCTGCGGCGTTGCGATCGATGCGCCCGACGCGGTGATCCCGATCCGCACGCTGCGCAACATCAGCCTCAACCCCAACTTCGGCGGCGAGGTGATGGTGGTCAGCCTGGGCTGCGAGAAGCTGCAGCCGGAGCGGCTCATGCCGCCGGGGACCATTGCGATCGTCGACAAGCGCGCAGAGGAACCGGGCGACGACAAGCTCGACGTGGTCTGCCTGCAGGACGAGGGCCATGTCGGCTTCATGTCGATGATCGATTCGGTGATGCGGCAGGCCAAGGTGCATCTGGCGCGCCTCGATGCGCGCCGGCGCGAAACCGTCCCGGCCAGCGAGCTGGTGGTCGGCGTGCAGTGCGGCGGCAGCGACGCGTTCTCCGGCGTCACCGCCAATCCGGCGGTCGGCTTCTGTACCGACCTGCTGGTGCGCGCCGGCGCGACGGTGATGTTCTCGGAAGTGACAGAGGTCCGCGACGGCATCGACCAGCTCACCTCGCGCGCCGCTTCGCCCGAGGTCGCCGAAGCGATGATCCGCGAGATGGCGTGGTACGACGCGTACCTGGAAAAAGGCCGCGTCGATCGCAGCGCCAACACCACGCCCGGCAACAAGCAGGGCGGGCTCTCCAACATCGTCGAGAAGGCCATGGGCTCGATCGTGAAGTCGGGCAGCTGCGCGATCTCGGGCGTGCTGGCGCCGGGAGAAAAGGTCCGACAGAAGGGCCTGATCTATGCGGCTACGCCGGCCAGCGACTTCATCTGCGGCACGCTGCAACTCGCCGCCGGGATGAACCTGCATGTGTTCACCACCGGCCGCGGCACGCCCTACGGCCTGGCCGAAGTTCCGGTGATCAAGGTCGCCACCCGCAGCGATCTGGCGCGGCGCTGGCATGACCTGATGGACGTGAATGCCGGGCGCATCGCCGATGGCGACGCCGCCATCGAAGACGTCGGCTGGGAGCTGTTCCGGCTCATGCTCGACGTCGCGAGCGGCCGCAGGAAGACCTGGGCCGAACACTGGAAACTCCATAACGCACTGGTGCTCTTCAACCCTGCACCGGTCACTTGAAAGAAAGACACCAGGATGAAAACAACCTTGTCAATTCGACGGCGTCATTCGGGGCGGGATCACGCCGACGGGGTGCCCTGCTCCGCGAATGTCCCCCGGCGCGGCCTATGGCCGCAAGCCTCGGAAAGTGAAGCACCCCCGAAGCGCCTGCGGCGCCTCCCCCTCAAGGGGGCGATACCAGCGGCCCGGCAAAGCCGGTTCCGCGGTATCCCTGGCATTTTCGTGCCGCGTTTTCATGCCTTGACGGTGCTTCCCGTGCCGAGGGCATGGGGTGACCCCCGCAGCGAAATAAAGGAGGAGGCCGAAGGCCGGGGGACATTCGCGGAGGGGGTCACCCGGTGGCCTCGGCACGCGCCCCGGACGCCAGCGCCCGGAACTACAACAGCGCTTCATGCGCCGCAAAAGGCGCATGGCGCCATGGAGCACTGAGATGGAAGACCTCAAAGGCAAGACCGCACTCGTCACCGGCGCCAGCACCGGCATCGGCGCTGCCGCGGCCATCGCACTGGCCGCGCGCGGCGTGCGGGTGGCGGTGCACTACAACCGCTCGGCCGGGCCGGCCCAGGAAGTCGTCGACACGATCGTCAAGGCCGGCGGCGAAGCCTTCGCCCTGCAGGGCGACGTGCGCGATGCCGACGCGATCCGGCGCGTGGTGCGCGAGACTGCGGCCCGCTGGGGCGATGGCATCGACATCCTCGTCAACAACGCCGGCGCCCTGGTCAAGCGAGTGCCGATCGCAGAGTTCGACGACGCGCTGTTCGACGACGTGCTGCACATCAACGCACGCTCGGTGCTGGCCTTCTGCCGCGAGGTGGTTCCGCTGATGCGCCAGCACGGCCGCGGCGGCAGCATCATCAACGTGACATCGGTGGCCGCACGCAACGGCGGCGGGCCGGGCGCCTACCTGTATGCCGGCGCCAAGGGTTTCGTCAGCACCGCGACCCGCGGCCTGGCGAAGGAACTGGCGCCCGACAACATCCGGGTGAACGGGGTCGCGCCGGGCGTGATTCAGACGCCCTTTCACGACCAGTTCTCGACGCCGCAGATGATGCAGGCCTTCAAGGCCCAGATCCCGATGGGCCGCATCGGCGAGCCGGACGAATGCGTCGGCGCCTTCCTGTACCTCGCGTCGAACCAGCTGTCGGGCTACGTGACCGGCCAGATCATCGAGGTCAACGGCGGTCAGTACATGCCCTGACGCATGCACTGAATCGATTCAAACCAAGGAGACAAGCAACATGCAGCGCCGCACCCTCGTCCGCACCGCCCTCGCCTCTGCCGCCGCGAGCCTCGCTGGCCTGCCGGCCTTCGCGCAGAACCAGTGGCCGACCGCCAGGGCCATCACCTATGTCGTGCCGTTCCCGGCCGGCGGAACCACCGACGTGCTGGGCCGCCTGATCAGCCAGAAGCTCGGCTCGGCGCTCGGCACCAGCGTCGTGATCGACAACAAGGGCGGCGCCGGCGGCAGCGTCGGTTCGGAGATCGCCTCGCGCGCGGCGCCCGACGGCTACACGATGCTGGGCGGCACCATCAGTTCGCATGCGATCAACGTGAGCCTGTATCCGAAGATCGGCTACGACCCGCTGAAATCGTTCGCGCCGGTGACGCTGATCGGCACCAACCCGGTGGTGCTGGTGGTCAACCAGGCGAGCCCTCACAAGACGCTGAAGGACGTGCTCGACGCCAGCCGCGCCAAGCCGGGCGGGCTCTCGTCGGCATCGGCGGGCACCGGCACGTCGCAGCACCTGTCGCTGGAATTGCTGGCCTTCAAGTCGGGCGTGAAGTTCACGCACGTTCCCTACAAGGGCAGCGGCCCGGCGATCCAGGATGCGATCGGCGGCCAGGTCGACATGATGTTCGACACCACCGTGGTCGCAGGCCCGCACATCCAGAGCGGCAAACTGCGCGCGATCGCCGTCACCTCGGCCAAGCGCCTGGCGTCGATGCCCGACGTGCCGACGATCGCCGAGTCCGGCCTGCCGGGCCTGCAGGATTTCGAGGTCGTGTCGTGGCAGGCGATCTTCGTGCCGGCCGGCACGCCGGCGCCAGTGATCGACCGGATGCACGCCGAGGTCCGCAAGATCCTCGCGCAGCCGGACATGCAGGAAAAGATGAAGGGCTTCGGCATGGAGCCGGCGGACATGACGACCGCGCAGATCGCCACCTTCCAGAAGGCCGAGGTGGACAAATGGGCGCAAGTCATCAAGGCCGCAGGGATCAAGGCAGAGTAGGCGCCATCCTGCGAGGACGGCACGGGGCGCTCGATAGAATCGCCTTCCGTTTTCTGGAAGCGCCCCTTGTCCGACCGACTCCCCGTCCTCCATCAGTACCTCTATCCCAAGCAGGCGCTGACCTCTTTTGCCGGCTGGGTGGCGGGCAAGGAACGCGGTGCGGTCACCACCTGGATCATCCGGCGCTTCGTCGCCAAGTACGGCGTGGACATGGCCGAGGCGCTCGACAGCGACATCGGGAGCTACGCCAGCTTCAACGAATTCTTCACCCGCGGCCTGAAGCCCGGCGCCCGTCCGATCGCGCAGGCCGACCTGGTGTCGCCGGTCGACGGCGCGATCAGCCAGTTCGGGGCGGTCGAAGGCGACCAGATCTTCCAGGCCAAGGCCCACCGCTACACCACCACCGCGCTGGTCGGCGGCGACGCGGCCCTTGCTGAGCGCTTTGCACACGGCAGCTTCGCGACGCTCTACCTGAGCCCGAAGGACTACCACCGCATCCACATGCCCTGCGACGGCCGGCTGCTGCGCATGATCTATGTGCCGGGCGATCTGTTCTCGGTGAATCCGGTCACGGCGCGCGGCGTGCCGGGCCTCTTTGCGCGCAACGAGCGGGTGGTGTGCGTGTTCGAGTCGGCGCGCGGCCCGTTCGTGCTGGCGCTGGTCGGCGCCACCATCGTCGGCAGCATGGCAACCGTATGGCATGGCGTGGTCAACCCGCCGCGCGGCGGCGAGCTGCGAGAGTGGCACTACGCCGACCGGCAGATCACGCTTGCGAAGGGCGAAGAAATGGGACGCTTCCTGCTTGGCTCGACAGTGGTGATGCTGTTCCCCGCGCCGGCGCTCGCCTTCAATCCGGGCTGGGCGGCAGCGGGCGCGGTCCGGCTCGGCGAAGCGATGGCAAACTACGCAAGCTCTTGAGTGCTTGCCGCTGCAGGCCGCGCCAACGCTGATGCGACAGCTATTAAACTTGTAGCACGCATTCTTCTGCGATATAGTCGCCGACCGGCTCCCCCAGGGCCGTCATCATCAAAAGAACCGCGGCCCGACCTGCTCGAGCGTCGCACTGCCAGAGGAGGCGTCGTCGATGAGTAGCAAGGAAACCGCGGCCGTCAGCCAGTTGCTCGCGCTGCTCGAAGCGCGCTATGCGTTGCGGGTTCTCTGGGCGCTGCGCGACGGCCACGCGCAGACCTTCCGGCTGCTCCAGGACAGCGTCGGCAGCATCACGCCCAACACGCTCAACACCCGCATCAAGGAACTGCGCGAGGCAGGCATCGTGAGCCACGGCAGCGACGGCTACTGCCTGACCGTGAGCGGCCAGGACCTGCTCAAGCGCCTGTCCGACCTGCAGGCCTTCGCGGTCAAGTGGCAGGCCAGCCAGACCAAGAAGACGCAGCCGGCGTCGAAGTAGGCAAACGCCGCGGCTGAAATTTCGCGGTCTTGCAGCTCGCTAAAATTTCCGGCTTTCCCAACCTCCCCCATTTCAACAAGGAGCGCTCCATGCCCACCACTCCCTCCGGCCTCGAGTACGAAGACACCACCGTCGGCGAAGGCGCAGAAGCAAAGGCGGGCCAGCACGTGCATGTGCACTACACCGGCTGGCTCTACAACGATGGCGTGCAGGGCGCCAAGTTCGACTCCAGCGTCGACCGCAACGATCCATTCGCGTTTTCGCTCGGCGCGGGCCAGGTCATCAAGGGCTGGGACGAAGGCGTTGCCGGCATGAAGATCGGCGGCAAGCGCACCCTGATCATCCCGGCCGCACTCGGCTATGGCGCACGCGGCGCCGGCGGCGTGATTCCGCCGAATGCCACGCTCAAATTCGACGTGGAGTTGCTCGACGCCCACTGAACGTGCCGGCATCGCCGCCCTCCCGATGCGCCTTCACCGGCGCATTTTTTTGTCTTGAAAAGGCGCCGGGCCGGCCCCAACTGGCCCGCTATCGTTCGTTATCCCAGTTGTTCAGCATGTCAGACCCGCAAAACACCACACCGAATCCAGAGTTCCTGCAGGGCGATCCCAGCCCCGAAGAGCAAGAAGCCGCGCAGGCCGCCAACGAGGCCGATGCGCTGGCTGCGGCAGCCGCGGAGCTCGCCGAGCTGAAGCAGAAGAACGCCGAGCTGGCCGACCAGTTCCTCCGTGCGCAGGCCGACGTGCAAAACGCGCGCCGCCGTGCCGACGAAGAGATCAGCAAGGGCCGCAAGTTCGCGATCGAATCGTTCGCAGAAGGCCTGCTGCCGGTGCTCGACAGCCTCGAGGCGGGTCTGGCCATCGGCGATGCCACGCCCGAGCAAATCCGCGAAGGTGCCGAGGCGACCCTGCGGCAGCTCAAGAGCGCACTCGAGCGCAACAAGGTGATCGAGATCGCTCCGCCCGCCGGCAGCAAGTTCGACCCGCACCAGCACCAGGCGATTTCGGTGGTGCCGGCCGAGGGGCAGGAGGCCAACACCGTCGTGGCCGTGCTCCAGAAGGGCTACACCATTGCCGAGCGCGTGCTGCGGCCGGCGCTGGTGACGGTCAGCGCACCGGCCTGATCCCCAGCAAACCCACAGGAAATCCCCGCTTCGTCCCTTGAATCGGACCGGGTTATCCACAAGTTCACAACAACATAACTTTCGCGTTCAGGAGCAACAACATGGCCAGAATCATCGGCATCGACCTCGGCACCACCAACTCGTGCGTCTCCATCATGGAAGGCAACACCACGCGGGTGATCGAGAACTCGGAAGGCGCGCGCACCACGCCGTCGATCGTCGCCTACCAGGAAGACGGCGAAGTGCTGGTCGGCGCATCCGCCAAGCGCCAGGCGGTCACCAATCCCAGGAACACGATCTACGCGGTCAAGCGCCTGATCGGGCGCAAGTTCGACGAGAAGGAAGTGCAGAAGGACATCGACCTGATGCCCTACAGCATCGTCAAGGCCGACAACGGCGACGCATGGGTCGAGGTGCGCGGCAAGAAGCTCGCGGCACAGCAGGTCAGCGCCGAGATTTTGCGCAAGATGAAGAAGACCGCCGAAGACTATCTGGGCGAGCCGGTCACCGAAGCCGTGATCACCGTTCCCGCGTACTTCAACGACAGCCA
>JANOCL010000232.1:0-12833 GCA_031412135.1 Variovorax sp. | reverse complement strand
GACGAAGCCGGCCGCCGCCGGCGACAGCGAACGGCGCGAGGTGCGTACACGCAAACCTCGCGATGAAAATCGGGCCGCTCGAGCCTGACCATCTGCAGTCCGTGGGCGCGCACCAAGGGTGCCGAGTACGTCGGGCAGACGGTGAGCCCGAGGCCGGACGCGACCATGCCGAGCGCGGTCGTCATATACGAGACCTCCTGCGTCGACGTCCGCTGCATGAAGGCGCGCGCATCGGCTTCAAGCTCAGGCAGCACGCGCTGGCGGAAGTCGCGCGTCGGCGCGATGAAGGTGTAGGGGCCGAGCTCGCTCCAGCGCACCTTGCGCCGCCGCGCGAACGCATGGTCGGGCGGGCAGATCAACCAGTGCCGGTCGCGAAAGAGCGTGCGGCGCGCGACCGTTGCCGCATCCACCGCCACGTCCTGGCCGACCGCCAGTTCCACATCGCCCGACAGCAGGCCGGCGAGCAGGTGTTCGGGCAACGTATCGGTCAGCCGCACGTCGACGTCGGGATGGCGGGCGCTGTAGGCCGCGATGACGCGGGGCATGAGCGTGCAGGCCATGAGTTGCGGCGCCGCCAGCCGCAGCACGCCCTTCTTCTGCTCGCGCAGCTCGGTCACGCCGGCCACCGCACCCGCCAGGTCGGCGAGGAGCCGCTGCACCGAAGGCTGGAACTCGCGGCCGGCTTCGGACAGCAGCACGCGCCGGGTGTGCCGGTCGAACAGCTGCACGCCCATCTCGCGTTCGAGCTCGCGCACCAGGACGCTCAATGCGGACTGGGTCAGGTGCAGCGTCGAGGCCGCCGCGGTGAAGCTGCCGGTCTCGGCGACGGCGGCGAAAGCGCGCAACTGGCGGAGCGTGAGATTCATGGCCTCGGTTCATCAATCGATGAAATTATTTCGATTGAATCATAAGAAGAGTTTGGGCCCAATCGCCTTCGAGCCACCGGAGACGAAGCCATGACCAGCGCCGAGACTGCGCGAACATCCTCACCGTCCGTGCCCGTGCGCGGACTGCACCATTTCGCCTGGCGCTGCCGCGACAGCGAGGAGACGCGCTGCTTCTACGAAGACCTGCTCGGCCTGCCGCTGGTGCATGTGATCCAGAGCGACCACGTGCCGAGCACCGGCGAGTTCTGTCCCTACGTGCACATCTTTTTTCAGATGCGGGACGGCTCGTACATCGCCTTCTTCGACCTGGGCGACGACGTTGCCGCGCTGCCGTCGCCCAACACGCCGGCATGGGTCAACCACATCGCGCTGCGCGTGGATTCCGTCGCCGATCTGCTGGCGGCCAAGTTGCGCCTTGAAGCGGCAGGCGTCGAGGTGCTCGGCGTGACCGACCACCACATCATCGAGTCGATCTACTTCTTCGACCCGAACGGCATTCGCGTCGAGCTGACCACGCCCACGGTGCCGCAGTCCGAGATGGATGCGCATGCGCGCCGCGCGCATGCCGACCTCGACGCGTGGACCGCGCGCAAGGCCGTTCTGCGAGCAAGGGCGGCGCATGCCTGAGCTCCAACTGGCCGTCATCGACGTCAAGCCAGGCGCTGCGCTCGAAAGCCAGTCGGGCCTGCAGATGCTGCGCCCGCGCATCTACGGCGCCTTCCGCGCGCCGGCCGGCCCGAAGAAGATCGCGGCGATCGTGATGCACCCGACCAGCAACTTCATGGGGCACTACCTGATGGAGCCGCTGGCCGCGCGCGGCATCTGCTGCATGGGCCTCAACTCGCGCTACATGGGCAACGACACCGTGCTGCTGATGGAACGCGCGATCCAGGACCTGGGCGCAGGCGTGCAGTTTCTGCGCAAGGCGGGCTACGAGAAGGTCGTGCTGGTCGGCAACTCGGGCGGTGCCGCGCTCTCGAGCTTCTATCAATCGCAGGCCGAGAATCTGACCGCGCACCACTTTGCGGACGGCGACCCGACGCACCTGCATCCCGACGACCTGCCGCCGGTGGACGGGCTCGCGCTGTGTGCGGCGCACCAGGGCCGATCGAAGCTGATGCGCGACTGGATCGATCCCTCGGTTACCGACGAGCACGACCCGCTCTCGGTCGATCCCGAGCTGGACATGTACGACGCGCGGCACGCCGTTCCCTACAGCGCCGAGTTCCTGGCCCGCTTCGGTGCGGCACAGCAGGCGCGGCTCGACCGGCTGGAAAACTGGGCGATGGAACGCCTTCGCCTCCTGCGCAGCACGCCTGGCGCGCCGCGCGACCAGGCCTTCGTCGTCTACCGCACGCATGCCGATCCGCGTTGCGTCGACCTGTCGATCGATGCGAACGACCGCGCACCCGGCAGCGTATGGGGCGATGCGCGGCAGGTGAACTACTCGGCCAACGCGATGGGGCGTACCACCTCGCTCACGGCCTTTCTCTCGCAGTGGTCGTCTCGCTCGCAGGCCGACGGGCCGTCGAACCTGGCGCGCACCACGGTGCCGAAGCTGCTCCTGACCTATACCGCCGACCAGTCCACCTTTTCGAGCACCCGCGACGCCTGGCTCGCGGCCGGCGGCAAGCTGATTCGCAATGTCGACATCGTCGGCGGCAACCATTACCTTGCGGGCCAGCCGGAACTGGTGCCCCGGGCGGCGGATGCCATTGCCGAATGGGCCCACGCGCTGTGAGCGGGTCGATGGACAACGCTGGCCGGCGACCCCGCCCGCCGCGGCGCGCGCGCATGTTTATCGAAGTTTTCTTTTTTCAAACCCGGAGACAAACCGATGAAACGCTTCCTGAAACTGCTCGCTGCCGGCATCGCGCTCACGGCGGCAACCCATGCGCCGGCGCAGAGTGCCTATCCGAGCCAGCCGGTGCGCTGGATCGTGCCGTATCCGGCGGGCGGCGGCACCGACAACCTGGCGCGTTCGCTGGCCGAAGCGATGCAGCCGTCGCTCGGTCAGCCGCTCCTGATCGACAACCGGCCAGGCGCGTCCACCAACATCGGCGTCTCGGTGCTGATGCAGTCCAAGCCGGATGGCTACACCATCATGCAGGCGGAGAACGCGGCGCTGCTCTTCAACGAGCACATGTTCGCCAAGCTGCCGTACAAGCCGGCGACCGATTTCACCTACATCGGGACCATCGGCCGCTTTCCGGTCGCACTCGTCGTGCATCCGGACTTCCCGGCCAGGACGGTGGCCGAGTTCATCGCCTACGCGAAGGCCAACCCCGACAAGATGAGCTACGCCTCGCCCGGCAACGGCACGCCGCACCACATGGCGATGGAGCTCTTCAAGCAGCGCGCCGGCGTCAGCATCGTGCATGTTCCCTACAAGGGCGCTGCGCCCGCGATGACCGACATCATGGGCGGCCAGGTGCCGACGATGATGCTCGACCTTGCATCCGGGCTGCCGATCATCCGTTCGGGCAAGGTGCGGGTGCTGGCGATCGCGCTGCCGCAGCGGGCGAGCGCGCTGCCCGAGGTGCCGACCTTCGCCGAGCTCGGCTTCAAGGACGTCAATGCGTATGCCTTCCACGGCCTGATCGGTCCGGCCGGCATGCCCGCAGAAGCGGTGAACCGCATCAATGCCGAACTGCACAAGGCGATGAAGGGGCCGAAGGTGGAGAAGCTGTTCGGCGACTTCGGCTTCGAGGCGCTGCCCGGCACGCCCCAAGACTTCTACAAGCTGTCGCGCGCCGAAAGCGAGCGCTGGGGGAAGATCATCAAGGCCGCGGGCGTGCAGCTGGACTAGCTACCAGCCCAGCCAAAGGTGCAGGGGCAGGTAGACCGCCATGCCGGCCAGCATCGTCCCGAGCACGCCGCGGCGCCAGAAGTAGTAGGCGGCGCCGGCAGCCGCGCCGTACAGGCGCGCATCCTGCCAAGTCGACACCAGGTGGCCCTGCGTCATCACGATCTCCGGCACGATCACCGCCGCCAGGGCCGCCACCGGCGCATAGTGCAGCGCGCGGTGCGCCCAGTCCGGCAGGCCCCAGGGCCGGTCGAGGATGAAGAAGAAGCAGCGCGTGAGCACCGTCACGCCCGCCAGGCCGACGATCACTGCAAGGGTCCACAAGTCGGTGGTGCCGCCGCTCACCGGGGTCACTTGTCGTCCTCCGCCACCGCGTCCAGCCCGAACTGCTTTTCGAGCCAGAAGCACAGCAGCACCGCAACGCCGATGGCCGCCACGATGTTGAGCTTGAGCGGCAGCGCATAGGCTGCCACCGCGGTGACGCCGGCGATCGATGCAGCCAGCAGGCGCAGGCGCGTCGTCGCCATCGAGCAGACGATCGCCACCAGGCTGAGCACACCGGCAAATCCGAGTCCCCAGCTCTGCGGGATCAGGTTGGCCAGCACGACGCCCACGATGCTCATGCCCATCCACGCGCACCAGGTCACGAAGTAGCCGCCGGTGAGGTAGGCCTCCTGCGCGCGCTGCTCGGCCGCGGTCCTGGGCGGCTCGGCATAGCGGCCGGTGAACATCGCATAGCTCATGTCGGCCGTCAGGTAGCCGTGGGCCATGCGGCGCCAGCGCGGCAGGTGCATGAGATAGGGGCGCAGGTGCAGGCTGAAAACCACGAAGCGCAGGTTGACGCAGAAGCCGGTGGCGAGCACGACCCAGGCGGGCGCGCCTGCGATAAGCAGCGGAATGGCCGCCAGTTGCGAGCTGCCGGCATACACCAGCAGCGTCATGGCGACAGATTCGACCACGCTCATGCCCGACTTGACCATGGCCACGCCGGTCATCAAGCCCCAGGCGCCAATGCCGAGGGCGACTGGCGACATGTCGCGCACGGCCTGGCGAAACTCCGGCTCGCGCCGGATGGACGAAAGGAAAAACATCAGCCGAAGACCTGCCCGGGCTTGACGTCGAAACCGCGCAGGAAGTCGGCTGCAGGCAGGCGCTTGCCGCCCGCGCGCTGAAGCTCGGTGATCAGCACCGCGGCGTCCCTGGCAGCCACCGCAATGCCGGTTGGCGTGACCGAAAGCACCGTGCCGGGCGCATCCGCGGGCGCAGCCGCCTGCGCCTGCGCCGCCCAGAGCTTGACGGTTTCGCCGTCGAACGTGCTGCTCGCACCCGGGAAGGGATCGAAGGCGCGGATGCGGCGCACGATCGCGGCTGCGTCCTGTGTCCAGTCGACCAGCGCCTCGTGTTTTTCGACCTTGTGGGCATAGCTCACGCCATCCGGCGGCTGCGGCCGGCGCTCAAGTGCACCGTTGCCGGCCTGCTCGAGCGCTTGCACGATCAACTGGCCGCCGAGCGCGGCGAGCCGGTCATGCAGCCGCGAGGTGGTGTCGTCGCCAATCGCGAGCCGCTGCACGAGCAGCATGTCGCCGGTGTCGAGCCCCGCATCCATCTGCATGATCGTGATGCCGGTCTCGGCGTCGCCGGCCTCGATGGAACGGTGGATAGGGGCGGCGCCGCGCCAGCGCGGCAGCAGACTGGCATGGATGTTCAGGCAGCCGAGCCGCGGCGCGTCGAGCACCCACTGCGGAAGGATCAGGCCGTAAGCGGCGACAACCATGATGTCCGCACCGGCCTCGAAAATGGCGGCCCGCGCGGCGGCCGCATCGTCCGGGTACTTGCCGTCCAGCCGAAGGCTGCGCGGCTGGGCCACCGGCCAGCCCTTCGCGATGGCGAGCTGGTTGACCGGCGACGCCTGCAGCTTCATGCCCCGGCCGGCCGGGCGGTCGGGCTGGGTGAGCACCAGGACGATGTCGAAACCGGCCGCGGCGATGGCTTCGAGCGCGACGCGGGCGAACTCGGGCGTGCCCGCGAAGGCGAGCTTCAACGCCTTCCTTCGCGGTCGTCCTGCCGCTGGTCCTCACGCTGTTGCTTGAGCAACTTGCTCTTGATGCGGTTGCGCTTCAGCGGCGAAAGGTATTCGACGAAGACCTTGCCCAGCAGATGATCGAGTTCATGCTGGATACAGACCGCCAGCAGGCCGTCGGCTTCGATGGTCTGCGGCTCGCCCTCGGCATCGAGCGCCGTCACGCGCACGGCAGTGGAGCGTTCGACGCCGTCGTAGATGCCCGGCACCGACAGGCAGCCCTCTTCATTCAGCACCTTCTCGTCGCTGGCCCAGACGATCTCGGGGTTGATCAGCACCAGTGGCTGGTTGCGATCTTCGGAGACGTCGATCACCACCAGCCGCTCGTGCACGTCCACCTGGGTGGCCGCCAGGCCGATGCCGCTGGCGTCGTGCATGGTCTCGATCATGTCGGCGACGAGCGTCTTGATGCGCGCATCGACACCTTGCACGGGCTTTGCCACCGTGTGCAGGCGCTTGTCGGGGTAGCTGAGGATGGTTCTTTTGGCCATGAAATCACGGAAAAATTGTCGCTATTTTCCCCATTTCTGCGACGGCCCGACGGGCAGCGACCTGATAAACGTTGCCCGATCAAGGGCTTCAGCGCAAAATTCGTTGCAAATTGTGAGGATTCGTACGCCGCTCCCGAAAGCGCAGTGTGTGCACACCATCAAACCATGAAAAAACTTCGAACCAACCACAGCATGCGTCCGAACATCTTCGCCGCGCTCGCGATGATCGTCATGGTGGGCACCGGCATGAGCGCGTTTGCTCAGAACCTTCCCGTCACGCCGCAACAGCGCGCGACTGCGCAGCAGACGGCGCAAACCGGCGTTCCGGTCGGCGACCTTGCGCCGAACGCACCGGACGAATACACGGTCAAGCCCGGCAACACGTTGTGGGCGATTTCCCGTCTCTATCTGCGCAGCCCGTGGCGCTGGCCCGAGCTCTGGGGCATGAACATGGGCGACATCAGCAATCCGCACCGCATCTATCCGGGCCAGGTTCTCTACCTCGACAAGACCGGCGGCCGAGCCCGTCTGAGCACGCGCCGCGGCACCGGCATGCCCGAAGGCACCATCAAGCTGTCGCCGCGCACCCGTTACGAGTCGCTGTCGGGCATGGCCCTGCCGACACTCAACCCGAGCCTGATCGAGCCGTTCCTGAGCGAGCCGATCGTGGTCGACGAAACCACCCTGCTGACCGCGCCGCGCATCGTGGCGGGCAACGACAGCCGTGTGCTGCTCGCGCGCGGCGACCGCGCCTATGCCCGCGGCGAAATCAATTCGCCGCTGGTCGAGACCTCGGGTCCGATCAAGACCTTCCGCATTTTCCGAAACGCGACGCCGCTGAAGGACCCCGCCTCGGGCGAGATCCTCGGCTACGAAGCGCAGTACCTGGGCAAGGCGCAGTTGCAGCGCAGCGAATCCACCATCACCGAGCTGGTCGAGGGCAAGGAACTCGTCAGCGTGGTGCCCGCCACCATCGACATCGTTGCCGCACGCGAGGAAATGCGCGCCGGCGACCGCCTGCTGCCGGAGCCTGCGCGTCAGTTGCTCAGCTATGTTCCGCGCGCACCGGAGCAGCCCATCAATGCGCGCATCGTCTCTGTCTACGGCAACGCGGTGCAGTTCGCGGCGCAGAACCAGGTGGTCGCGATCAACAAGGGAACGCGCGACGGCATCGAGAACGGCCATGTGCTGGCCATCCTCAAGAACGGCGAGACCATCGTCGACAAGACCGGCACCGGCCGCGAAACGATGAAGCTCCCCAACGAGCGCATCGGCCTCCTGATGGTGTTCCGCCCCTTCGACCGGGTCTCGTATGCGCTGGTGCTCGAGATCAACGACGCGCCGCGCATCGGCGACCTGCTGATCAATCCCTGAGCTTCGGCCGGGCTTCGCTTGGAACGTGAAGAACTCGCCGGCTGGCTGCGCCTGACGCTGGCCGGCGGCATTGGCAACGCGTCTGCGCGCAAGCTGCTGGCCGCCTTCGGATTGCCGGCCGAAGTTCTTGCGCAGTCGCCGGCGGCGCTGCAGCAGATCGTGAGTCCCGCGCAAGCGCAGGCCTTGCTGGCAGAACCCGCCGGCCTGGCCGCCCTGCTGGACCGGACGCTGGAATGGCTGCAGGGCACCGAAACCCATGGCGCCACCAGACGCATCCTGACGCTCGGCGATGCAGGCTATCCGGCGGGTCTGCTCGAAATGGCCGACCCGCCGCTGATGCTGTACCTGCTCGGCGCACCGGCGTTCGCCTTGACGCAGATGGAACGCAGCATCGCCATGGTCGGCAGCCGCAACCCGACGCCGCAAGGCGCAACGAACGCACGCGCCTTCGCGCGGGCGTTCGGCGAACTGGGTCTTGCCGTGGTGTCGGGCCTCGCGCTCGGCATCGACGGCGCTGCACACGAGGGCGCACTCGAAGCGACCGGCGACCCCGACCGGCTGACGACAGTGGCAGTGGTCGGCACCGGCCTGGACCGCGTCTATCCGGCCCGGCACCGCGACCTGGCGCACCGCATCGCCGCCCGCGGCTTGATCGTGAGCGAATTTCCGCTCGGCACGCCGCCGCTCAACCAGAACTTTCCGAAGCGCAACCGCATCATCGCGGGGCTTGCCCGCGGCACGCTGGTGGTCGAGGCGGCGCTGCAGTCCGGCTCGCTCATCACCGCGCGGCTCGCGGTCGAGCAGGGCCGGGAGGTGTTCGCCATCCCCGGCTCGATCCATTCGCCGCAGTCGCGCGGCTGCCATGCGCTGATCCGCCAGGGCGCGAAGCTGGTCGAAAACGTGGGCGACGTGCTGGAAGAACTGCGCCTGAACGATGGCACCGTGGCGAGCGCGTCCACCGAATCGGCAAACGTCGATACGCAGGGCGCGGCACCGCACGGGTTGCTGCGCGACATGGGCTTCGACCCGGTCAGCCTGGATGTGCTGTGCGCGCGCACCGGATTCGGTGTCGCCGAATTGCAGGGGCAGTTGCTCGATCTCGAACTCGCCGGCAGCGTCGCGCGCCTGCCGGGCGGTTTGTTCCAGCGGGTCGCGCTCGGGTAGCTTCGCGTGGGCTATATTGGCTCCATGTTCGAAGTGCTCGTGTTCGTTTATGAAAATTACTGGCGCGGCGACGCGTGCCCCGAACCCGAGCAACTGGGCCGCAAGCTCAGCGCGCAAGGCTTCGAAGCCGAGGAAATCCGCGATGCGCTGCACTGGCTCGACGGCTTGAGCCTCGCCACTCAGGGCGTGCAGCTGATCCGCCATGCCGACGAGACCACCGCCACCGTGGCGCTGCGCGATCGGGGCGAAGCCGCACTGCCCGCTTCCGCCGGCTCGATGCGCGTCTATTCCACTGCAGAGCAAGAGCACCTGGGCGCCGAATGCCTGGGCTTCGTGACCTTCCTCGCGTCGTCGGGCGTGCTGTCCGCGGGCTTGCGCGAAATCGTGATTGAGCGAGCGATGGCCACGCCGGGCGACCCGCTGGCGCTCGACGAGCTCAAGATCATCGTGCTGATGGTGCACTGGAGCACCGGGCTCGAGCCGGATGCGCTGGTGCTCGACGAGCTCTGCGATGACACCAGTGCCCGGCTGGCGCATTGAGTCGATGCCGATCTGATCGGCGCTAGTTCAAAAGCCGCTCTGGATTTGCATCGAGCTTGGCCAGCGCCTCGCGCGTTGCGCGCACCGTGAGCGTTTCTTCCTCCGCCGGCACCAGCAAGCCGGCCTGCAGGTACGAAGCGAGCCGGCCGACCTGGATCAGGAAGCTTCGGCCGTCGCTCGACGCGAACAGGTGCAATTGCTTCCGGTCGCTGCGCCAGACGAACTGGACCTGGCTCACACGATCGTTGTGGTCGAGCATGAACCAGGTGCCCACCTGGAGTTCGTGCGCCCAGGCGAGCATGTCTTCGCCGACCTTGGTCCCGGTGTCTGGGACGATCTCAAGCGAGGCGGCGTCGACGCCCAGCAGCAGCTCGATGCTCGCCGCATCCAGCGGCAGATCGGTCGCGCCATCGTCGTCGGACACGAAGTCTTCGAGGTTGGCCAGGCGCTTGGCCATGGCTTCGATCTTGGCCGGTGGAATGGCTTCGGTCTTGGACAGGAAGGCATCCGACAAGGTCGCGCCGATGGTCTTGATCTGCGCTTCCTGCGGCTCGCCGACGACACCCAGCAGGTCCATGCCCTGGCGCAGGCGCTGCAGCAGCTTGGGCAGGTCCTGGATTACGCGGGCGCGGTCGTTCCTGTTGGGCTTGGCGCTGGCGGCCCAGACCAGGTCGGACGCGGCGCGCTTGAGCGTGACGGTCTGCTCATCCTGCGCGCCGTAGCGCAGTGCCGCGATGGCGAGCACCTCGGCCCAGACCTTGAAGAGGAATTCGCGGATCTCCTCGCGCACCGGCATGTCGTTGAGCATCTTGCGCAGCTCGATGGTGTACTGGATCGCCATCGTCTCCTTCTGCTCGACCTGCTGCGCCACGCTCATCAGCCGCTGCGTCGCATCGCTCTGCGTCAGGTACTTGTTGAGGAAGACGACGAATTCGTCGAACACCAGCTTGAAGACCCGCTGACCGGTTTCGGGGTACTGCTCGATCACCTGGACCACGCGCCGAATCTCTCCCTCGAGCGCGGTGCCCGAGATGGCGGCAGCGTCGAAGCCCATCACGCACGAGCCCATGCGGTCGATCAGCATGCGCGCAGGATGCTGCAGCGTGCCGAAGAACTCCGGCTCCGCGATGGCGACGCGCAGAACCGGCATCTGCAGCCGCGCGAACCAGACCCGCGCCGAGAACGGAATCCGCTCCTCGGCCAGGATCGCCTGGAACATGAGGGCGACGATCTCGACCGTGGCCTTGTCGGCGGTGGTAGGCGCCTTGCGCTTGAGGTCGCTGGTGCGCCGGCGCATCTCGGCGGCCGTGTGCTGGAGCGCGGTGGCTTCTTCGCCGACCACGTACTGCGACGCCATGATCTGGTAGGCCGCCTCGGCTTCGGCAATGGCTGCCGTGAAGGCCGGCGCACCGGCTGCGCCCTGGCCGCCACCGCTGCCGCCCATGCCGCCGCTTCCGCCGACGCCGGTGCGCGCGCCCGGCATGCGGGGCTCCGACAGGTCGCCACCGATGCGCGCGGTCACGAAGCGCTTGAGATTGAGCAGCACGCCCTGGGCCCGCTGGCGCGCAAGAATCAAGGGCGAACCGCCGGTGGCGGCCATGCCGTCGCCGCCGGTCCCCCGGCCGGTTCCCACGCCGATCGACGCCGGCGCAAAACTGCCCGGCGGTGCCTGAAAGCCGCGTTGCGTCTGCTGCCCGGCGCCCATATGGACGCCAGCGAAGCTGGTGCCGAGCGGCGCGCCGCCGGAGGAAGCGGCGCCGGCCGTGCGCTTGACGAAGCCCTTGAGATCGATCTCGGGCATCACCCCGTTGTCGATCAGGAAGGTGTTCGCGTCCTTGTATGCCTTGACGACCACGTCCACCAGATGCTGCTGGATCACGTCCTGCACCTTGGTCCAGAGGCGTCGGCTCAGACCGGTGACCAGCCACTGGTCGACCAGCACCTTGGCCAGCGCCTCCGGCTTGAGGACGTCCTTGGCCACCAGCTCGGTCGAGCCTTCGAGGTGCTGGATGCGCAAGCGCAGGTCGTTGAGTTCGAAATTCGCCTTGTCCTGGATCACCTGGGCCAGCCGCGAGGACAGGATGCCGGTTTCGATCGCGTCGTCGCCGATCAGTTCGAGCCGCAGCAGCGAGTTGGGCGAGGCGGCGCTATCGCCGCTGGCCTGGCTGGCCGCGATGAGCATGCCGCGCCAGGCAGCTTGCGACAGCGAAACCCAGTTCGACTTCTGGGCCTGGAACGCCAGAAAGTCGTCGCGATGCTCCTGCATCTGGCGCACATTGCCGGTCATCCCGGCGAGGGCGGCCAGTCTTTCGCCGATCGCATGGCCGGTCGGGCCGATGGCGCCTCCGGTGCCGGCGATGAAGCGTTCGCGCGTCTCGCGGGCGAGTTGCAGGGAGGAGGCTTGGGACCGCGAGATCATGGAAGGTCAGGACCGCAATAAAAACATTTCATCAAGTGCGAGCTTGCATCGGGAAGCGCAAGCGCACAAGAGCCGACGATGCTCGGCAACCCCAACATCCAACACCCGAGCGCCGGGCGGCAGTTCGTCGGGCGCCGCTCACACGGTTGCGCCGGCATTGGGGTCGTCAGGATCGCCCTCGCGCTTGGCCGGGCCCTTGATCAGGTCCTCGCGCTTGATGCCGAGCCACATCGCGATGGCGGCCGCCACGAAACAGGACGAGTAGATGCCGAACAGGATGCCGATGGTCAGTGCCAGCGAGAAGTAGTGCAGCGTCGGCCCGCCGAAGAAGAACATCGAGAGCACCACGAGCTGGGTAGAGCCGTGGGTGATGATGGTGCGGCTGATGGTGGAGGTGATCGCGTTGTCGATGACTTCGCGCGTGTCCATCTTGCGGTAGCGGCGGAAGTTCTCGCGCACCCGGTCGAAGATGACCACCGATTCGTTCACCGAATAGCCCAGCACCGCCAGCACCGCGGCCAGCACGGCCAGCGAGAACTCCCATTGGAAGAAGGCGAAGAAGCCGAGGATGATCACCACGTCGTGCAGATTGGCCAGCACGGTGGCGAGCGCAAACTTCCACTCGAACCGGAAGGCCAGGTAGATCATGATGCCGACCACCACCATGGCGAGCGCCTTGAGGCCGTTGGTGGTGAGCTCCTCGCCCACCTGCGGACCGACGAACTCGTTGCTGCGCAGCGTCGCGCTCGGATCGACCGCCTTCAGCGCTTGCAGCACCTGGTTGCTTTGCTGCGACGCGGTCTGGCCCTTTTGCGCCGGCAACCGGATCTGCACGTCGCGCGAAGTGCCGAAGTTCTGCACCTGCACTTCCTGGTAGCCGAGCTTCGCCACCGTCTCGCGCACCTGACCGACGTCGACCGACTGCTGGTAAGCGACCTCCATCACCGTGCCGCCGGTGAACTCGACCGAAAGGTGCAACCCGCGGCTGAAAAGAAAGAACACCGCCAGCGCAAAGGTGAGGAACGAAACCGCGTTCAGCACCAGCGCGTGGCGCATGAACGGAATGGTCCGG
>JANOCL010000231.1:0-12123 GCA_031412135.1 Variovorax sp. | reverse complement strand
TCGAGCAAGCCGGCGTGGCAAAAGCGCGCATTGCGGGAGGATGAACATGGAGATCAACCGGCCGGACGTGCTGGCCGAGGTCAGTGAACATCGGTGCGCCGCCCGCTTCTTCTTCAAGAATGATCTGCAACAGGATGCTGCGCGTGAGGTCGTCGCCGCTCTTCGCATCGCGCACCACGAGGGGTGCCTTGTCCATTACCAGCTGCTTCACTTCGGCAAGCGTGATGTAGGTGGAGGTTTCCGTGTCGTAGAGCCTTCGGTTTGGATACTTCTTGATCATCCGCTGTACCGGCTTGGTACCGGATTTCTTGCTCTGCACTACCAACTCCTTCAAGTTTCCCGCCATGAGGCTAAAACAATTTTAGGGAGCGGCTTTGCTGCGCCACGCCAACGTTTACCCTGATCGTCAAGCCTCAATCCAGCGTGGTGGTGTACTCGGCGCCGCACGCCTTGCACACCGCCGATTCAGGGCGGACGTCGGTGGTTTCGCGGAAGTGCAAGGGGCTCTTGATGCCGTTGAAAACCCAGCACCGCGGGCAGTGCTCGTGACCGACCAAAGGCAGATAGCCGCGGGCGCGCTGCTCGGCACGCTCGCGCGTGACCGGCACTCCTTGTCGCACTGTGCGCGCAACATCCTCCGCAGCCATCGTGCCGGCTCGGCCATTCGTTCGGTCGTTGAGCCCGTACACCACCCTGGCGAACTCGAGGGGAGCCTGTCGCAGCAATGCTGCGAGCCTGAGTTCCACGAGCGCCGGGTCGATCTCAGCCGCTGGCGTATTCATCGGTTCCCTGAGTCAGATGCTTTGTAAAGACGGAAGATCAAGTTACCACACTTGAAGGCTCGTCCGCCAGCCGGCAAAGGCGATATGCCGATAGCAGCTTGGCACGAATGCACTATGTGGAAGGTTGAATGCGCGATGCGACCGTCGGTTAAGCGGAAGCTGCGATCGAAAGAATTTGGTAGGCGCGATTGGACTCGAACCAACGACCCCCACCATGTCAAGGTGGTGCTCTAACCAGCTGAGCTACGCGCCTAAGGATGTGTCCGAGAGGCCGAATTGTAGCAGCCTGAAATAGGATTTTTCAGCGGCGCCGCGCGGATCGCACGCCATCCACCGCCGCGACCACGCCGAGCACCTGCTTAAGCCTCGCAGCATCGCCGATCTCGATCGTGAAGGTCATCCAAGCCGTGCCCTTCAGCGACTGGGTCTGCACACCGATGACATTCATCTTCTCGCGGGCAAACACATCGGAGATGTCGCGCAGCAGCCCCTGGCGATCCGCAGCCTCGACCGCCACATCGACCGCGTACACCGAGCCGGCGTCTGCCTTCTGCTCGCCCCATTCGACGTCGATCACCCGCTCCGCATTGCGGCTCGCCATCTGGCGAAAGTTGCTGCAGTCGCTGCGGTGGATGCTGACGCCGTGGCCTCGCGTCACGAAACCGCGAATGGTGTCGGGCGGCGCCGGCTTGCAGCACTTGGCGAGTTGCGTCATCAGCGAAGAAACGCCGACCACCAGCACGCCGCCCTTGCCTTCGTTTCCGCCGGCACGGGCCTTCTTGATGATGACGCCGTCGTCCGGCCCAGATGGAGGTTCCGGCGGGCGCAGCAGCATCTCGATGTTTCGCAGCGAGAACTCGTCCTTCCCCACGATCTCGAACAGGTTGTCTGCCGACTTGAAGCCCAGTTGCGACGCAAGATCGTCCAGCTTCACTGCCGTCTTGCCTTCGCGCTGCAGCACCTTCTCTACCGCTTCGCGGCCGCGGGCCACCGTCTCGTGCGTGATCTGCGCATTGAACCAGGCCCTGACCTTCGCCCGTGCGCGGTGGCTCGCCAGATAGCCGAGCTCTGCGTTGAGCCAATCGCGCGACGGACCGCCTTCCTTGGCGGCGACGATCTCGACCGTCTGCCCGTTCTGCAGCGGCGTGTTGAGCGGCACCATGGCGCCATCGACGCGCGCACCGCGGCAACGGTGGCCCAGGCTGGTATGCACGGTGTAGGCGAAGTCGACTGCCGTCGCGCCCTGCGGCAGTTCGACGATCGCCGCATCGGGTGTAAGCACATAGATGCGGTCGTCGAAAAGGCCCTGCCCCTGCTCTCCGCCGGACAGGTCGCGCTCCCATGCGAGAAGTTGCCGCAACACAGCGATCTTGGCGTCGTATTCGCCGCTCGCCCAAACGCCTGCGTACCCTTTGTGACCGGCTTCCTTGTAGGCCCAGTGCGCAGCGACGCCGTGCTCGGCATGGTCGTGCATCTCTTCGGTCCGGATCTGGATCTCGATCGGCTTGCCGGCGTGCCCGTCGACCACGTCGCGCACGACCGTGTGGAGCGACTGGTAGCCGTTCGGTTTGGGTCGCGCAATGTAGTCGTCGAACTCCTCGTCGAGGGGCTGGAAATTCGAATGCACCCAGGCCAGCGCGCCGTAGCAATCCTTGACATCGGCCACGACCACGCGCAGCGCCATGATGTCGAACACCTGCGCAAAGTCGAGCGACTTGCCGCGCATCTTCTTGACAATGCTGTAGATGTTCTTCGGCCTTCCCTGCACGGTGGCCTTGACGCCCTCCGCCTCGAGGCGGCGTTCGAGACGAACGCGCAACTGTTCGACGTAGCCCTCGCGCTCGACGCGCTTCTCGTCCAGAAGCCGCGCAATCAGCTTGTAGGTTTCAGGTTCGAGAAAGCGGAAGGACAGATCTTCGATCTCCCACTTGACCTGCCAGATGCCCAGGCGGTTCGCGAGCGGCGCGAACACCTGCAGGGACTCGCGCGCAACGCCCTCCGGCACCGGCTGTTTGCTGGCGGCCGCATGGCGCAGCGTTTGCAGGCGCGATGCGAGCCGCAGCATCACCACACGCAAGTCGCGCGAGAACGCAAGCAGCATCTTGCGCACGTTCTCGGTCTGCGTCCCCGCGCCGTCCGCGTGGGTGCTGGCTGTCGCCGAGCGCGCCTGCTTCTGCACATGCACGAGCTTGGTGGTCTCGACCGCAAGCGCGGCGAAGTTGTCGCCGAACACCTTGGCGATCACCTCCTGCGGCCGGTTCAGGTGCTGGCACGAATAGACGAGGTAGCTGGCCGCCTGCATTGCCTCGGAACCGCCCATCGCTGCGACGATGGCAGCCACCGCGTCCGCGTGCGCAAGCGTGTTCTCGCCGGTGTCGAGCGTCTCGTCGGCGATCAGCGGTTGCGCGAAAGCCCGCGCACGCGCGAGCATGTTCTCGACAACCGGCACCCGATCGGCAGTGGCAGCGGAGAGCGGATAGTCAACGACGAGAGAGCCGGACAGCGAGAGGTTGGGCTGCTCGCGCTTCAATGGGTCGCTCCCTTCCAGGCAGCGTGATGGAAGGCAGGACCGGTCATGGAGCAGGGAAAATCGCGATGAAGATAATGGGCTCGTTGCATCCTAAATCATCCGGAGATTGGTAATCATGCTCAAAGGCAAAACCGCGCTTGTGACGGGGTCCACCAGTGGCATCGGCCTCGGTATCGCCAAGGCGCTCGCGCAGCAGGGAGCGAACGTCGTGCTCAACGGATTCGGCGACGCCGAAGGACCCAAGGCGCAGATCGCGGCGCTCGGCGTTCGGGTCGAGCATCACGGTGCCGACATGAGCATGCCGGCGCAGATCGAAGACATGATGAAGTTCGCTGCCGCCAAGTTCGGCCGCGTCGACATCCTCGTCAACAACGCCGGCATCCAGCACGTCGCCAAGATCGAGGACTTCCCGGTAGAGCGCTGGGATGCCGTGATCGCAATCAATCTTACGAGCGCCTTTCACACCACGCGGCTCGCGGTGCCCGCAATGCGTGAAGCCAATTGGGGTCGCATCATCAACATCGCGTCGGCGCATGGGCTGGTGGCTTCGGCGCAGAAATCGGCGTATGTCGCGGCCAAGCACGGCATCGTCGGCCTCACCAAGGCGGTGGCGCTCGAAACCGCCACCACCGGCATCACGAGCAACGCGATCTGTCCGGGCTGGGTGCTGACGGCACTGGTGCAAAAGCAGATCGACGACCGTTCGTCGAGCGCAGGCATATCTATCACGCAGGCGCAGAACGATCTGCTCGGCGAGAAGCAGCCGTCGCTGCAATTCACCACGGTCGAGCAGCTCGGCGGCCTCGCGGTTTTTCTCTGCTCGCCGGCGGCCGATCAGGTCCGCGGCGTTGCATGGCAGGTCGACGGCGGCTGGACTGCCCAGTAGGCAGCAGCGCTATTTCAGCTGCACGGAACCGGAGACGTTGACCACCACGCTGGTCTTGCCTGCCTCGATCGGCACCGGCATGTCGGACGCCGCCTTCGAAGAAGCTTCCATGGCCATCATCCGCGGTCGCACCGGCCCGCCCTGGCTGGCGTTGACCGACACCTCGCGCAAGGTGTAGCCGCCAAAGCCGAAACCCTTGGCGAGCTCGTCTGCTTTCTGCTTGAAGTTGCCGATGGCGATCGTCTGCGCTTCGGCTTCGACCATGGCGCGCTGCTCGCGGCTGAGGCCGAAGCCGATGTTGCCGATCGTCAGCGTGGCGATGCGGCCCGCCGTCTGGGTGATCCGCGGGAAGTCCCGGCCTTCGAGCACGAGTTCGGTCGACCCTTGCCAGCCGTTGATCTTGCCGTCCCGGGTGTAGCGCGGCGACAGGCTGAAGTTGCCGCTTCGAACATCGAGCTGGCCCGGTTGTGCGTTCTTGCGCGCTTCGACCATCGCGCTGTCGAGCGCGGTCTTCAGCTGCGTCTGCACCGTTGCGGCGTCGGCCGCATCTCGCGTGGTGGTGAGCGTCATGCTCAAAAGGTCTTGCTGCACTTCGACCGTACCCATGGCCGACAGCTGCAGAACGTTCTGAGGCGGTGCCCACGGCGCCCCCTGGGCCCATGCGGCGCCGGCAGCACTAAGGAACACGGCACACGCCGCCAGTTGTCTGACATTGTTCAAAACGAGAAACCCCAGTGAAGATAAGAAGAGCGAGCCGAGCCCGCGCGAGCGCTGTTCAGGGACGCGGGCCGCGCCGCGCTGCCTGCACAGCGCCGGTCGATAGCGGCGTGGTCACAAACTGCTGAACCGGCTGCGATTGTGCCGACTGGACGAGCTCTTGCCGCGGCTCCCACTGCTGGCGCACCTGCTGCCGCAGTTGCGCCAGTTCGGCCGGCGTCAGCCGCCGCCCGGCCGCCGCTTCGACACGTTGCACCTCCTCGCGCTGGCCTGCCCGGTGCGCTTCGGCGAGGCTTCTAGCTTCGTTGCGGCTGCGCTGCTCTGCCACACGCGCGACCGCCACCGGCTCGCCAAAGGCCGGAAACGCACTGAAGGCCAACAGGAAAGGAACTCTCAGAACAATGGATTTCATGGTGCGCGGGCAGGAAGGAAATTCACTGTGCCACTCCCCTGCTACACAAGACTGCTTAACGGCGAGCGACCGCAAGTTTTGTAACTTAGTGTCACCCGAGTAGGAAAAGGCGCTCAATGAGCTCGCAACAGCTTCAAAATCGGCGCTGTTACAAATTTAGCGTTGTAGAAATGAATCAAACTCCCGCCCGCACAGACAAGATCGTGATCGTCGACGACGACGCCCGCATCCGCGACCTGCTGCGCCGCTACCTGACCCAGGAAGGTTTCGAGGTCATCGTTGCGGAAGACGGCAAGGCGCTCAACCGCATCCTGCTGCGCGACACGGTCGATCTCATCGTCCTCGACTTGATGATGCCGGGCGAAGACGGCCTGTCTGTTTGCCGCCGCCTTCGCGCCGCAAACGATCGCACGCCGATCATCATGCTCACGGCCAAGGGCGAAGACGTGGACCGCATCGTCGGCCTCGAGGTTGGCGCCGACGACTATCTGGGCAAGCCCTTCAACCCGCGCGAACTGCTCGCGCGGGTGCATGCCGTGCTGCGCCGCCGGCCACCGCTGGAGGCTCCGGGCGCTCCGTCGACCGACAACGAAACCGTGAACTTCGGTCCCTTCAGCTTCGACCTTGGCTCGCGCACGCTCAAGAAGGACGGCGAAGAGCTGTCGCTGACCACAGGCGAATTCGCCATGTTGAAGGCGCTTGTGCGCCATCCCCGGCAGCCGTTGTCGCGAGAAAAGCTGGCGCAGCTGGCGCGCGGGCGCGAGTTCGAGCCTTTCGACCGCAGTCTGGACGTGCAGATCTCGCGCCTGCGCAAGCTGGTCGAGTCCGATGCGGCAGCGCCGCGCTACATCCAGACGGTGTGGGGCGTCGGCTACGTGTTCGTGCCGGACGGCACGACTTGAAGCGCTGACCCGCGTGGCCGCCATCGGCCCCAAGTCGACACAGCCCAGCCCATTCGGCGAAGACGGCCAGCAGGTCACCTTGCCGAGTCCGCTGGAGGGCTTCGGACAGTCCCGGCGCAGGCCCAGGCTACAGCTCGGCCTCAGTCTGTTCTGGCGCACCTTCGTCTTGCTGCTGCTGCTGCTGGTCGGCTGCACCGTCGCCTGGCTCCAGACCTTCCGCGCGCTCGAGTACGAACCGCGGGCATTGCAGACCGCTCACCAGATCGCCTCGCTGGTCAACCTGACGCGCGCGGCGCTGGTGTATTCGGACGCCATCACCCGCGTGTCGCTGATCAAGACACTGGCCGACCAGGAGGGCGTGCGCATCCTGCCGCGCGAGCCGAGCGACCGCTTTTTGCCCTACACCACCGGCGCGCTCGACCAGCGCGTCACCGACGAGCTGATCGAGCGCCTCGGCGAAGGCACCACCGTCGCGAGCCGCGTCAACGACGAGCCCGGGCTGTGGATCGGCTTCACCATCGAGAGCGACATGTACTGGCTGCTGCTCGATCCGACGCGCTTCACCCGCGTCGGCGGACGCACCTGGCTGGTCTGGCTGGTGACGACGATGGTGCTGTCTCTGGCAGGTGCGGCATTGATCACGCGCCTGATCAACCTGCCGCTCAAGCAACTGTCGCGGGCCACGCTGCAGGTGCGCGAAGGCGAGTACGAAGCGCACCGGCTCGACGAACGCGCCCGCACCAACGAAATTCGTGCGGTGAATGTCGGCTTCAACCGCATGGCCGATCAGCTCGCCAAGATCGAACAGGATCGCGCGGTGATGCTGGCCGGCATTTCGCACGACCTGCGCACGCCGTTGGCGCGGCTGCGGCTCGAAACCGAGATGAGCGTGGCCGACGAGGACGCGCGCAACCACATGGCAGCCGACATCGCGCAGCTCGACGCGATCATCGACAAGTTCCTCGACTACGCGCGACCCGACCACGTCGATTTCAAGCCGGTGCTGCTGCACGATGTGATCGATGCCTGTACCTATGCGGTGCAGGACCATGAGGACATCAAGATTACCGTCGACGTCCCGCCCGACCTGCGCGTGATGGCCGACGAGGTCGAACTGCAGCGTGTGATCTCGAACCTGGTCGAGAACGCGCGCCGCTACGGCAAGACACCCGCCACCGGCGTCGCCGACATCACGATCCAGGCCCAGGCGCACAACGATGCGGTGCTGATCAAGGTGCGCGACTATGGCACCGGCGTGGCGCCGGCGATGCTGTCGCAACTGAGCAAACCGTTCTTTCGCGGCGACGTGGCCCGCACCTCCGCTGCGGGCGCCGGGCTGGGCTTGTCGATCGTGACCAAGAACATCGAGCGCATGGGGGGCACTTTCGCGCTCACCAGCACGCCGGGGCGCGGCCTCGCGGCACACATCCGCATGCCGCGGGCGGCAGGGGTCAGGGGCGAGACCGCGCCGGCCAAGCCCGGCAAGCCGGGCAAGCCAGCCAAATAGCAATCGCTCAGCGGTGGAGCAGTGCGACGGCGCGCGCTTCCATCGCCCTGCCCTCGCCCACCGGCCCGAGCTTCTCTGCCGTTTTGGCCTTGACGTTGACCTGCGCTGCGGGCAGGTCCAGTGCAGCCGCGATGCGCGCGCACATCGCCGGAATATGCGGCGCAAGCTTCGGCGCCTGGGCAATCACGGTGCTGTCGATATTGCCGATGCGCCAGCCCGCCGCACGCACGCGGCGCGCGGCTTCGGCCAGCAGCACGACGGAGTCGGCGCCGCGGAACTGCGGGTCGGTATCGGGGAAGTGCCGGCCGATGTCGCCCAGCCCGGCCGCTCCGAGCAGCGCATCGGTGATCGCATGCAGCAGCACGTCGGCATCCGAATGTCCGAGCAGCCCGGTGACGTGCGGGACTTCGACACCGCCGAGGATCAGCTTTCGGCCTGCCACCAGTTGATGGATGTCCCAGCCCTCGCCGATGCGGATGTCGAAAGCGGTCATGGTGCGATGCGCCGGCTGTGCAAGACCGCCTCTGCCAGCGCGAAATCCTCCGGGTAGGTGAGTTTCAGGTTTTGCGCACTGCCGGGCACCAGGAGCGGTGCCAGTCCGATCGCCTCGATCGCGCCGGCTTCGTCTGTCACAGCGTCGCCGACGCGCTCCAGCGCATCGAGCAGCATGCCGATACGAAACATCTGCGGCGTCTGCGCCAGCCATTTGTCGGCCCGGGTCAGGGTGGTCGAGACCCGGCCCTCGGGCGACGCGGCCTTCAGGGTGTCCGGCAGCCGATGGGCCAGCAGGCCACCGACGGCGTCATGCTCGCAGGCGGCGATCAAGGCCTCGATCTGGCTCGGCATCACCAGGCAGCGCGCCGCATCGTGCACCAGTACCCAGTCGTGGGGGCCGGCACCCAAGCGCCGCAGTGCCTGCAGGCCGTTGCGCACGGTGGCTGCGCGCGTGGCACCGCCCACATGCAGCAGATGCTCGCCCACGCCCGGGAAATGCGGCAACGCGGCCTCGACCTCGCGGTCGTCCGGCGACACGGCGATCGCGATGCCGGCAAAGCGGTCCGAGAGCGCCCTGAAAGCCTGGAGCGTGTGCCACACCATCGGCCGGCGTGCGACCTGCTGGTACTGCTTGGCGCCGGTGCCGCCCGCGCGGCTGCCCGAACCCGCGCAAGGTATCAGTACAAAAAGGCGCGAAGCGTTCATGGGGCCGCCATTCTAGAATCGGCCATCACACCCCGCGCTGCCCGGCGCGGGGTGTTCTGCATTTTTCAGGCATTCCATGGATATCCCCCACCTCGCAGCGGGCAAGCGCTTCACGCTGCCGCGACCACCGCTGACCGCCGACGCGCTGCTGCTGGCGCAATTGGCGGAGCGCGAAAAAGCCGCCGGCCATGCCACCGCCGTCTTCACCGCCGATGCCAACGATGCGCAGCGCCTCATCGACGAGCTGGCCTTCTTTGCGCCCGAACTGCGGTGCGCGCTTTTCCCGGATTGGGAGACGCTGCCCTACGACAGCTTCTCGCCGCACCAGGACCTGATCAGCGAGCGGCTCGCCACGCTTTGGCGCATCAGCCAGAAAGAAGCCGACGTGGTGCTCGTGCCCGCCACCACGGCCCTGTATCGGCTCGCGCCGCCGGCTTTCCTTGCCGGCTACACCTTCCAGTTCAAGAGCGGGCAAAAGCTCGAAGAGTCCAAGTTCAAGGCACAGCTCACCCTCGCCGGCTACAGCCATGTCACGCAAGTGGTGAGCCCGGGCGAATACGCGGTGCGCGGCGGGCTGATCGACCTGTTCCCGATGGGCTCGCCGGTGCCGTTCCGGGTCGACCTGTTCGACGACGAGATCGATTCGATCCGCACCTTCGACCCCGACACCCAGCGAAGCCTCTACCCGGTGCCCGAAGTGCGCCTTCTGCCCGGGCGCGAGTTCCCGATGGACGACGATGCCCGGGCGCGCTTTCGCAGCCGCTGGCGCGAACTATTGGAGGGCGACCCGACGCGCAGCCGCGTCTACAAGGACATCGGCAACGGCGTCGCGACCGCGGGCATCGAGTACTACCTGCCGCTCTTCTTCGACGAAACGGCGACGGTGTTCGACTACCTGGGAGCGCAGACCACCGTGGTGCTGCACGGCGATCTGGAGCCGGCGTTCCAGCACTTCTGGCAGGACACCGGCGAACGCTATCGCCTGGTGCGCGACGACCCGGAACGCCCGGCGCTGCCGCCTGAAGCGCTGTTCCTGAGCGCGGAGCAGTTTTACCAACGCGCCAAATCGCATGCGCAGCTCGCGGTGCGCGGCGGCGCGACTGCGGACGCGCCTTACGCCGAGTTCGAGCAACTGCCTGCGTTCGCCGTCGTGCGCGGCGCCGACGATCCGCTGGTCAAGCTCAAGGACCACATCCGCACCACCGCGCACCGCGTGCTGCTGATCGCCGAAAGCGACGGGCGCCGCGAAAGCCTGCTCGACTTCCTGCGCGCGAGCGGCGTCAGCCCGCCTGCATTCGAGTCGCTGGCCGAGTTCGAAGCGGCGGGCGACGAGAAGATCGGCATTGCCACCGCCGCGCTTGCGGCCGGCTTTGCATGGCGCGAGCGCGGCATCGACTTCGTCACCGAAACCGAGCTCTTCGCGACCGCCCCCACCACCCGCCGGCGCAACAAGAAGCAGGAGCAGGTGAGCGACGTCGAGGCGCTCATCAAGGACCTGAGCGAACTCGCCATCGGTGACCCTGTGGTGCATTCGGCGCACGGCATCGGCCGCTATCGAGGGCTGGTCAACATGGATCTCGGCCAGGGCTTCGACGCCGAAGGCAAGCCGCTGATGCAGGAGATGCTGCACCTCGAATACGCCGACAAGGCCACGCTCTACGTGCCGGTCTCGCAGCTGCACCAGATCAGCCGCTACACCGGCGTGAGCGCCGACGAGGCGCCGCTGCACCGGCTCGGCTCCGGCCAATGGGAAAAGGCCAAGCGCAAGGCCGCCGAGCAGGTGCGCGATTCGGCCGCCGAGCTGCTCAACATCTATGCCCGGCGCGCCGCGCGCGAGGGCCATGCTTTCCGCTTTTCGGCCGGCGACTACGAGGTGTTCGCCAATGATTTCGGCTTCGACGAAACGGCCGACCAGAAGGCCGCGATCCATGCCGTGATCCAGGACATGATCTCGCCGCAGCCGATGGACCGCCTGATCTGCGGCGACGTCGGCTTCGGCAAGACCGAGGTCGCGCTGCGTGCCGCGTTCGTCGCGGTGACCGGCGGCAAGCAGGTCGCCTTTCTCGCACCCACCACGCTGCTGGCCGAACAACACCACCAGACCCTGATGGACCGCTTCTCCAAGTGGCCGGTGAAGGTGGCCGAGATGAGCCGCTTCCGCTCGGCCAAGGAGATCACCGCCGCTGCCAAGGGCCTGGCCGAGGGCACCATCGACATCGTGGTCGGCACGCACAAGCTGCTGTCGGCATCGGTCAAGTTCGCCAACCTGGGCCTGCTCATCATCGACGAGGAGCATCGCTTCGGCGTGCGCCACAAGGAGGCGATGAAGGCCATGCGCGCGGAGGTCGACGTGCTCACGCTCACCGCCACGCCGATTCCGCGCACGCTGGGCATGGCGCTCGAAGGCCTGCGCGACCTGAGCGTGATCGCCACCGCGCCGCAGCGCCGTCTGGCGATCAAGACCTTCGTGCGCAACGAAGGCACCGGCGTCATCCGTGAAGCGGTGCTGCGCGAACTCAAGCGCGGCGGGCAGGTCTACTTTCTGCACAACGAGGTCGACACGATCCAGAACCGCCGCCAGAAGCTGGAAGAAATCCTGCCCGAGGCGCGCATTGCCGTCGCCCACGGCCAGATGCCCGAGCGCGAGCTGGAGCGCGTCATGCGCGACTTCGTCGCCCAGCGCTACAACCTGCTCTTGTGCTCGACGATCATCGAGACCGGCATCGACGTGCCGACCGCCAACACCATCGTCATGAGCCGGGCTGACAAGTTCGGCCTGGCGCAGCTGCACCAGCTGCGCGGCCGCGTCGGGCGCAGCCACCACCAGGCCTATGCCTACCTGATGGTGCCCGACACCGAAGCCCTGACCAAGCAGGCGGCGCAGCGCCTCGATGCCATCCAGCAGATGGAAGAACTCGGCTCCGGCTTCTACCTTGCGATGCACGACCTCGAGATCCGCGGCGCCGGCGAGGTGCTGGGCGAGAACCAGAGCGGCAACATGATGGAGATCGGCTTCCAGCTCTACAACGAGATGCTCGCCGAGGCAGTGCGCTCGCTGAAGGAAGGCAAGGAGCCCGACTTGCTGTCGCCGCTGTCGGTGACGACCGAGATCAACCTGCATGCGCCCGCCCTGCTGCCTGAAGACTATTGCGGCGACGTGCACCTGCGCCTGTCGTTCTACAAGAAG
>JANOCL010000230.1:0-25149 GCA_031412135.1 Variovorax sp. | reverse complement strand
TGATAGCTGGGCTTGTCGCCGCGTACAACGCCGACGAGCTCGTCGAGCATGGCGATCAGCAGCAGCCAGCAGCCGATCACGAAGGTCGATTGCGGAATCCAGATGGGAATCACCAGGAGGCCGGTTGCCATCTCGGCGAATTCGTAGCTTTCCCAGGTGAAGCTGGTGGCCCAGTAGGTGAGGTAGGCCACCGAGACCGCAGCGACCAGTAGGCACACCACGTCCAGCACACGCCGGACCTTGGCCGGCACCGCATCGAGAAGCAGCGTCACGCGCACGAAATCGCCATTGCGGAATGCATGCGCCATCGCAAAGAAGGAGGCCGCGGCGCACAGCCAGGCCACCGCATCGTTCAGCCCGCTCACATGCCAGTTCAACTGCCGACCGACGCCGGCCACGATCATCAACACGAAGATGAGGAACACGCAGAACGCACCGAGCGCGCCTGCGCCGCCGTACAGACGATCGAGCCAGCGACGCATGCCTTACTTCTTCTTGTAGCCGTCGACGATCGCAGCGCCGTCCGGCCCGGCGGCCTTGAGCCAGTCGGCCTGCATGATGCCGCCGACCTGGCGCATGTCGGTATCGAGTTTGGGCGAAGGCTTGTGGATCTTCATGCCGCGTTCGGTCAGCAGGCGCTTGTATTCATCGTTCTTCTCTTGCGCGATCTTCCATCCGCGTGCTTCGGCGTCTGCGGCGACCTTGGTCACAGCCGCCTTGGTGGCCGGGTCGAGCGCGTCGAAGGACTTGGCGTTGACCAGGATCGCGTTCTTCGGAATCCAGGCTTGCGTGTCGTAGAAGTTCTTGATGTGTTCGTAGGTCTTGGTGTCGTAGCCGGTCGAGCCCGAGCTCATGTAGCTCTCGATCACGCCGGTCGCCATGGCGGCGCTCAGTTCGGCCTGCTGGATCTGCACCGGCTGCGCGCCGATCAGTTCCGCGATCTTGGCGGTGGCCGGACTGTAGGCGCGCCACTTGATGCCGCGCAGGTCGGCCACGGAGGCAATCTCCTTCTTCACATAGATGCCCTGCGGTGCCCACGGCACCATGAACAGCACCTTGATGCCCTGCGCGCCGAGCAGCTTTTCCATGGCCGGCTTCGAGGCGTCGTACAGCTTCTTCGCCTCGGGATAGGTGGTCGCGAGGAACGGCACGCCGTCCAGCGCATAGATCGGGTTTTCGTTGGCGAAGTTTGCCAGGAGGATCTCGCCCGCCTGCGCCTGCCCGCTCTGCACGGCACGCTTGATTTCGGGCGCCTTGAAGAGCGAGGCGTTCGCATGAACGGTGATCTTGAGCTTGCCGCCGGTGGCTGCGTCGACGTCCTTGGCGAACTGGGTGATGTTCTCGGTGTGGTAATTGGTGGCCGGATAGGCAGTGGGCAGATCCCACTTTGTTTGCGCGAACGCAGCCGCGCCGAGGGTCAGGCCAGCGAGGGCGATGCCGAACTTGTGATTCATGGGCTCTCCAGAACGTACGAAAAGTGAAATAGCGACCGGGAGCATACGTGCAAATATCGGGCCACCGTTGAGGCCTTTCCCTGCCATCGATGGTGCGGCGTGACGTCGGCAGGCCATGAAAAAAGCCGCCCCGAGGCGGCTTCGTGCTTCGGCGCGCAAGGTCGTCGCGCCGCCGCCATTGGACTCAAGGTTTCGCGGGCGCCGCGACCGCAGTGGCTGCCGGCTTGGCCGGCTCCACCTTCTTCATTGCCTTGGCCGCCGGTGCCGCTGCGCTGTAGCTCTGGCCGTTGACGGTGAGGCCCTCTGCCGACAGCTTGCCCGCCGCTTTTTCCTTCAGGCCCTTGACCCGGCTCATGAGGTCGGGCCAGTCCTTGAACGCGCTTTGCTTGCGTGCATCGAGGATGCGCTTGGACATCGCCGGGCCGACTCCCTTCAGTGCATCGAGCTCGGCATCGGTGGCTTTGTTGACGTCGACCGCGGCCCACGAGGCAGCCGCAAACAGCATGGCGCAAACGGCCATGAATTTCTTCATCATCATCTTGAACTCCCTGACATTGTTGTAAGAGGAACGCCGAAGCGTCCCACCGCGCACCTGCTGCGCACGGCGCCCGTTCAACGGCAGGGCGCGCGGCGTGGTTGACACGCCGAGAGCGGCTCAGAGTTCTTCGACGCGCCGCGGCGGGTAACTGTCCCAGGCCTGGCAGCCCGGGCAATGCCAGAAGTACTGGTGTGCTTCGAAGCCGCAGGCCGCGCAGCGATAGCGCATCAACGGGCGCGCGGCCTGGTCGAGTGCGCGCTGCACCTGGGGGTGGAACTGGTCGTTCGTGAAGCGCTCGCCCGCGAGCCAGCGCGCTGCAGCGACCAGGGACGGCTGATGCGCCAGGTGGGCGATATAGCCATCGCGCGGCTCCGGCACATCGGACGGCGTCTCGGCCGGCAGCATGGGCGCGCCGCCCAGCGCCATGATCGCCTCCAGCACATCCAGCGACGGCGACTCGGCATACCGGCGCTGCAGTAGAACGAGCGCCTCGCCGCCGCGCTGCGAGGCGACTGCCGCCTGTTGCAGGGTCGCCGCATAGAGCGGCAGCGCAAGCGGCGCGCTCTCGCTGAGGGCGGCAAGCGTGTCGAACGCCGCGGCGGAATCGCCATTGCGCAACTGCAGCGTTGCCGTGTCGATGGCGGGCCGCGGCGCCTGCGGTGCCACGGCAATGGCCTGTTCCAGCAGCAGGGCCGCTCCGGCCAGATCGCCGGCAGCGACCTGCCCGGCGGCTTGTTCGCACAAGTGGTGTGCGCGGCGCGTGCTGTAGCTGGCCTGTTCGGCTTCGTCGAGCTTCTGCGCAACAACCGCGGCCTGCGCCCATTCGCGCGAGCGCTCGTAGATGGCCAGCAGCGAGAGTCTTGCCTCGTTCTCGTAAGTTGTGCCCTCGAGCTTCTGCAACGCGGCTTCGGCGCGATCGAGCAGGCCGGCGCGCAGGAAGTCCTGCGCGAGCGCATGCTGTGCGCGGTCGCGGTCGGCACGACTCAGGTCGCCGCGGCCGAGCAGATGCTCATGCACGCGCACCGCGCGCTGGTATTCGCCGCGGCGGCGGAACAGGTTGCCGAGCGCGAAATGCAGCTCCTGGGTATCGGGGTCGTTCTGCACGGCTTCGATGAACGCGTCGATCGCCTGGTCCTGCTGCTCGTTCAGCAGGAAGTTGAGCCCGCGAAAGTAGGCCTTGGGCGCTTGCCGGTTCTCGATGCGCAGCTGCCGCAGGTCGAAGCGCGACGCCAGCCAGCCGAGAACGAATGCGAGCGGCAGGCCGAGCAGCAGCCAGCTGAGGTCAAAGTCCATGCTGGCGAACGGCGGGAAGGTCGGTGACGGCTGTGGTCGGCGCAGCGGACACGGTGGTTGCGGGCGGCACCGCGATCGGCGCCTGGGTTGCTGCGCTGCGGTGCTTCCACCAGCCCGGCAGCATGCCGAGCGCGCCTGCGACCAGCCCTCCGGCGAAGGCTGCGAGCACCACCAGAACGAGTGGAGCGCGCCAGTAGGTGCCGAAGAAGAAATAGACGGTGGCGTCGTGCTGGTTGTTCAGCGCGAAGGCGAAAAGGGTAAAAAAAATGGCTGCTTTGAGCAGCCACAGGATGTATTTCATGCGCGTCCCCGTTGGCCGGGGAATTCTAAGCTTCAGGCTTCGCGTTTCTGCTGCTGCGCGTCGAGCTCGGCCGTGCGTGCGTCGACCGCTTCGCGCAGCGCCTTGCCCGGTTTGAAATGGGGCACTCGCTTTTCCGGAATCTGGACGCTTTCGCCCGAACGCGGATTGCGTCCGATGCGAGGCGGCCGCCGGTTTACCGTGAAGCTGCCGAAACCGCGTATCTCGATGCGATGTCCCCGCACCAATGCTTCGCCCATCGCATCGAGAATGGTCTTGACGGCGTACTCGGCATCGCGGTGCGTCAGTTGCCCGAAGCGCGCGGCCAGCTCTTCAACAAGGTCTGATCGAGTCATGACAGGCGATAACACGGTGAGGCAAGGCCTCACCGTGTACTTCTGCTGTTTTTATTTTTCGGAGTTGTCGAGCTTCGCGCGGAGCAGGGCGCCCAGGCTGGTCGTGCCCGCGTTTTCGCGCGACGACTGCTGGCTCAGGTTGGCCATTGCACCTTGCTCGTCGACCATGTCCTTCTGCTTGATGGACAGCTGGATGTTGCGGGTCTTGCGATCCACATTCAGCACGACTGCGGTGACTTCGTCGCCTTCCTTGAGCACGTTGCGTGCGTCTTCCACGCGGTCGCGGGAGATTTCGCTGGCGCGCAGGTAGCCGAGGATGTCGTCGCCGAGGTCGATTTCAGCGCCCTTGGCGTCCACGGTCTTGACCTTGCCGGTGACGATCTGGCCCTTGTCGTTCACGGTGGTGAAGGTGGTGAACGGGTCGCTATCGAGCTGCTTGATGCCCAGGCTGATGCGTTCGCGGTCGACATCGACTGCCAGCACGAGCGCTTCGACTTCCTGGCCCTTCTTGTAGTTGCGAACGGCGGCTTCACCGGTTTCGTTCCACGAGAGGTCCGACAGGTGCACCAGGCCGTCGATGCCGGCAGCCAGGCCGACGAACACGCCGAAGTCGGTGATCGACTTGATCGGGCCCTTCACACGGTCGCCGCGCTTGGTGTTCTGCGCGAATTCCTGCCACGGGTTGGCCTTGCACTGCTTCATGCCCAGGCTGATGCGGCGCTTGTCTTCGTCGATCTCGAGGACCATGACTTCGACTTCGTCGCCGAGCGAGACGATCTTGTTCGGCGCGATGTTCTTGTTGGTCCAGTCCATCTCGGACACGTGCACCAGGCCTTCGATGCCGGGTTCGAGTTCGACGAACGCGCCGTAGTCGGCGATGTTCGTGACCTTGCCGAACAGGCGGGTCGATTGCGGGTAGCGGCGCGAAACACCCATCCACGGGTCGTCGCCCATTTGCTTCAGACCCAGCGAGACACGGTTCTTCTCGGTGTCGAACTTGAGAATCTTGGCGGTGATTTCCTGGCCGGCCTGGACCACTTCGCTCGGATGACGAACGCGGCGCCATGCCATGTCGGTGATGTGCAGCAGGCCGTCGATGCCGCCGAGGTCGACGAACGCACCGTATTCGGTGATGTTCTTGACGACGCCGCGCACGACTGCGCCTTCCTTCAGGGTTTCCATCAGCTTGGCGCGTTCTTCGCCCATGCTGGCTTCGACCACTGCGCGGCGCGAGAGCACCACGTTGTTGCGCTTGCGATCGAGCTTGATGACCTTGAACTCGAGCGTCTTGTTCTCGTAGGGGGTCAGGTCCTTGATCGGACGCGTGTCGATCAGCGAACCCGGCAGGAACGCGCGGATGCCGTTGACCAGCACGGTGAGGCCGCCCTTGACCTTGCCGCTGGTGGTGCCGGTGACGAACTCGCCGGATTCGAGCGCCTTCTCGAGGCTCATCCACGAAGCGAGGCGCTTCGCGGTGTCGCGCGAGAGGATGGTGTCGCCGTAGCCGTTCTCGACGCTGCCGATGGCAACGGAGACGAAATCGCCAGCCTGGACTTCGAGTTCGCCCTTGTCGTTCTTGAACTCTTCGATTGGCACGTAGGCTTCGGACTTGAGGCCTGCGTTGACCACGACGTGGTTGTGTTCGACGCGCACGACTTCGGCGGTGATGACCTCGCCGGTGCGCATCTCGGAGCGCTTCAGGGATTCTTCGAACAGGTCGGCAAAAGATTCAGACATTGAGTTTTCCTTCCGTCATACAGGGTTCGCAGGCGCCAATGCAGTATTGCGTACGCACGCGTTGGGTCTGGAGACGGCGGTTGTTTGGGCTTGAGGCCCGGTTGGGTTGAAAAACCAGCAGGCCGGTGCGCTGTCGCGCGGCGGGGACCTGTTGGATCGAAACGCCCCTCAAGAAGACTTGAAGGGTTGTACTTCCTGCCACCAGTGCAACACCTCATCGACCGATTGCTCGATCGAGAGAAGGGAGTTGTCCAGGAGGCGGGCATCGGGCGCGGGCTTCAGAGGCGCGACTGCGCGGGACGAGTCCCGCAGGTCACGCGCTTCCAGGTCGGCGCGGAGCCCGTCGAGTGTAGTTGAAATACCCTTTGAAATCAATTGCTTATGACGCCGTTCCGCCCGCTGGGCGGCGTTCGCGGTGAGATACACCTTCAGCCGCGCATCCGGAAAAACGACGGTGCCCATGTCGCGGCCGTCGGCCACCAGCCCGGGCAGGCGCCTGAAGTTCTTTTGCAGCGTCAGGAGTGCGTCGCGCACGGCCGGCAATGCCGAGACGCGGGAGGCGTCCATGCCCGCGGCTTCGGTGCGAATCGCGTCGCTCACGTCTTCGCCGGCCAGCAGCACCCTGCCTTTGACGAACCCCAGCGGCAGGGTGCGCGCCAGGTTGGCGATGCGTGCTTCATGTACCGGTAGCGGATCGAAGCCGCTGCGGCGCATCGCAAGGCCGGTAACGCGATAGAGCGAGCCCGAATCCAGATAGTGGTAGCCCAGGCGGTGCGCCACTTCCACCGCGAGCGTGCCCTTGCCCGATGCGGTCGGTCCGTCGATGCAGATCACCGGCACTTCAGCCGCATCCACCACCGAAAAGAGCGTCTCGAAGTAGTCGGGGAAGGTCTTGGCGACGCAGTGCGGATCGAGGATGCGCAACGGCAGTCCCGCCGGATTGAAGGCGGCGAGCGAAAAGCACATCGCGATCCTGTGATCGTCGTAGGTGCAGATGCTGGCGGCGCGCCAGTCGGGCGCTGCCAGCGGATGGACGCGGATGAAGTCGACACCGTCTTCGACCGTGGCGCCCAGCTTTCGCAGCTCGTTGGCCATCGCGGCAATGCGGTCGGTTTCCTTCACCCGCCAGCTTGCAATGTTGCGCAGCGTGCTCGGGCCGTCCGCGTAAAGCGCCATCACCGCCAGCGTCATGGCCGCGTCCGGGATGTGGTTGGCGTCGATGTCGATGGCCCTGAGCGGCCAGGCGCCGCGCGAGACTTGCAGCCAGTTCGGGCCGCTTTCGACAAGTGCACCCATCTGCGCCGCTGCATCGGCGAAGCGGATGTCGCCCTGGATCGAATCGGCGCCGACGCCTTCGATGCGGATGCCGTCGTCCGCGGCGATCGCGCCGAGCGCGATGAAGTAGCTGGCCGACGATGCATCGGCCTCGACATGGACGTCTCCGGGCGTTCGGTATCGGCTGCCGGCAGGAATGGTGAAACGCTGCCAGCCGTCTCGTGCCACGTCGATGCCGAAGCGCGCGAGCAGGTTCAGCGTGATCTCGACATAAGGCCTCGAAATCAGCTCGCCGACCACCTCGATCACGATGTCGCGCCGGGCTGCCAGCGGCAAGGCCAGCAGCAGCGCAGTCAGGAACTGGCTGGAGACATCGCCGCGAACGCGGATGGGCAGATCGAGCCGCAAGGAATCCGGCGAGACCGCATGGATGCGCAGCGGCGGATAGCCGGGATTGCCCGTGTACTCGATGCGGCAGCCGAGCTGCATCAGCGCGTCGACCAGATCGCCGATCGGGCGCTCGTGCATGCGCGGGACGCCGTGCAGTTCAAAGTCGCCGCCGAGCAATGCCAGTGCTGCCGTCAGGGGCCGCATGGCGGTGCCGGCATTGCCGAGGAACAATGAAGCACCGTGATTGCGCAGCTTGCCGCCAAGTCCTTCGATGCTCAGGACGTCGGCGGTTCGCTCCACGCGGCAGCTCAGCGCGGCCAGTGCATCGAGCATCACGCGCGTGTCGTCGGAATCGAGCAGATCGTGCACCCTCGTCGTGCCTTCGGCGAGGGCTGCCAGCAGCAGCACGCGGTTCGAGATGCTCTTGGAGCCTGGCAGCCGGACCACGCCACCGGCAGCGGCGAGCGGCGGAATGTCGAGAAAGGCGGACGAGAACATGGTCAGTCCGGCGACGCCGTTGCGCTGAACTTCCATTGAGCGCGCGTTCGGCTCGCGGCGGCGATGGCGTCTTCGAGCGCCTGGGCGTCGCCTGCTGTCATCAGGGCCTCGAACTGCGCCAAAGCGGTGCGGAATGCCTGGGAATGCTGCAAGACCTGTTCGCGGTTGGCCAGCAGGATGTCGCGCCACACGGCAGGGTCGCTGGCTGCGATGCGGGAGAAGTCGCGAAAGCCGGAGCCGGCGAGTTCCAGGAACCGGCTGCCTTGCGGATCTGCGGCGATGGCGGTGGTAAATGCAAAGGCAAGCAGATGCGGCAGGTGGCTCACGGCTGCGAAAGCGCTGTCATGCGCTTCGGGCGTCATGGTCACGACCTTGGCGCCGATGCCCGACCAGAGCCGCGTTGCCCGTTGCACATTGGAGCGAAGGGTGGCCTTGACGGGCGTGAGCACGACCTGGCGCCCGGTGAACAGCCCCGCATCGGCGTGTTCGATGCCGGCCACTTCCTTCCCTGCGATGGGATGGGCAGGCACGAAGCTGCTGAATTGATCTTGCAAACCGCGGCGCGCTGCCTCGATCACATCGCCCTTGGTCGAGCCGACGTCCATTACCAGCATCTGCTCCGAGATGCCGTGACGGATGGCCTTGAAGGTTGCCTCGGACGCGCCGACCGGCACCGCGATAAGCACGATGTCGGCACCCGACACCGCAAGCAGCGCCGACGGCGCCGCCACGTCGATCACGCCCATCTGACGTGCGCGCGCGGTCGTCGACGGCGACTTGCTGTAGCCCACCACGCGCTTCACCAACCGTGCGCGCTTGAGCGCCAGCGCAAAGGAGCCGCCCATCAGGCCGCAGCCGATCAAACCCAGCTGTTCGAACATGGCGGTCTCAGGCGGTGACGGGATAGGCGCCGATGATCTTGTAGAACGCGCAGAGCTTGCGCAGTTCGGCCAGGGCGGCGGCGACGTTGGGCTGCGACGGATGCCCGTCGAGGTCGATGTAGAAGTAGTACTCCCACTGGCCGGTGCGCGCCGGCCGCGATTCGAAGCGCGTCATCGAGACATTGTTGGTCTTGAGCGGCACCAGCAGGTCGTGCACCGCGCCTGGACGATTGGGCACCGACACGACGAGGCTGGTGCAGTCCTTGTCGGACGCCGGCGGCATGGCGAGCGTCTGCGGCAGGCAGATGACGGCAAAGCGCGTGCGGTTGTACGAATCGTCCTGGATCGCATGCGCGACGATGTGCAGTCCGAAGCGGGTGGCAGCGCGTTCGCTTGCGAGACCCGCCCACGCCGGATTGCCGGCGGCGAGTCGAGCGCCTTCGGCGTTGCTCGATACCGCCTGGCGTTCGGCATTCGGCAGGTGCTTGGAAAGCCAGGTCTGGCATTGCGCGAGCGCCTGCGGGTGCGCCAGAACCGCTTCGATGCCTTCGAGCGCATTGCTGCTGCGCAGGAGGTGGTGGCGCACCAGCAGGCTGACTTCGCCCACCACATGCGCGGGGGAGTGCAGCAGCAGGTCGAGCGAACGCGTGACGACGCCTTCGCTGGAATTCTCGATGCCGACGACACCGTACTGCGCGCTACCCGCCGCAGTGGCATGAAAAACCTCGTCGAAGCTGGCGCAATAGATCAGATCGGCCGCACCCCCGAAATACTCGATGGCTGCCTGCTCGCAGAACGTTCCTTCGGGTCCGAGTACCGCGACGCGCTGCGGCGATTCGAGCGCCAGGCAGGCCGACATGATCTCGCGCCAGATGGCTGCCACGTGCAGCGCCTTGAGCGGGCCGCCGTTGCTTTGCTGCATTTTCTCGATGACCTGCGCCACGCGGTCCGGTCGAAAGTAGGGCGAGCCTTCGCGCTTCTTCACGTCGCCGACCTGCTCCGCAACGCGCGCGCGCCGGTTCAGCAAATCGAGCAGTTGCCCGTCGAGCGAATCGATCTGCACGCGCAGATCGGCGAGGCTGGCGGCGGTGTCGGAGGAGGAGGGCGTCTGGGGGATGGATGCGGTCATCGGTCAGGCACGCATGCGTCTACGCATGCAACCGTTCGAATTCTCGCATGTGGTGCACCAGCGCCTGTACCCCCTCGAGCGGCATTGCGTTGTAGATGCTGGCCCGCATGCCACCGACCGATTTGTGCCCCTTGAGCTGCAGGAGGCCTGCTTCGCGAGCGCCCGCGAGGAAGGCATCGTTGCGGCTCTCGTCCTTGAGAAAGAAAGGCACGTTCATGCGCGAGCGGCAGTCGGCCGCGACCCGGTTTTCGTAGAACGCCGACGCATCGATGAAGTCGTACAACAAGCGCGCTTTCGCGATGTTGCGCTGTTCCATCGCCGAGATGCCGGCAAGTTCGCCTTCGGTCTGGTGGAGCAGCCATTGAAAGGTCAGCCCGGCGACGTAGATGGCCCAGGTCGGCGGGGTGTTGTACATCGACTGGTTTTCCGCGACCGTCTTGTAGTTGAAGGCCGTGGGGCAGATGTCCAGCGCGCGTCCCTGCAGGTCGTCGCGCACGATCACGATCGTGAGGCCGGCGGGCCCGAGGTTTTTCTGGGCACCGCCGAACGCGAGTCCGACGCGCTGCCAGTCGACCGGACGCGAAGCGACATGGGATGAAAAATCGATGACGAGCGGCGCGTCGCTGCCCATGGCAGCCAGATCCGGCAGCTCCTGGAACTCGACGCCGTGGATCGTCTCGTTGGTACAGACATGCACGTAAGACGTATTCGCCGTGAGCTGCCAGCTGGACGGATCGGGCAACCGGGTGTGCCTGCTTTCGGCATTGGTTGCGGCGATGTTGGCCTTGCAATAGCGCTGCGCTTCCTTCTGCGACTTGGCGCTCCAGCTGCCCGTGATCACGAAGTCCGCGCTGGTGCCACGCGAAAGGTTCATCGGAACGATGGCGTTCTCGCCGAGCCCGCCACCTTGCATGAAGAGGATGTGGAAGTGTCCGGGGACCGCAAGCAGTTTTCGGATGTCGGCCTCGGTCTGCGCGAGGATCGCGCCGAACTCCTTGCCGCGATGGCTCATTTCCATCACGCTCATGCCGCTGCCTTGCCAGTCGAGCATGTCGGCAGCGGCACGCTGCAGCACCGCCTCCGGCATTGCAGCAGGGCCGGCGGAGAAGTTGTACGGGCGCGTGCTGGCCGGCTGCTTCACTTCTTGGCGGGCGCCTTCGCCGGCGCAGCTGCGGGACGGTTGACGGGCGCGCCCAAGGCCTTGGCAACGTTGGTGTCCAGCGCGCGCATTTTCGGCTCGATGCTGGCGCGGGTCTCGGTCACCAGCTTTTCCGTCAACGCGGATTGCATCTTCGGATTGAGGTCCTGGTACTTCTTGCTGAGCGGCGAATTGATCCAGGCCAGCAGCTGGCGCAGCTCGTCCTCGCTCAGGTTCTGCTCCAGGATCGGTCCGATAGCCCCCGGTGCGAGCTGCACCGCCTTGTCGCGCACGATCGGGTACGACTCGTCGAAGTACTTCTTGAGCTCGCTGTCGGCGGCCTGTGCTGCGGCTTCGCGCTTTTCGGCCGGCACCTGCGTCTGCAGGTACTGGGAGCCGGCCTGCGCGATGGGCGCGCTCGATTGTTCGACCAAGCCACGTGCCAATGCTTCGATGCCGGGACGCTGGAGGTCGATGAATTGCTTCACCATTGCCGCCTTGTCCTGCGCCATGGCCATCGAGCTTCCGGCGAGCGCGATCGTCAGAAGCGCGAGTTTGATTTTTTTCACTGAGGGTTCTCCGTTGAAGGTGGTGAGGAGGTGTTGTCTTCGGCGCCCGCGTCGTTCTCCACGATCGCGTCGTTCTCGACGATGCGCTGCAGCCCGCTGAGCTTGGCACCTTCGTCGAGCCCGATGAGCGTGACGCCTTGCGTTGCACGTCCCAGTTCGCGAATTTCGGAGACACGGGTGCGTACCAGCACGCCCTTGTCGGTGATGAGCATGATCTCGTCGTCGGCATGCACGAGAGTCGCAGCGACGACTTTGCCGTTGCGCTCGCTCTGTTGAATCGCAATCATGCCTTTGGTTCCGCGGCCATGACGCGTGTACTCAGTAATGCTTGTGCGTTTTCCGTAACCGTTTCCGGTGGCGGTCAAGACGCTCTGTTCTTCGTCCTCGGCGACCAGCATGGCGATCACGCCCTGGCCGTCCTCCAGCATCATGCCCCGCACGCCGCGCGCGTTGCGGCCCATCGGACGCACGTCGTTCTCGTCGAACCGCACCGCCTTGCCGCCATCGGAGAACAGCATCACGTCGTGCGCGCCGTCCGTCAGCGCAGCACCGATCAGGTAGTCGCCCGGATCGAGGTCCACCGCGATGATCCCGGCTTTGCGCGGATTGCTGAATTCGTCCAGCGCAGTCTTCTTGACGGTGCCCATCGACGTCGCCATGAACACGTACTGGTTGGCCGGGAAAGTGCGCTTCTCGCCGGTCAGTGCGAGCACTACGTTGATCTTCTCGCCTTCCTGCAGCGGAAACATGTTGACGATCGGCCGGCCACGCGAGCCGCGCGATCCCGCCGGCACTTCCCACACCTTGAGCCAGTACAGGCGGCCGCGGTTGGAGAAGCACAGGATGTAGTCGTGCGTGTTCGCAATGAACAACTGATCGATCCAGTCGTCTTCCTTGGTGGCGGTCGCCTGCTTGCCGCGGCCGCCGCGCTTCTGGGCGCGGTACTCGCCCAAGGGCTGGCTTTTGATGTAGCCGCTGTGCGAGAGCGTGACGACCATGTCGGTCGGCGTGATCAGGTCTTCTGTCGACAGGTCGAAGGCACTGTGCTCGACCAGGCTGCGGCGGGCGCCGAGCTTGGTTTGTCCGAACTCCTGCTTGATGGCGGCGAGCTCGTCTCCGATGATGACCGACACGCGCTCCGGCTTGGAAAGAATGTCCAGCAGGTCGTCGATTTCCGCCATGACTTCCTTGTACTCGGCGACGATCTTGTCCTGCTCGAGCCCGGTCAGGCGCTGCAGGCGCATCTGCAGGATTTCCTGGGCTTGCGTGTCTGAAAGCGTGTAGAGCCCGTCGGCGCTCATGCCGTACTCGATCTCGAGCCCGTCGGGGCGGTAGTCGTCGGCGTTGATCACACCCCCATCGGCGCGCGTTCGGGTGAGCATCTCGCGCACCAGTTTGCTGTCCCAGCGGCGGGCCATCAGTTCGGCCTTTGCCACCGGCGGCGTCGGGGCGTTGCGGATGATCGCGATGAACTCGTCGATGTTGGCAAGAGCGACGGCAAGGCCTTCGAGCACGTGGCCACGCTCGCGCGCCTTGCGCAGCGTGAAGACGGTGCGGCGCGTCACGACTTCGCGGCGATGCTGCAGAAAGACCTCGATCAGGTCCTTCAGGTTGCACAGCTTCGGCTGGCCGTCCACCAGCGCCACCATGTTGATGCCGAAGGTGTCCTGCAGCTGGGTCTGCTTGTAGAGGTTGTTGAGTACGACCTCGGGCACTTCGCCGCGCTTGAGCTCGATCACCAGACGCATGCCGGACTTGTCGGACTCGTCCTGGATATGGCTGATGCCTTCGATCTTCTTCTCGTGCACCAGTTCGGCCATGCGCTCCTGCAGCGTCTTCTTGTTGACCTGATAGGGCAGCTCGTCGACGATGATCGCCTGTCTCTGACCACGATCGATGTCCTCGAAGTGGCATTTCGCACGCATCACGACTTTGCCGCGGCCCGTGCGGTAGCCATCCTTGATTCCGTTGATGCCGTAAATGATGCCGGCGGTCGGAAAATCGGGCCCCGGCACGATCTCCATCAAATCGTCGATGCCGGCACCGGGATTGCGCAGCAGATGCAAGCAGGCGTCTACCACCTCGTTCAGATTGTGCGGGGGAATATTGGTCGCCATGCCGACGGCAATGCCGCCAGCGCCATTGACCAGCAGATTGGGAAGCTTGCTCGGCAATACCAAGGGCTCCTTTTCGGAGCCGTCGTAATTGGGCCCGAAATCGACCGTCTCTTTGTCGATATCGGCCAGCATTTCATGTGCGATCTTGGAAAGTCGGATCTCCGTATAGCGCATGGCCGCAGCCATATCGCCGTCCACCGATCCGAAATTGCCTTGGCCGTCGACCAGCATGTGCCGCATCGAAAAGTTCTGCGCCATCCGCACGATGGTGTCGTACACCGACTGGTCTCCGTGCGGGTGGTACTTGCCGATGACGTCGCCGACGATGCGCGCCGACTTCTTGTATGGCCGGTTCCAGTCGTTGTTGAGTTCGTGCATCGCGAACAGCACGCGCCGATGGACCGGCTTCAAGCCGTCCCTCGCATCGGGAAGCGCGCGACCCACGATCACGCTCATGGCGTAGTCGAGATAGCTGCGACGCATTTCCTCTTCGAGGCTGATGGGGAGGGTTTCTTTGGCGAACGAGGTCATGGGCAGCAGGCTGACAGCAAGGAGCCGAAATTTTACGCCGTGGACGGTGTCGCACTGCCGCAACACAAGGCGGCTATTCCGCCTCCGTCCTACGTTTCCGGGGCGGCTTGCGGGCGGTTTGCCAAAGACCCTATGGCACAATCGCCTCAACGTTTTGGGTGGTGGTCACTTAAAGCGTCCTTGATTCGCAGCGCGGCTGCGGCTTTTTCCCCAAGAGGAGAACCATGAAGAAACTGAATAAAGTGGCGATGATGTTTGCAGTCGCTGCGCTCGCCACAGCCGCCGGCGCGCAGACCCGTGTCACCGCTGCAAATGGCGGCCCGGTGATCGATAACTGGCAAAATGGCACCGGCGAGCTGGTCTGGAAAAACGGCACCAATGAACTGTGCTGGCGCGATGCCAACTGGACGCCAGCAACTGCTGCCGCCGGTTGCGACGGCGCTCTCGTTCCTGCTGCGCCTGCCGCCGCCGTAGTTCCGGCAGCGCCCGCCGCGCCAGTGCCAGCACCCGCCGCTCCGGCTGTCGCCGCTTCGAAGGTTACTTTCGCTGCCGATGCATTCTTCGACTTCGACAAGTCCGTGCTCAAGCCAGAAGGTCGTGCCAAGCTCGACGATCTGGTCTCGAAGATTCGTGATGTCAACCTTGAAGTAATCATCGCCGTCGGCCACACCGACTCGATCGGCAGCGATGCTTACAACCAGCGTCTGTCGGTTCGCCGTGCGGAAGCGGTCAAGGCTTATCTGGTCACCAAGGGCATCGAACGCAACCGCGTCTATACCGAAGGCAAGGGCGAGAAGCAGCCTGTGGCTGACAACCGGTCCAAGGAAGGCCGCGCCAAGAATCGCCGCGTCGAGATCGAAGTGGTCGGTACCCGCGCCAACCGCTGATTCGCAAGAGTCTAAAAAAACCCCGCTTCGGCGGGGTTTTTTATTTGTGACATTCGTTGGCCGTAGCGATTTAGCCGCTAGCTGCGCTCTGGAAGTCGCGTCTGCAATTCCGTCGTCCCATAATCTGCATATGACTGATACCGTGAATGCCGATCCGGCAGAACTGGCCAAGTTTTCTGAACTGGCGCATCGCTGGTGGGACCTCGAAAGCGAATTTCGTCCGCTGCATGAAATCAATCCATTGCGGCTCGAATGGATCGAAAGCATTGCGCCGATTGCCGGGCGCAAGGTGCTCGACGTAGGTTGCGGCGGCGGCATCCTGACTGATGCCATGGCGCGAAAGGAGGCCGACGTGCTCGGCATCGACCTTGCCGACAAGGCTTTGAAAGTCGCGCAGCTGCATGCCCTCGAGGCCGAGACGCGCGGGGTGAAATACCGCCACATCAGTGTGGAGGCGCTCGCCGACGAGCAGCCCGAAAGCTTCGACGTCGTCACCTGCATGGAGATGCTCGAGCATGTGCCGGATTCCGCATCCGTCGTGAACGCTTGCGCGCAGCTCGTAAGGCCAGGCGGTTGGGTTTTCTTCTCCACGATCAATCGCAATCCGAAGTCGTTCTTGTTTGCCATCGTGGGCGCCGAATACGTTCTCGGCATGCTGCCGCGGGGCACGCACGAGTACCGCAAGTTCATTCGACCGAGCGAACTGGCCGGTCACTGCCGGGCGGCGAAGCTCGATTTGCGCCACACGCGTGGAATGGAATACAACCCGGCGACCCGACGGTACTGGCTGAGCGGCGATACCAGCGTCAACTACATGTTCGCAACGCGCAAACCGCCGACGCTTCCATGAGGGTGAGCAACACCCAAGCAGTGCTCTTCGATCTGGACGGCACGCTGATCGACAGCGCGCCCGATCTGGGCGCGGCTGCAGATCAGATGCGTACCGACCGAGGCCTGCCGCCGCTGCCGCTCGCGCGCTATCGACCCATGGCCGGAGCCGGTGCGCGCGGCATGCTCGGTGTGGCATTCGACATCACGCCCGACGAGCCGGAGTTCGCAGCATTGCGCGAGGAGTTCTTTCGCAAGTACGAAACCCGGATGCTTCTGAACACCCAGGTTTTCGATGGTGTCGCCGAGCTCCTCGAAGCGCTCTGCGCCCGCGGACTCCAGTGGGGCGTGGTGACCAACAAATCCGTTCGTTTTACCGGTCCACTCACACGCGCGATGCCGCTTTTCGGAACCGCCGGCGCAATCGTCAGCGGCGACACGACGCCGTACGCGAAGCCGCACCCCGAACCGCTCTTCGAGGCCGCACGCCAACTCGGCGTTCCGCCCGGCAACTGCATCTATGTCGGGGATGACGAACGCGACATCGTCGCGGGCCGCGCAGCCGGCATGCAAACCGTGGCGGCAGCCTACGGCTACATGGGCGCGCAGGCCGACATGACGCTTTGGAAGGCCGATGCTTCCATCGCATCGCCCATGGCGCTCTTGCAACTACTCGAACAGGCCTAGAATGCGGCGCTTGGGGCTGCACTGGTTTCGACGTGGGTTCGGAATCGCAGCGGTGCATGTCGAGCTGAATGCGCTCGTAAAACAGATTCAAACAAACTAACTGCAAACGACGAACGTTTCGCACTCGCCGCTTAATTGCCGGTGAGCTTTGCAACAGCAGGCCGATGGGCTGGGCAAGGGGGCGTTAGAGCAATCTGACGCCTCCCGGCTGCAAAGATAATCTACATCGGCTGGTCCTGATCCGGGTACCTTGGGTCGGGACGAGAAAATAGGGTGCTGGCGGCCGGTGTAGCGTGCGACTGCGCGACACCGGTGGCGAGACTTAAATCAGATCGCTAAACATGTAGATCTGCGCGACGAAGGCTTGCGGACGGGGGTTCAAATCCCCCCAGCTCCACCATCTCCAGCCAAGGCCGACCTTTCCCGGGTCGGCCTTTTTTCGTGCTGTGCATGCGAGCTATAGTCGTCGTCGCAGGCCGCTCGGCCATCGTCGAAAAGGAGACTCGCCATGCAGCAACTTCAATGGACTTCACCTCTGCGCGGCGCCATTGCAGCGCTTCTCGCTCTCGCAGGCGCGGCGCAGTCGCACGCGGCGTCACAGGCACCCGTCATGGCGGAGAACGGCATGGTAGTGAGCGCCCAGCACCTCGCGACCAAGGTGGGCGTCGACGTGCTCAAGCGAGGCGGCAATGCCATCGATTCGGCAGTGGCCGTGGGCTATGCGTTGGCGGTTGTCTATCCGGCGGCGGGCAATCTGGGCGGCGGCGGATTCATGACCGTGCAACTTGCCGATGGCCGCAAGACCTTCCTTGATTTTCGGGAGAAGGCGCCGTTGGCTGCGACAGCCAACATGTATCTCGACAAGGACGGCAATGTCGTCAAGGGACTGAGCACGGTGGGTCATCTCGCTGTCGGCGTGCCGGGTTCGGTCTCGGGCCTCGAGATGGCGCGCGAGAAGTACGGCACGATGAAGCGGGCCGCTCTGATTGCTCCGTCCATCGCGTTGGCAGACCGCGGGTTCGTGCTGGAGCAGGGCGACATCGACATGCTCGCGACCGCAACGGCCCAATTCAAGAACGATCCTGCCACCGCGGCAATTTTTCTGAACAAAGGGGAGCCTTACGCAGTCGGCCAGAAGCTGGTGCAGAAGGACCTGGCCAAGACGCTGAAGGCCATCGGCCGAAGCGGTACCGACGGCTTCTACAAGGGACCGGTGGGCGCGGCCCTCGTGGCTTCGAGCCAGGCGGGCAACGGCATCATCACGCAAGCTGACCTGGATCAGTACGCCACGCGCGAACTTGCGCCGATCGAGTGCGACTACCGCGGGTTTCGCGTGATTTCGGCGCCGCCGCCGAGTTCGGGCGGCGTGGTCATCTGCGAGATGCTGAACATCCTCGAAGGCTATCCGCTCAAGGACCTTGGCTTCCGGTCGGCCCAAGCCGTGCACTACCAGATCGAGGCGATGCGTCATGCCTATGTCGACCGCAACAGCTACCTTGGCGACCCGGACTTCGTGAAGAACCCGCTCGACCGGCTGCTCGACAAGGGCTATGCCGAAAAGATCCGTGCCGCGATCGATCCGAAGAAGGCCGGCGTTTCCAAGGACATCAAGCCCGGTGTGGCCCCTCATGAGGGGAGCAACACGACCCACTATTCGATCGTCGACCAGTGGGGCAATGCGGTCTCGGTGACCTACACCATCAACGACTGGTTCGGTGCCAAGGTCACTGCAGCGGGCACCGGCGTGCTGCTCAACAACGAGATGGACGACTTCACCTCGAAGATCGGCGTGCCCAACCTCTATGGCCTGGTGCAGGGCGAAGCCAATGCCATCGCTCCGGGCAAGCGCCCGCTCAGTTCGATGAGCCCGACTATCGTTGCCAAGGACGGCAAGCCGGTTTTCGTCGTCGGTACGCCCGGCGGCAGCCGGATCATCACTGCGGTGCTCCACAGCATCCTCAACGTGATTGACTACGGCATGAACGTGCAGGAGGCGGTGGACGCGCCGCGCTTCCATCAGCAGTGGCTGCCTGACGTCACCAATGTCGAAACCTTTGCGCTCGGCCCCGATGCGCGCAAGCTCCTGACTGACATGGGCCACAACCTCGGCGTGCCCCAGCCGGCGAATCACATGGCGGCGATCATCGTCGGCGCGCCTTCCCTGGACGGCAAGCCGATCGGCAAGAACCGCTTCTACGGTGCCAACGACCCGCGGCGCAACACCGGCCTGGCACTCGGACACTGATGCGGCTCGAGGAGATTCTCTACAGCCAGGGCTTCGGTACCCGCCGCGTTTGCGCAGGCCTCGTGCAGCAAGGGCTGGTCAAGGTGCAGGGTGCGGTCGTCTCCGATCCCGGCCACGACTTTGCGCCGGACGGCCTGCGCTTCACCGTGCAGGGCACCGACTGGGAATACCACGACAAGGCCTATCTGATGCTGCACAAGCCGGCTGCGACCGAGTGCTCGCAGAAGCCGTCGACCTATCCCAGCATCTACACCTTGCTGCCGTCGCCGCTGCGCCTGCGGCCCAACAAAGGCGCAGTCCAGGGCGTGCAGGCAATCGGTCGCCTCGATCAGGACACCACGGGCCTGCTGCTTCTGACCGATGACGGCCAGTTCATCCACCGCATGGGTTCGCCGAAGCACCATGTGCCGAAGGTCTACGAGGTCACGACCAAACACGCGCTCGACGATGTCCAGGTCGCCCGCCTGCTCGCCGGCGTGGTGCTCGACGACGATCCGAAGCCGGTGCGTGCGGCGGCCTGTGAAGCGGTCGGGCCCACGCATCTTCGGCTGACGCTCACCGAGGGCAAATACCACCAGGTAAAGCGCATGCTGGCCGCGGTCGGCAACCGGGTCGAGGCACTGCACCGCTCGCGCATCGGTTTGCTGGCGCTGCCGGAAGACCTGGCGCCGGGGCAGTGGCGCTGGCTCGACAAACAGGAGGTGGAAGCGTTGAGAAGTGCACGCGCAGGTCAGCCGTAGAAGGCGTTCGATCGTTAACATCGCAAACCTTCTCCCCGGAAACCTCTCTTGCGCTCATTTTTCATCCTGCCGGGCCGCTTCGCGGCCCTTTTGTTTGCCTGCTCTGTGCTGCCGGCGCTGGCAGCACCGGCGCCGATTTTTGTCCTCAATTCGCTCGATGCCACCGTGAGCGTGATCGACCCGGTCAGCTGGACTGAAAAGCTGCGCATTCAGACCGGCAAGGAGCCGCACCACCTCTACCTCACGCCCGACGAGAGCTCGCTGATCGTCGCCAATTCGGCCGGCGACTCCTTGACCTTCTTGAACCCCCGCACCGCCGAGGTGCAACGCGTCGTCTACGGCATCATCGATCCCTACCATCTGCGCTTTTCTCCCGACATGAAGTGGCTGGTGACGGCCGGCAACCGGTTGAACCACGTCGATATCTATCGCTGGGACGGCAAGGAACCACAGCTCGTCAAGCGCATCCCGTCCGGCAAGACGCCGAGCCACATATGGATCGACGGCAAGAGCACGACGGCGTACGTGTCCATGCAGGACAGCGACGAACTGGTGGCGTTCGACCTCGCCACACAAACCATCCGCTGGCGCACGCCAACCGGCACGATGCCGGCCGATGTCTTCGGCATCCATGACGGCAAGACGCTTCTCGTCGGGCTCACCGGCAGCGACGGCGTGCAGGTATTCGACGTCTCCGGCCCGCAGCCGCGACCGGTCGGCAAGATCCTGACCGGCAAAGGTGCCCATGCATTCCGCGTGGCAGGCGACGGGGCCAGCGTTTTCGTCAGCAACCGCGTGGCCAACACCATCAGCCGCATCGACCTGCAGACGCTGCAGGTTCGCGACACGTACCCGGTGGCGGGCGGTCCCGATTGCATGGATGTCTCCGCCGACGGCAAGACGCTCTACGTGACCTCACGCTGGGCCCGAAAGCTGAGCATCGTCGATCTTGCAACCCATAAGGTGGTGCGGCAGGTCGCTGTCGGCCGCTCGCCGCACGGCGTCTGGACACTGGATCATGCAAGGCGCTAGGTCCCTTGCGGTACTGGCCTGCATGACGGCCTGCGCGGTTTCCGGGCCGGCCGGTGCGCAGGGCAGTTGTGGCAAGCCGGTCTACCTGACTTTCGATACCGGCCACATGGGCATCGCCCCGTTCGTGGCCGAGGTGCTCAAGCGGCAGGACGTGCGCGTCACCTTTTTCGGCGCTGCCGAGCGCACGCAAGACGGGGGCGACAGCCTCGACAACCGCTGGGCGCCATGGTGGAAGGCTAGGGCGGCCGAGGGTCACGAGTTCGCCTCGCATACCTACGACCACGCTTACTGGCGTGGCGACGTCAAAGGCGTTACGCCCCGCTTTCGCATCGAACCCTCGGCCGGCGCCTTCGCGGGCCGGCAGTTCACCTGGGATGCGCAGCAGTACTGTGCAGATATTTCAAGGGGTTCCGACCGCTTGCAGCACGTCACCGGGAAGAAGCCGCTGCCGCTTTTTCGGGCGCCGGGCGGCAAAACATCGCCGCGGCTGCTGGCCGCAGCGCGGGCCTGCGGCTATGCGCATGTGGGTTGGGCACCGGCGGGATTTCTCGGTGACGAACTGCCCAGCGAAAAGTTCAGCAACGACAACCTGCTTCACCAAGCCCTGCAGAAAATCCAGCCCGGAGACGTCTTGCTGGCGCACCTCGGCATCTGGTCGCGCAAGGACCCGTGGGCTCCCGCAGTGCTCGAGCCGCTGATTGCCGGTTTGAAGGCTCGCGGCTTCTGCTTCGAAACGCTGCGCCGGCATCCGGACTACGTCGCCTGGATTGCGTCGCATCCCTGAGCCATACGAAATCGGACGACACCTATATGGACTGGCTGAGCAATCAATTCGCCGATGTGCAGCAATGGCTTTTCGAGGCCGTGGTGCAACCGCTGGTCTATGCCGTCGGGCTGGGCGGTAGGGTCGAGGAAGCGTTCGATGCGACCGGCTGGCTCCTGGTTGGACTGATCCAGATCGCGGTGCTGGTGGCCGTCATCGGGCCGCTGCAGCGCTGGCGGCCGGCCGAGCCGGTGATCGACCGGCGCGTCATCCGCACCGACATGCTTTACACGCTGGTCCATCGGCTCGGGCTGTTCCGCTTGGCGATGTTCTTCGCCCTCGAACCGATGTTCGATGAGGCGCTGGGCACCGTGCGTGCCGCGGGCTGGGGCACTTTCCATCTCGACCAGCTCTGGCCCGGAATCACCGATGTGCCCTGGATCGCCTTCGCGATCTACCTCGTCGCGCTCGACCTGGTGGAATACCTCATCCATCGCGGCCAGCATCGGTTCCGATGGTGGTGGGAACTGCATTCGCTGCACCATTCCCAGCGCCAGATGACGATGTGGAGCGACAACCGCAACCACCTGCTCGACGATGTCATCCACGACGCGATCATCGTGCTGGCGGCCCAGCTGATCGGCGTGGCGCCGGGCCAGTTCATCGCCATCGTGGCGCTCACCCAGCTCAGCGAGAGTCTTCAGCATGCCAACCTGCGGATCAGCTTCGGCAGCGTCGGCGAGAGGCTCTGGATCAGTCCACGCTTCCATCGCCTGCACCACGGCATCGGCATCGGCCACGAGGCGCAAGGTCCGCAGACCCTCGGGGGGCTGAACTTCGGCGTACTGCTGCCATGGTGGGACATGCTGTTTCGCAGCGTCAGTTTCGAAGATCGCTACGAACCGACCGGCATCCGCGACCAGGTCGAACCCGACGCAACCGGCCGGGTCCGCGACTACGGCCAAGGGTTCTGGGCACAGCAGTGGCTGGGGTTGCGGCGGGTGGCCGGCGGTCGCTGACACCGCGTACGCAGGCCGGCGTTGGCGTTATCCTCGGCAGCGATGCGTCTCCTTCTCGACTCCTTCTGGCGCGCCGTGGCCTACTGCATGCACCCGCGCGTGATCGTGCTCTCACTGTTGCCGCTCGGGCTCATGGTGCTGGCTGCGGCGGTGTTCGGCTATTTCTACTGGGACGCTACCGTGGCCTGGACGCGCGGCGCCCTCGACGCCTGGCCACTGTTGGCCAGCTTCTGGGGCTGGATCGGCCGATTTTTCTCCGGTGATGTGACAGCCGTGCTGGCGCCGCTGGTCGTGGTGGTCGCGGCCACGCCGCTGATCGTGGTTCTTTCCCTTCTCATCGTGGCCGGCCTGATGGCGCCGGCACTCACCCGGCTGGTGGCCGAGCGGCGGTTCCCGACGCTCGAACAGAAGAAGGGCGCCTCCTTCTTCGGCAGCGTGGCTCGTTCTCTCGGGCTGACCTTGCTCGCCGTGCTTGCACTGATCGTCTCGATGCCGCTCTGGCTCATTCCTCCCTTGGTGCTGGTGCTGCCGCCGTTGATCTGGGGCTGGCTCACCTACCGCGTGATGAGCTTCGACGCGCTGGCCGAGCACGCGAATCCGGAGGAGCGCGAGGCGTTGCTGCGTGCACATCGGCTGCCGCTGCTCGGGATCGGCGTGCTGTGCGGCTATCTGGGCGCGGCGCCGGCGATCGTCTGGGCCTCGGGTCTGCTCTTTGCAGCCGCTTTCCTGGTGCTGATACCGCTCGCGATCTGGATCTACACGCTCGTGTTCGCCTTTTCCGCGCTGTGGTTCTCGCACTATTGCCTCGACGCCCTTGCCGCTCTGCGCACTCAAAGGGCGGCGGCGGCTGTTTCAACTTCCGCGGCGGAGCCGGCCGATGTCCGCGCCGCCGCAACCCAGTGGGGCGCACTATGACCCGTGCTTTCGGCCTTCTCGTCATCGGCGACGAAATCCTGTCGGGCAAGCGCATCGACAAGCACATGCCCAAAGTCATCGAGCTGCTTGCCGCGCGCGGCCTGCAGCTGGCCTGGGCCGAATACGTGGGCGACGTACCCGCCGGAATCACCGCAGCGCTTGGGCGCGCCTTCGCATCTGGCGATATCGTGTTTTCGACCGGCGGCATCGGTGCGACGCCGGACGACCACACCCGCCAATGCGCGGCGGCGGCGCTCGGCGTACCGCTGGCACTGCACCCCGAAGCCGAGATATTGATCCGCGAGCGCATGCAGGACACTGCCCTCGAGCAGGGCACGGTCTACGAAGCCGATCGGCCGGACAACATACACAGGCTCAACATGGGCGTGTTTCCGCTCGGCGCCAACATCATCCGCAACCCTTACAACAAGATTCCGGGCTTCAGCGTGGGCGACGTGCATTTCGTGCCCGGTTTCCCGGTCATGGCCTGGCCGATGATCGAAGGCGTGCTGGACGGCCGCTATGCCGAACTTTTCGCGCAAGGCCGCGCGGTGGAAAAATCGGTCGTCGTCTTCGGTGCCATGGAAGCGGCGCTGACGCCGCTCATGCAAGCCGTCGAGCAGTCGAATCCCGGCATCAAGGTCTTCAGCCTTCCAAGTGTCGATCACCCACAATACGGCCGGCATATCGAACTCGGCGTGAAGGGCGAGGCGGGCACCATCGACGCCGCCTACGCACAACTGCTGCAGGGCCTGCATGCAGCCGATGCACGCTTGGGACCCGAATTGGTGCGGTAGCCGATCGCGCACCGATATAGTCGAGCCTCGCACGCTTTTGGTGTCCCGCGACGGTGCCCTCAGCCTCTTTCGGGGCCTCACAATGGCACAGAAACTGCATTCCCGATCACGCAATTCCAATCACCATCCAAACCAGGAGAACCTGATGGCAAAGACCGTCGCCGATGTACTCAAGCTCGTCAAGGAAAACGAGGTCAAGTTCATCGACTTTAGATTCACCGACACGCGCGGCAAAGAGCAGCACGTCACCGTGCCGGTGTCGGCTTTCGACGAAGGCAAGTTCACCGACGGCCATGCTTTCGACGGCTCTTCGATCGCCGGTTGGAAGGGCATCGAAGCCTCGGACATGCAGCTCATGCCCGACCCCAACACCGCCAACATCGACCCCTTCTTCGAAGAGACCACGCTGATCCTGACCTGCGACGTGGTCGATCCGTCGGACGGCAAGCCCTACGAGCGCGACCCGCGTTCGCTGGCCAAGCGCGCCGAGGCCTACATGAAGGCGTCGGGCCTTGGCGACACCGCCTTTTTCGGACCGGAGCCCGAGTTCTTCGTGTTCGACAGCGTGCGCTGGCAGAACGACATGTCCGGCTGCTTCGTCAAGATCGATTCGGAAGAAGCCGCCTGGAACACCGGCAAGGAATTCGAGCACGGCAACACCGGCCATCGCCCCGCGGTGAAGGGCGGCTATTTTCCGGTACCGCCGGTCGACAGCTTCCAGGACATGCGCTCCGAGATGTGCCTGGTGCTCGAATCGCTCGGCATCCCGGTCGAAGTGCATCACCATGAAGTGGCCAACGCCGGCCAGATGGAACTCGGCACCAAGTTCAGCACGCTGATCCAGCGCGCCGACTGGGTCCAGCTGCAGAAGTACGTGATCCACAACGTGGCCCATGCCTACGGCAAGACGGCGACGTTCATGCCCAAGCCGATCGTCGGCGACAACGGCTCCGGCATGCACGTGCACCAGTCGGTCTGGAAGGACGGCAAGAACCTGTTCGCCGGCGACGGCTACGCAGGCCTGAGCGACTT
>JANOCL010000229.1:0-2541 GCA_031412135.1 Variovorax sp. | reverse complement strand
CCACGATGCGCTGCTTGTCCATAGGCCGGCGATTGTCCCAGCCTCCGCGAGCCGCCGCCCGCATCCGGGAAATTACCGAGCGGCACGGGCGCGCGCGGCGCCAGCCGGCTTCCACAATGGGCGCTCTCGTCTGGAGACAACCCATGAACCGCCTTCCCACCAGCCCGGCCCTTCTTCAAGGGCGAGTCACGCGTCGGCTCGCCTGCCAGTCGCTCGCGCTTGTGGCCACGGGGGGTGTGCACGCGGTGCAGGCCCAGGGCACCTGGCCGCAGAAGAGCATCCGGCTGGTGGTGCCGTTCGCCCCCGGCGGTTCGAGCGAAGTGGTCGCGCGCTCGGTGGCGGCGGAACTAACCCGGCAACTGGGCCAGAGCGTGTACGTGGAGAACAAGCCGGGCGGCGCGGGGACCATCGCGATGCAGGAGATCGCCAAGGCGCCGGGCGACGGCTACAGCCTGATCCTCGGCCATGTGGGCACGCTGGCGGTCAATCCGTACATGCTGACCAACCAGCCTTACGACGTGAACCGCGACTTCGCGCCCGTGACACTGCTGGCCAAGGTGCCGAACGTGCTGGTGGTCCATCCCGACGTGCCGGTGAAGAGCTTCAGGGAGTTCATCGCCTATGCCAAGGCCAACCCGGCAAAGCTGAACTATTCGTCGGCCGGCAACGGCAGCGCCGGGCACCTGAGCATGGAGTACCTGAAGCTCACCGCCGGCTTCTTCATGACGCACATCCCTTACCGCGGCAGCGGCCCGCAGATGACGGACCTGCTCGCCGGCCGCACCCAGGTGGCGATGAACGGGCTGCCCAGCGTCTCGGCCTTCATCAAGTCGGGCCGGCTGCGCGCGCTGGCCGTGGGTTCTGCGCAGCGCATCGACGCCCTGCCCGAAATACCCACCATCGCGGAGAGCGGGTACAGGGGCTTCGAGACTTCGCAGTGGTACGGACTTCTGGCGCCGGCCTCGACGCCGGCGCCGATCGTGCGGCGGCTGCAGGAAGAAAGCCTGAAGGCGCTCGGCACCGCGTCGGTGATGGAGCGCTTCAAGCAAGACTCGGCACAGGGCGTGGGCGACACGCCACAGCAGTTTGCCGCCTTCATCGCGGCGCAGCAGAAGACCTGGAAAGAAATCGTCGCAAAGGCCGGCATCAAGCCGGACTGACGCCCACCACACACGCGGACGCGGCGTTCGCAAGGAGAACCGACATGAATCACCTCAGCGGCATGGACGCATCGTTCCTGCACCTCGAAACACCCGAGTCGCCGATGCATGTGGGCAGCCTGCAGCTCATCGACCTGCCGGCCGGCTACGAGGGCGACTTCGCCGAAGACGCCAAGAAGTACCTGAGCGGCCGGCTGCATCTGGCGTCGGTGTTCGTGCGCAAGCTGGCGATGATGCCCTTCGACCTGGCCAACCCGGTGTGGGTGGACGACGACGACCTCGACCTCGACCATCACATCCACCACGTGATCATGCCGCGGCCCGGCACCATGGCGCAGCTGGAGCGCCTGGTCGGGCGGCTGCATTCGTCGCTGCTCGACCGCAGCCGGCCGCTGTGGGAGATCCACATCATCGAAGGCCTGCAGAGCGGACAGGTGGCGCTGTATTCCAAGATGCACCACGCCGCGATCGACGGCCAGGCCGGCGTGGCGGTGGCCAAGGCGCTGTTCGACATCTCCGAGACGCCGGCCGCCATCAAGGCGCCGCGCGCGAATCGCCGTCACGCGCCGTCGCAGCTGGGCATGGCCGAACTGGCGAGCGCGGCCCTCAGCAACTCGGTGCAGCAGTATGTGAAGCTGATCCGGTCGATCCCTGCCACGGCCAAGGCCATCTCCAGCGTGCTGATGCCGGTGTCCGAAGCCACCGGCAAGCGCAGCTTCGAAATGCCCAAGGGCCTGAAGACCGCGCCCAGGACACCGCTCAACGTGTCGATCACCAACCAGCGCTCGTTCGCCGGCCGCTCGGTGCCGCTGGCCGAAGTCAAGCAGATGGCGAAGGCCACCGGCACCAGCCTGAACGACATCGTGCTGGCCATCTGCGCCGGCGCGCTCAGGCGCTATCTGGCCGACTACGGCTGCAAGCCAACCAAGCCGCTCATGGCCGCCGTGCCGGTGTCGCTGCGCAGCGAGGGCAACACCGACCTCAACAACCAGGTGTCGGTGATGCTGGTCAGCCTGGCCACCGACATTTCCGATCCGCTGGAGCGGCTCGCCGCCATCCACGCGTCGTCGAGCGAAGGCAAGAAGCTCACGGGCAACGTGAAGGCCGCCATACCGACCGACTTTCCATCGCTGGGGGTGCCCTCCCTGATGTCGGGCCTGGCCTCGCTCTACGGGCGTTCGGGCCTGGCGGACAAGCTGCCGCCGATGGCCAACGTGGCGATCTCGAATGTGCCCGGCCCTTCGTTCCCGCTCTACTTCGCGGGGGCCAAGCTGGCGACCTATTTCCCGGTGTCGATCCCGGGGCACGGCCTCGCGCTCAACATGACGGTGCAGAGCTACAACGGCTCGCTCGAATTTGGATTGACCGCATGCCGGCGCGC
>JANOCL010000228.1:0-25259 GCA_031412135.1 Variovorax sp. | reverse complement strand
TGCCCTTCCTGGACTTCGTCGGCACCGTGGAAGGCGAGCGCGTGCTCGATGTGGGATGCGGCACGGGCCATCTGGCTTTTGCGGTGGCCCGCCGCACCGGCGCTGGCGAAGTGCGTGGCGTGGACATCGCCCGGCCCTATGTCGAACATGCCAAGCGCCACAACCAGGACGCGCGCATCGTCTTCGAAGAAGCCGACGCCTGCGCGCTGCCCTTCCCGAGCCGGAGCTTCGACCGCGTTCTCTCGCTCCTGGCCTTGCACTTCGTGCCGGAGCCGGAGCGGGCCATTGCCGAGATGCGGCGCGTTGCCAAGCCCCTGGGCGTCGTCGGTGCGGCCGTGTGGGATGTGCGTGGCGGCTGCGTCGCCAACCGCCTGTTCTTCGACACGGCTGCCGCAATCGACCCCGACGCGAGCGCGCGCCGCTGCGGCAACTACACACGTCCGATGACGCGGCCCGGCGAACTGACCCGGGGGTGGCGCGATGCCGGGTTCAACAATGTGGTCGAGACGACACTCGCCATCCGGATGGAGTTCGCTTCGTTCGCGGACTACTGGGCGCCCTTCGAAGGGCAGGACGGTCCCGGCGCAGAGTACGTCTCCACGCTCGGCCAGGTCGAGCGCTCACGGCTGCGCGATGCCGTCGAAGCAGCCTATCTCGACGGTGAAGCAGACGGCCCACGCTCCTACGCGGCGCTCGCCTGGGCCGTCAAGGGCACGGCGCCTGCGTAGCGCGCCGCCGACCGCTCGCCTGCCGGTCGGGCCCGATCAGGCGATCAGCGAATCGAGCAGCCTTGCCACATGCACCGCCTCGCGCTGCGCGCCGTCGGCGATCTGGTGGCGGCAGCTGGTGCCGTCGGCCACGACGATCGCATCCGGGTTGTTGCGCACCGCCGGCAGCAGGCTGGCCTCGGCCATCTGCATCGACACCTCGAAATGCGATGCCTCGTAGCCGAAGCTGCCGGCCATGCCGCAGCAGGAGCTTTCGATCAGCTCCGGTTTCGCGCCCGGAATGAGCCGGAGCACGTCGAGGATCGGACTCACCGCGCCGAAGGCTTTCTGGTGGCAGTGGCCATGCAGCAGGATCGGCTTGCCGACCGGCTTGAAGGCCAGGTCGAAGCGCCTGGCCTTGACCTCGCGCGCGATGAATTCCTCGAACAGCAAGGCCTGTGCGGCGACCGTCTCGGCCTTGGCACCGAAGCCCATCACCAGCGTTTCGTCGCGCAGCGTCAGCAGGCACGACGGCTCCAGCCCGACGATGGGAACGCCGACCTCGGCCAGCGGCAGCAGCGCGTCGATCAGCGCACCCGCCTTCTCCTTGGCCAGCGCCACCATGCCGTTGGCAAGATAGGTGCGGCCGCAGCAGTGATGGCCGCCCGCCTTTTCGACCGTGTGCAGCAGATAGCCGGCGGCGTGCAGCACGCGGGCGGCGGCCAGTGCGTTCTCGCTTTCGAAGGTGCCGTTGAAGGTGTCGACGAAGAGCACCGCGACCTTGCGGCCCTCGCATGCGGCGGCCACCGCCACATCGCGGCTCGCGAACATCGATGCATCGTGCTCGCGCCAGAAGGTGTCGCTGCGCCAGGCAGGCAGCGACCGCTTCGCCGACAGGCCGAGCAGCTTCTCGCCCAGCCACGCGGCGCCCCGCACGGTGTTGCGCAGGTTCATGAGCCACGGCATGCGGCTGGCCGAATGCGCGTAGTCCGGCAGCCGGGCGATCAGGCGGTCCTTGAGGGTGTGGCCGTGCTTCTTCTTGTAGTGATCGAGGAACTCGATCTTCATCTTCGCCATGTCCACGCCGGTGGGGCAATCGCGCTTGCAGCCCTTGCAGCCGACGCACAGGTCCATGGCCTCGTGCATGTCGGGGCCGGTGAACGCATCGGGACCGAGCTGGCCCGAGAGCGCGAGCCGCAGCGTGTTGGCCCGCCCACGCGTCAGGTGCTGCTCGTCGCGCGTGACCCGGTAGCTCGGGCACATGGTGCCGGCGTCGAACTTGCGGCAGTGGCCGTTGTTGTTGCACATCTCCACCGCCTTGGCGAAGCCGCCGGTGACGTCGCCGCCGGTGCCCGGCGCGGTGGTTTCTTCGGTAACCGGATCGGCCTGCACGTTCCATGACGACCAGTCGAGCACCGGCACCAGCGGAATGCGCCGGTAGGGCCGCGGCGCGTCGGGCGGTGCAAACCTGAACAGGGCGCCGTCGTCCATCTTCGGCGGATCGATGATCTTGCCCGGATTGAAGAGGTCGATCGGGTCGAGCTTCTGCTTGATGGCACGGAATGCGGAGTTGACGGCCGGACCGAACTGCCACTCGATCCACTCGCCGCGGCACAGTCCGTCGCCGTGTTCGCCGCTGAAGGCGCCCTTGTACTTGCGCACCAGTTCGCTCGCCTCTTCGGCGATGGCGCGCATCTTGGCGGCGCCGTCGGTGCGCATGTCGAGGATGGGGCGCACATGCAGCGTGCCCACCGACGCATGCGCATACCAGGTGCCGCGGCTGCCGTGGCGGGCGAACACTTCGGTGAGGCTGTCGGTGTACTCGGCCAGGTGCTCGAGCGGCACCGCGCAGTCTTCGATGAAGCTGACCGGCTTGCCGTCGCCCTTCAGGCTCATCATGATGTTGAGGCCGGCCTTGCGCACCTCCCACAGGTTCTTCTGCGCGGTCTCGTCGGGCATCTCGACCACGCTGCCGGGCAGGCCCAGTTCGCCCATCAGGTCGACCAGGTCCTTGAGCCTTTGCAGCAGCGGCGCGCGCTCGGCGCCCGAGAACTCGACCAGCAGGATGGCCGCCGGCCGCCCGATCAGCGCGGTCTCGACAGTGGGCCTGAAGGCGGGGTTGGTGAGGCTCAGCTCGATCATCGTGCGGTCGACCAGCTCGACTGCGGTGGGGCCGAGCTTCACGATGTGCTGCGCCGCATCCATGGCCGCATGAAAGGTCGGAAAGTTGACCACGCCGAGCACCTTGGCGCGCGGCAGTTCGGACAGCTTGAGCGTGAGGCTGCGGGTGTAGGCCAGCGTGCCTTCGGCGCCGATCAGCAGGTGCGCGAGGTTGACGCTGCCGTCGTCGGTGTAGGGCTTCTCGCTCTGGCTGTTGAAGATATCGAGGTTGTAGCCCGCCACGCGGCGCATCACCTTCGGCCAGCGCGCCTCGATCTCGCCGCGGTGCTGGGCCGCGAGCTGGCGCACATGGCGTGCGATGTTGGCAGCGCGCGCACCGAGCGCGGACACCGGGCCGAAGTCGACCAGCTCGCCATCCGACAGCCAGGCGCTGGCGCCCAGCACGTTGTGGACCATGTTGCCGTAGGCGATGGAGCGCGAGCCGCACGAGTTGTTGCCGGCCATGCCGCCGAGCGTGGCCTGCGCGCTGGTCGACACGTCGACCGGATACCAGAGGCCGTGCGGCTTGAGCTGCGCATTGAGATGGTCGAGCACCAGGCCCGGCTCGACGGTGACGCGGCGCTGCCCGACGTCCAGGTCGAGCACGCGCCTGAAATGCTTGCTGTTGTCGATCACCAGCGCCGCGCCGGTGGTCTGGCCGCACTGGCTGGTGCCGCCGCCGCGCGCCAGCACCGGCACCTTGAGGTCGCGCGCGATGTCGATCGCGATGGCGATGTCGCGCTCGGTCCTGGGCACCAGCACGCCCACCGGCATGATCTGGTAGATCGACGCGTCGGTCGCATAGCGGCCGCGCGACGCACCGTCGAACAGCACCTCGCCCTCGGTCTCGGCCGCCAGGCGGCGGGCCAGGTCGGCGCAGGTTTCGTTGGGCGGCAGGGCGGTGCCGGCCGGCTGGAGATGGCTTGCAGGCTCGATGCGCATGGGTTGCAGTGGGTTCAGGTCTTGGGCGCCTTGACGGCCTTGGCATGGGGATAGATTTCGCCGGCGCGCAGCAGGTCGAGCACGGTGTCGCGCTTGCGCAGCAGATGCCCGATCAGCAGGCGGCGCATCGCCGGCGCGTCATGCGCGGCCAGCGCTTCGATCATCTGCTCGTGCTCCGCCACGGCATGCTTCCACTTGGCCTCGTTCTGGTTGGTGCGGAAGCGCAGCGACTGCACGCGCGCATTGATCCCGCGGTAGGTGCTGGCGAGCACCGGGTTCTTGGCCGCTTCGTTGATCGCGGTGTGGATGCGGGCATTGATGCGGTAGTAGCCCGACAGGTCGCGCCTTGCGAAGCAGGCCATCATTTCGTAGTGCAGCGCGCGCAGCTCGGCAAGTTCGTCGTCGGTGACGCGCTGCGCCGCCAGCTCACCCGACATGCCTTCGAGCGCGGCGAGCAGTTCGAAGGTGTTGAGCACGTCCGCCTCGGTCAGCCGGACGGCCACCGCGCCGCGGTTGGGCAGCAGGTCGACCAGGCCCTCGGCGGCCAGCAGCTTGATGGCTTCGCGCAGCGGCGTGCGCGACACGCGCAGCTGCTCGCACAGCTCACGCTCGTTGAGCTTGGCGCCGGGCTCGATGTGCCCTTCGACCAGCATCGTGCGCAGCCGCGATGCGACCTGGTCGTGCAGCGCGAGCCGCGATATTTCTATGATTTCTGCCATGAAATTGGTACTCCCCCAGGCTCGCCCACTTCGTGTGGCCGCCAACCCCCTCGCCGGGGGCAACACCAGCGGCCCGGCGAAGCCGGTTCCGCGGTGTTTTCCGAAGGGGCCTGGCTTCGCCGGCCAAGGCAAGTCAAGATAAATGCATTTTGCATGCAAACTTCCGGCCGCTCAAGCAATGCAACTAGGGGTAATCGCGCATCCAGGATTGTCTTTTGCATGCAAAACTCGCGCCGAAAGGACGACTTCGCATGCTTCAACTCGACTTCCACCCCACCGGCCGGCATTTCCTGCAGATCCCGGGCCCGAGCCCGGTGCCCGACCGCATCCTGCGCGCGATGAGCCTGCCGACCATCGACCACCGCGGCCCCGAGTTCGGCGCGCTCGGGCGACAGGTGCTGTCCGGCATCCAGCAGATCTTCAAGACCCGGCATCCGGTCGCGATCTATCCTGCATCGGGCACCGGCGCCTGGGAAGCGGCGCTGTCCAACACGCTCGGCGCCGGCGACCATGTGCTGATGTACGAGACCGGCCACTTCGCCGCGCTCTGGCAGAAGATGGCGGCGCGGCTCGGCATCTCGACCGAATTCCTGGCCTGGTCCGGCAGCGACGAGCACCTGCCGCAGGCGGGCAGCTGGCGCCGCGGCGTGCAGGCCGACCTGATCGAAGCACGCCTGCGCAAGGACACCGAAAAGAAGATCAAGGCGGTGTGCGTGGTGCACAACGAGACATCCACCGGCGTCACCTCCGACATCGCGGCGGTGCGCAGCGCCATCGATGCGGCCGGCCACCCGGCCCTGTTGATGGTCGACAGCATCTCCGGCCTTGCCAGCGCCGACTACCGGCATGACGAATGGGGTGTCGACGTGACCATCAGCGGGTCGCAGAAGGGCCTGATGCTGCCGCCGGGCATGAGCTTCAACGCGCTCTCGCCGCGCGCGCTGGAAGCGTCGAAGAGCGCCAGGCTCCCGCGCGCCTTCTGGGCCTGGGACGAGATCGTCGATATGAACAAGGACGGCTACTGGCCCTACACGCCCAACACCAACCTGCTCTACGGCCTGGCCGAGTCACTGGACATGCTGCTCGGCGAAGGGCTCGACAACGTGTTCGCGCGCCACCAGCGCTGGGGCGCCGGCGTTCGCGCTGCGGTGAATGCCTGGGGCCTGCCGATCCAGTGCGCCGATCCGGCCGTGTACTCGCCGGTGCTGACCGGCGTGATCACGCCCGAAGGCGTGGACGCCGACGCGGTGCGCCGCCTCATCCACCAGCGCTTCGACATGTCGCTCGGCACCGGCCTCGGCAAGCTGAAGGGCCGCATGTTCCGCATGGGCCATCTGGGCGACAGCAACGACCTGACGCTGGTCGCGATGGTGGCGGGCGTCGAGATGGGACTCAAGCTCTCGGGCGTGAAGCTCGCCGCAAGCGGCGTGCACGCCACCATGGACTACTTCGCAAGCCACGCGGCACCGGCTGCGCTGCAGAAGGCCGCCTGAAACCATTCCGATTCCAACCAGGAGACCGACCATGCAACGACGTTCCCTTATCCAGGCCGCAGGCGCGGCGGCAGCCACGCTCGGTGTGCCCAGCCTCTTCGCACAGGAGTGGCCCAACGGGCCGGTGCGCATCGTGGTGGGCTTTCCGCCGGGCGGCGGCACCGACGCGCTGGCCCGCGTGGTGGCCCAGAAACTCACCGTGATGTGGGGCCAGCCGGTGGTGGTCGAGAACAAGGGCGGCGTGGCCGGCGTGCTCGCGGCCGAGTACGTGTCGCAGCAGGCCAGCGACGGCAGCACGCTGTTGATGGCGCACATCAACAGCCATGCACTGGCGCCCAGCCTGCAGCCGAAGCTGCGCTACAGCGTCGAGCGCGACTTCGTGCCGGTGGTGCTGGTGGGCGTGACGCCCAACCTGCTGATCGCCAGCCCGACGCAGAAGGCGCTGGCGCTGAAGGACATCGTCGCGTTGTGCGCGGCGGAGCCCGGCAAGGTGAGCTTCGGCTCGGCCGGTGCGGGCTCGGCGCAGCACCTGGCGCTGGAGATGTTCAAGCTGCAGGCCAAGGTCGATGCGCTGCATGTGCCCTACAAGGGCAGCGGCCCGCTCCTGGCCGACCTGATGGGCAGCCAGATCCAGTACAGCTTCGAGACCATGACCGCGGCCACGCCGCACGTGAAGAGCGGCAAGGTGATCGCCGTGGCGCAGACGCGCCTGAAGCGTGCCAAGGGCCACCCCAACGTGCCGACCATGCACGAGCAGGGCTTCGCCAACTTCGAGGCCACCACCTGGTACGGCCTGGCCGGCCCGGGCAAGCTGCCTGCGGGCATTGCCGACAAGATCAACCGCGACGTCAACACCGTGCTCGCCATGCCGGACGTGCAGGAGCGGATGGATACCTACGGTGCCGAAGACGGCGGCGGATCGCGCGACAAGTTCAAGCAGTTCATCGCGACCGAGATCGAGAAGTGGGCCGGCGTGGTGAAGCAGGGCAACGTCAAGATCGACACCTGATCCTCAGCCGCCCGCGAGCCGCAGGCGGCGCTGCGCCTCCTCGGCACGCGCATCGTCGACCTCGCGCAGCACGCCCTGCAGGTCGACGGCGCCGGCTTCGCGCTCGAACACGCCGGTGAGCGCGGTTTCCTCGCGCAGCAGGCCGCGCTCGTAGAGCTGCCAGATCTCTTCGCCATGCCGCGTGCGCAGCAATTCCGGCGCGAACTGGCCGAAGAAGTCGCGCAGGTTGGCGACGTCGCGCAGCAGCATGCGCCTGGCGTGGTTGTTGCCCGCCGCATCCACCGCCTGCGGCAGGTCGATGACGACCGGCCCGTCGGCCGCCAGCAGCACGTTGAACTCGGACAGGTCGCCGTGCACGATGCCGGCGCGAAGCATGCGGACCACCTCGCCCAGCAGCGCCGCGTGGTGCCTGCGCGCGTCCGCGGGCAGGAACTGCACGTCGTTGAGGCGCGGCGCGGCGTTGCCGTCGGCATCGGTCACCAGCTCCATCAGCAGCACGCCCTCCCAGAAGTTGTGCGGGACCGGAACCCGCACGCCGGCGGCCGCCAGCCGGTAGAGCGCATCGACCTCGGCGCTCTGCCACGCCGCCTCGGCAACCTCGCGGCCGAAGCGGGTGCCCTTGGCCATTGCGCGCGCCTGGCGGGTGTTCTTGACCTTGCGGTTCTCGGTGTAGTCGACAGCCTGCCGGAAGCTGCGTTTCGTCGCTTCCTTGTAGACCTTGGCGCAGAGTGTCTGGTCACCGCGGCGCACCACGTAGACCATGGCTTCCTTGCCGCTCATGAGCTGGCGCACGACCTCGTCGAAAAGGCCTTCGTCGATCAGCGACTGGAGTCGCGGGGGTGTTTTCATGGGCCTCCTCGTAGCGCTCGATGTTAAGTGCCGGCAGTTAGGATCGCCCGATCATGAAAAAGACTTATCCCCTCCACATCGAGGGCAAGAACCCGGACCGTGTTCTGGATGCGACCAAGCACGAGATCCGCAAGTACATCAAGCGCGAGCGCCGGCGGGACCTGCCCGAGGGCGCGGACTACTGGGACTTCGGCTGCAGGTTCGGCCTCTCGGAGGACACTGCGCAGCCGGCCCACCTGGCCGAACTCACCGGCCTGATCGACGGCGCGGTGAAGGAAGCGGCGACCCAGTTCTACGTCGAGATCCTGGCCAAGCCCGGGCATCGCGTTGCCAAGCCCAAGGACGACGCGGCCAACGAGTCCGAGGCGGCTGACTAGCCCGAGCCGCCCATGGCAAGCACCCCGTCCGCGCGCAAGCGCATCGTCATCGCCCTGCTCTGCACGGCGGTCGCCGGCGCAGTGCTGCGCGCGTTGTCGCAGCCGGCGTCGACCCTGCACGACATCGGCACGCTGCTGATGCTGCTGTGGCTGCCGGTCATCGGCAGCGTGATCGCATGGCTGGTCGCGAGGATGCGGCGGCCGGCAACGCCGCAACCGGCCGCCTTCGAGCCGGGGCGCGCGTTCGCAGCGCACGCGCTGGTCGAGCTCACCATGCGCGCCCCGGAACTGCCGGCCGACGACACGCCGGTCGCCGAAGGCGAGCACCGTTGCGCGCTGGTGGTGGGCAGCGAAGGCTTCTCCGCACGATGGATGGTGCCGCCGGGCGGTGCGTTCCGCCGCGGCGACGTTCGCACGGCGGAGGTCGAGTTTTCCAGGCCCGATGCGGCGTTGCCTCGGTTCGCGGCCGGCACCGCGTTCCGCATGCTGGTCGGCGAGTCGTTCGTCGGCGACGGCCGCGTGCTGCGGGTGCGCGAGGCCTGAGTCAGCGGGCCGGGCGGAACGGTTTGCTCAGATAGCGCGAGCCCCGCTCGCCGAAACGCCAGTGCACTTCGGTCGCCTTCGAAATGCCGATGCGCGGCCCGGCGTCGACCACGACCGCCGGATGGTCCCCGGGCGCGGCCAGCAGCCTGAAGGGCGGCCGTTCGAGCGCCTTGCCGTTGAACCCATGGTCGATGCCGAGCGCCTGGCCGACGCGACCGGGGCCGGCGCAGAGCAGGCGAATGTCTTCGAGGCCGCGGCGCGCGCGCATGGTGTCGAGTCCAGTGGTCGGCTCGATCGCGCGGATCAGCACACCGGCGCCGTGGCCCTCTTCGCGGCAGACGAAGTTCAGGCACCAGTGGATGCCGTACGAACGGTAGACGTAGGCATGTCCCGGCGGCCCGAACATCGCCGCGTTGCGCTGGGTGCGGCCGGTGAAGCTGTGGGATGCCGGGTCGTCGCGGTCGTAGGCCTCGGTTTCGGCGATGCGCCCGCCCACGCCGTCGACCAGGAGCGTGATGCCGATCAGCTGCCGCGCCACTTCATGCGACGGTGCCCGGAAATCGATGTCGGCGGTGGCGGTGGCGGTGCCGCGCATCTTCATCGCTACAACCCCTTCTCGACCATGTCGAGCAGCCGCTGCCCGAGCGCATCGGTCTGGGGGCGCGGCACGCCGCGCAGCGGCCCGTCGATGGTCAGCAGGGCCAGCCCGTGCACCGCCGACCAGGCCAGGAATTCGGCGCCCGGCCGGCGCTCGGGCGGCAGTGCGCCGGCTGCCATGAGCCGGTCGAGCGCGGCGCCCAGAAGCTCGAAAGGATTGAGGCCTGACCGGCTGCCCTTGGCTGCTTCGGGCGCATCGCCAACCGGCACCGGCGCGCCGAAGGCGGTGCGGAACAGGCCGGTCTCGATCTGGGCGAAACGCAGGTAACCGGTGCCGACGGCGCGCACGCTGGCCCGCGCGGCTTCGACCTGGCTGCCCTGTGTCGGCAGCGTGGCGAGTTCGGCTTCCATCGCCGTGGCGGCCGCCGCGAGCGCCGCCGCACGCACCGCATCGAGCAGCGCTTCCCGGCTGGCGAAGTGGCGGTAGGCCGCGTTCGGGACCACGCCGGCACGCCGCGTCGCCTCGCGCAGAACCACCGCTTCAGGCCCGCCGATGCGCGCCAGTTCGACCCCGGCATCGATCAATGCACGTCGCAGGTCGCCGTGCCGGTAGGTGCTGCGCGCGGGCGGGCTGGAGATCGAAACGGTCATCGGCACTTTCATGTGGACACCGTCCATTATGTCTGCTATCGTTTTGTGGACGTTGTACACAACGTGTCTCGTTCACCGACTCACCACTCCGCAAAGGAACTCCGATGGCCACCAAGATCTTCGTCAACCTGCCGGTCAGTAACCTCGACAAATCCGTCGCGTTCTTCACCCGTCTCGGCTTCAAGTTCGACCCGCGCTTCACCAACGAGAACGCCACCAGCATGATCGTCGCCGAGGACAGCATCTACGTGATGCTGCTGGTGGAGAGCTTCTTCAAGACCTTCACCGCCAAATCGATCGCCGACGCGCGCAAGAGCACCGAGGTGCTGCTGTGCCTGTCGTGCGAGAACCGGGCCGAAGTCGATGCCCAGGTTGCAAAGGCAGTCGCGGCTGGCGGCACCGCGCCGCGTGCGTCGCAGGACCACGGCTTCATGTACCAGCACGGCTTCGAAGACCTCGACGGCCATACCTGGGAGCTGATGTACATGGACATGAGCGCCATGCCGCCCGCCTGACGGCCGGCAATCGTTCATTCGCTTTTTTCAAGGAGACCGAAATGCAAGTCCAACCGTATCTATTCTTCGGAGGGCGCTGCGAGGAAGCGCTGGCGTTCTACCGCAGCCAGCTCGGCGCCGAAGTGACGGCACTCATGCGCTGGAGCGAATGCCCCGAGCCGCCGCCGCCCGAGATGTGCGCACCGGGCTCGGAGAACAACGTGATGCATGCCAGCTTCACCATCGGCCAGAGCACGCTGATGGCCTCCGACGGCCCGCCGGCTGCGGCTGACGAGCCGGCCTACAAGGGCTTTTCGTTGTCGCTCCTGGCCGCCGATCCGACCGAGGCCCGGCGGCTCTTCACCGCGCTGGGGGACGGCGGACAGGTACAGATGCCGCTGGACAAGACCTTCTTCTCGCCGGCGTTCGGCATGGTGGCAGACCGCTTCGGCGTGTCGTGGATGGTGGTGGTGCAGTAGCGGACGCCATATGTCGTAACATGCAGACATTCATCCGGCGGTCTCTCAAACCGCACCTGAAGGAGTGTTTGTATGTCCATCCATACCGTACCAAGCCGCGATTTCGCACGCGATTTAGGCACTGCGAAGCGACTCGCTGCCGACGGCCCCGTCTTCATCACAGACCGCAACCGTCCCGCGTTCGTGCTGCTCAAGATCGACCACTACTACGAACTGAGCGGCAGGAAGCAGATGTCGCTGCTCGAATTGATGGACAGCATGCCGAGCACAGCGGCCGTCGAGCTGGATGTCCCGCACGCCGACGTCACGCTGCGTATCCCGGAGCACGATTGATGTACGTGCTGGACACCGATGTCCTGTCAGAACTCCGGCCTGGTAAACCGCACCAATCGACCGCTGTCCGGGCGTGGGCGGCGACCATTCCCGAAAGCCAGTTTTTCTTGTCTGCCGTCACACTGCTGGAGCAGGAAATAGGCATCCTGCGGCTCGAGCGCCGGAAGCCGCCGCAGGGTGGCGCAGTGCGCTCCTGGTTCGAGTCCGTGCGCAAGGCGTTCGAGGGCCGGATACTGCCGTTCGGCGCCGAGGCCGCGAGGCTTTGCGCGGCAATGCACGTCCCAAACCAGAAAAGCTACCGCGATTCGATCATCGCCGCAGCGGCACTTGAAAACAGCTTCACTCTGGTAACGCGGAACGTAGGCGATTTCGACGGTACCGGCGTCAAGCTGGTCAATCCCTGGGACTGGGACGAACAAGACGCATCGAATTAACGACGGCCGAGTCGAATGGCATGCCCTCAATCACGCGTGAGCCCGATCCCGGCAACCCGCAGCACATGGCCGATGGCTTCGCGAGCGCCGTCGAGGCCGAGCGAGGGGTAGAGCAGTTCGAGCAAAGCCTTGCGGACGGCCGATTCGAGGTTTTGCGGGCTCAACGAGTGCTCGGCCCGCGCGGTTTCGACGACCTGCTCCATGAGCACCCAGGGCAGCGGCGCGAACGGCGCATCGAACATCGCTTCGGCCCGCGCAATGGCGCTCCTGAGCAGTTCTGAAAAGGGCCGCTGCACGGAGGGCCAGGCTGCCGTTTCCACCGCGAGGGACTCCTGCAGCCGCGCCGCCATAAGGCCGGCTTCGCCACGCGCGTTTACCTGGAGGCCGCCCAGCTGGTCCACGAGGTACACGCCTTCGGGCTCCCGCACCCGGTGGCCGACGACCTGTTCGTCCAGCAGCATGCGGATTTGTTCGTCATGACTGCTGCCGCGCACCGCGGCCGCCCGGTGCCGCACGCCAGGACGGGCCGCTGCGTACAGCCCCGCCAGGTCGGCGATGTCGAAGCCGCTTTGCGTGCGGTTTTCGAGATCCTGGTAGGCGCGGATCGAGGTGTCCAGCTCTTTCAGGATGCCGCGGTAGTCCACCAGCCAACCGCAGCGCTTGGCCTGGTGTGGACGGTTGACGCGCGCCACCGCCTGAAGAAGGTTGTGGCCCTTGAGCGGCTTGTCGATATAGAGCACGGCATTGCGCGGCTCGTCGAAGCCGGTGAGCAGGCGGTCGACCACGATCAGCAGATCGGGGGCGCCAGAGGTGCCGAACGCTTGCAGCGCCTGCCGCTCCAGCCGGGCAGGATCGAGGCCGTGGTCCAGCACGTTCTGCTGCCACCACTTCGCAACTTCGGGCCCATCGGCCGTGCGATCCGGTGGCGAGATCACGACTTTGCTGGTGACCAGCCCGGTGGCGTCCAGCGCCCGCTTGTAGCGGATCGCATCGCGCTTGCTGGCGGTGGCGACCTGACCTTTCAGGCCGGACGCGGACTTCCTGAAGTTCTCGCTGAAGTGCACCGCGATGTCCCACGCGATCAGCACGATGCGCCCGGCGCTGCCGCGGATGGCGGCGCTGCGCTCGTACTTCTTTTTCAGGCCGGCGCGTTCCGCATCGGCAAGGTCGGCGGCGATCCGCTCGAACCAGCGGTCGACGGCCTGCGCATCGATCGACAGCTCGGGCATGCGCTCTTCGTACACGAGCGGCGTCACCGCGCCATCGGCGACCGCAGCCCGCATGGTGTAGGCATGCACGACCGGGCCGAAGATTGCGGCCGTCTTCTCGTCTTTCAAAAGCGGCGTGCCGGTGAACGCGACGTACGCGGCGCGCGGCAGCGCTTTCTTCATGCGGCGGTGCGTCTCGCCGCCGTGGCTGCGGTGGCCTTCGTCGACCAGGACCACGATGTCGGCGGAATCGTTGCGGCATTCCGGCAGCCTGGATGCGATGCGGAACTTCTGCACCAGCGCGAAGGTGATGCGCTCCCGGCCCTGGCCGATCCGGCGCGCGAGATCGCGGCCGTTGGCCGCCTTGCTGCGGTCGCCCTCGCCTTGCAGGGCGGCCGACACCCCGAAGGCGCCGCCGGTCATGAAATTGCGGGCGAGCTGGTGTTCGATCTGAAGGCGGTCCGTGACCACCACCAGGCGGCAATCCCTCAGCGCCTCGTCCAGCAGCAGCGCCTTGGCGAGAAACACCATCGTGAAGCTCTTGCCCGAGCCTGCGGTGTGCCAGATCACGCCGCCCTCGCGCGTTCCGCCGGACCGCCGTTGGGCCAGACGCCGGAGCAGCGCGCGCACGCCGAAGAACTGTTGATGGCGCGCTACGATCTTGCCGACCTTCCGATCGAACAGCACGAAGCTGCGCAGCAGGTCGAGCAGGCGCGCCGGTGCGAGCAGGCTCACCAGCAGGCGGTCCTGCGCGTCGGGCTTCGTCTGCGGCGGGTTCATGAAAGCGCTCACCTGCGCATCGTCGAACTCTTCCTCCCTGCTCCATTGCGCCCACGACCTGGCCGGCGTGCGGGTGGTGCCGTAGCGGGCGTCGGTCCGGCCGATGGACAGCAGCAGTTGCGCATAAACGAACAGCTGCGGGATCTCGTCCTCGCGCTGGTTGCGCAGATGCCGGTGGATGCCCTCCAGCACTTCCGCTTCGGCACTGGCGCTGCCGGCACCATGGGGCTGCGAGGCTTCGATCACCACCAGCGGTATGCCGTTGACATAACCCACCACGTCCGGCCCGCGCTGGTGCGTGCCGTGGCTGGAAAGCACACGCGGTTGCGGCGTCACGTCGAAGTGGTTGGCACGCGCATCGGACCAGTCGATCACCGCCACCGTCGGCCGGTGCTTCCTGCCGTCCGGCATGAACTCGGTCACGGTGATGCCGAAGGCCAGCTTGGCATAGAGCTCCTCGTTCGCTGCGAGCAGGCCGTCGCCGAGACCCAGGGCGGAGAGCTCGCGCAGGATCTGGTCGATGCCGCCCGGCGAGAGCGGGTAGGACGCCCCCTTGTAGTCGAAGCGCCTCGATTGCAAGACTTCGATCAGGCGCGTTTTCAGCAGCACCTCGCGCGACGAGCCGCGCTGCGCCAGGCCGTCGGCGGCGTCGATGAAGTTCCAGCCCAGGTTCGCAAGCAGGTGCAGCGCGGAGGCTTGCGCGCCGTACGGCTCGCTCATGACGGGTTCCCTCGTCCCGCATCGTTGTCCGGGCCGTATCCCAGCTCGTTCAGACAGCGCGCCATCGCCTGCTCGATGTCTGCAAGCTCTTCCTTGATGCCCTCCCGCTCCCGCCTGACGCCTGCCATGTCGATCTGTTGTGCCTGCACGAAGGTGTCGACGTAGCGCGCGATGTTCAGGTTGAAGTCGTTGCCGGCCATCTCGGCCGGTGTTGCGAGGTGCGCATATTTCGCCACCTGCCGGCGCGCGGCGCAGGTGTCCAGCACCCGCTGAAGATCCGCCTCGCGCAGCAGGTTCTGGTTCTTGCCGGCCTCGAAGCCCCCGCTCGCATCGATGAAGAGCACCTTGTCGTCGGGCTTGTCGTTGCGCAACACGAGCAGCGCCGCAGGAATGCCGGTGCCGTAGAAAAGCTTTTCGGGCAGGCCGATGACCGTATCGAGAAGGTTTTCTTCGACCAGCTTCTGCCGGATGTGGCTCTCGGCCGCGCCGCGAAAGAGCACGCCGTGCGGCACCACGACAACCATGCGCCCGGTGCCCGGCTTCATGGTCTCGACCATGTGCAGGATGAAGGCGTAGTCGCCCTTGGTACGGGGTGGCACGCCGCGACGGAAGCGGGCGAACCGGTCGGCCTCGGCACTCTCGTGGCCCCATTGCGCCAGGCTGAAGGGCGGGTTGGCAACCACGATGTCGAAGCGCCTGAGACTCGTGTCGCCGGCCAGCAGCTTGGGGTTGCGCAGCGTGTCGCCCCACTCGACGCGGTGGTTGTCTTCGCCGTGCAGGAACAGGTTCATCTTTGCCAGCGCCCAGGTGCCGCCGATGGCTTCCTGCCCGAACAGCGCATAGCGGCGCGCGCCGGTGCGCTCCCGGATCAGCCGCGCGCAGTTCAGCAGCAGCGAGCCCGAGCCGCAGGCCGGGTCGCAGATTTCGTCGCCTTCCTGTGGGTCCATCAGCCGCGCCATGAGGCTCGACACCTCGGGCGGCGTGTAGAAATCGCGGGCCTTCTTGCCGCCGGCAAAGGCGAAGTTCCGGATGAGTTGCTCGTAGGCTATGCCGATCGCGTCGGGTGTGGCGGTGCGGCTCGGGCGCAAGTCGAGTTCGGGCTCGGCGAACGCTTCGAGCAAGCGGCACAGGATGTCGTTCTTCTGCTGCTCGCTGCCGAGCTTGCCGGCGTTGAAGCTGATGTCCTGGAACACGTTGCGAAGCTTCGCCAGATTGGCGTCTTCGATGGCGTGCAGCGCCCGGTCGATGCGCTCGCCGTTGCCGGGCGTGAAGCGTGCCGCATGCAGCACCTGGAAACTTGCGCCGGGCGGAACGACGAAGCGCTCGGTCTTGAGCAGTTCGTCGATCAGGCCGGGCGCGGCGTCGCCGTACTGCTTGCGGTAGCGCGCCAGGTGGTCGTGCCAGGTGTCGGACACGTACTTGAGGAAAAGCATGCCGAGGACATAGTCCTTGCAGACGCTCGCCTCCAGGGTGCCGCGAAAGATGTCGCACACCCTCCACGCCGCCGCGTCGATGCCGCCCATATTCATGCGTTGCTCGACATGCCCGCAAGCTCCCTGGCGATGAGTTCGAACTCGCGCTCGCGATTGCGCAGCAGCCGGGCCTGGAGCAGCCGCTCGCGTTGCGCGAAACGAGCAAGGTCGACGATGCGCTGTTGATGCGCTACCGGCGGGATGCCGATGGGGAGCGATTCGAGCACCGGCCTGCGCACGCTCAATTGACTGGAGCCTTCGGCCGCCCGCCGCAATTCGCGCTGGAACGGCGACTGGTTGATCTGCCAGGCGACGAAAGCGGGAAGCAGCGCGTGCCCCGGCCTGACGCGAAGATGAAACAGGTGCGGCCCGCAGACGGCGGGGCCGGGCGGCTCATCGCCCAGGTAGATGGCATAAAAACGTGTGCCGCGCGCAACGAAGAGCAGATCGTCGGCAGCGAGCCAGTCGGCCGCGCCGCGGCCGCGAAGCTGCGTGTGAACCACCCTGCTCCAGTCGAGGCCGGCGAACGGGTCCAGGTCCTTCATCTGGACTGCGCGCACCGGGCCCGCGACGACTTCTTCGATCGGCCCGCGAAAGGAATAGCCGGCACGAATCGACAATTCCTCACCCAGCGCCTTTTTCTTTGCATGAATTTGCATGATGCACTCATGCTATTGCATTAGGCCCAGTGGCCCGGCAAACTGCGCCCGCGAATGCCGCATCACGGTGCGGGTAAACAAAAGATCAGGGAGTTCGCTTGGGCTACGAAGTCGATTTTTTTCCCGTGGTCACGGGCGGTGCAGCCGTGACTGTGCGCTGGGGTACGCCCGGGCGCTACAAGGTGATGGTCTACGACGGCGGGACGCGGGCGTCCGGCGAGCGCGTGGTCGAGCATGTGCGGGCGCACTTCCAGACCCAGCGCGTCGACTATCTGGTCAGCTCACATCCAGATGCCCACCATGCCGAAGGGCTGGCTTGCGTGCTGGAGCAGCTGACCGTCGGCGAGCTGTGGACGCACCGGCCGTGGGCGTGTTCCGAGCAGGAAGGGCGCGGATCGAACGCCGCTCGCCGTGTGGAACAGCTCGCAGTCGGGAAGGGGGTTCCGGTGCACGAGCCGTTCGCGGGCGCAGTCATCGGCCCATTCACCGTGCTCTCGCCGCAACACCAGTGGTATCTGGAATCGCTGGTGCCCGGGTTCGACGCCGGCCTGTCACAAACCGCCGGACTGACGCTGGGGCGGCTGGACAGGCCGATTCGCTTTGCCGTCGCAGCACTCGGCAGCCGATGGGACCTGGAGCCTCTTCCCCGCGCGCCGGCGGCAGTCCGCCCGCAAGACCAGTCGAGCGCGGTGCTGTACGGCGAGTTCGAGGGCCGGGGCGTGTTGCTGACAGGCGATGCCGGCATCGCGGCGCTGGACGCAGCCTGCTCGTTCGCCGAGCAGCTGGGCCTTCGGATGCCATCGAATCTTCGCCTGCTGCAAGTGCCCAACCAGGGCCGGCCCGAGCACCTCACAAGCGCGGTGCTCGACCGGATCGTCGGCACGCGCCAGCCGGAGGATCAGCGGCGCGAGGGCAAATCCGCGTTCGTCTCCGTGGCTCGCAATGCGCCGCCGTCGAGCTACAAGGTCGTCACCGACGCCTTGAAACGCCGCGGCGCTCGCAGCTTCGCGACCCAGGGCGTGCAGCTCCATCACAGCCACGAGATGCCGGAACGCGGCTGGCGGCAGGCCGGAGCGGTCGACCGGCTTTGAGGCCGGCCAGCCGGCCTGCGCGCCCGCCGTCAGATCAGCGGCGGGTCCTGGTCGCGTTCGGTGTGGCGGTGCTTAGCGATCGCCTCGATGAAGGCGGTGGCAACCGATTCGGCAGCGCCCGCCTGCGCAAAGATCAGGCCCGGGTCCGGCATGCCCGAGGGCAGTTCGGCCTTGATGCCGACCTTGTCGGTCAATGCCTTCGAGGCACCCAGCACCAGCATCGTCTTGCAGTGACGGTAGGTGTTGACGATGAACTCGTTGGTATTGCCGATGCGGGCCAGCGCATCCACGCCGGCCTGCCCGTCGGGCAGCACCAGCGCATCGAACAGCACCGGCGGTGTGTTCTCGAGCGAGGCGTCGGCTTCCAGCGTGCCGCCGCCGGCCGTCTTGATGGTGCCGAGGCGCGGCGCGACGAGCCGCGGCACGGCGCCTGCATCCACCAGCGCCGCCTGCAGCGCGGCAATCGAATCGCCCTCGACGCCGTCGGCCACGAGGATCGCGATTTTTCGCGTGCGGATGCCGCCGTCTCCGGGCCGCGCAAGAAGCGATAGCGCGGGCGACTTGGTCACTTCCGGGCTTTGCGGGTTGTCGAGTGCCTTGGGCATGGCTGCCGGCACCTCGAGGCCCAGCCCTTCTGCAACGCGCGAGGCCAGCTCGGGCGACACGTTGACCAGCCCGGACAGCATGCGTTCGCGAATCGCCGGCACGGTGAGTTTCGACAGTTCGAAGCGGAAGCCGCCGACGATGTGCGCCTTCTCCCAGTCGGCCTGGCTCTCCCAGAACAGCGTGGCCTGCTGGTAGTGCTCGGCGAACTTCTCCGCCTTGCCGCGCACCTTGTCGCCCTGGACCGGCTCGGGGAACGAGACAAAGCCCTCGGCCCCGGCCTGGAACGGACAGCCACCGGCCAGCGAGTTGGGCTCGTAAGCCACCCGGCCGCGGTGCAGCGCCTGGCGCTTGATGCCGTCGCGCTGGTTGTTGTGCACCGGCACCACCGGCGAGTTGATCGGGATCTCGTGGAAGTTGGCGCCGCCCAGCCGCGTGATCTGCGTGTCCTTGTACGAATGGATGCGCCCGGCCAAGAGCGGGTCGTTGCTGAAGTCGATGCCCGGGATCACATGCGCGGTGCAGAAGGCGACCTGTTCGGTCTCGGCAAAGAAGTTGTCCGGGTTGCGGTTGAGCACCATGCGCCCGACGATGCGCACCGGCACCAGTTCCTCGGGAACGATCTTGGTCGCATCGAGGATGTCGAAGCTCCAGCCGGCCGACTCTTCTTCGGTGAAGACCTGCAGGCCGAGCTCCCATTCGGGGTATTCGCCGGCCTCGATGGCTTCCCACAGGTCGCGGCGGTGGAAGTCGTTGTCGGCGCCCTGGATCTTGGCCGACTCGTCCCACACCAGCGAATGGGTGCCGAGCTTCGGCTTCCAGTGGAACTTGACGAACTTGCTTTCGCCGTTGGCGTTCACCATGCGGAAACTGTGCACGCCGAAGCCTTCCATCATCCGGTAGCTGCGCGGAAGGGCGCGGTCGCTCATCGCCCACATCAGCATGTGGGTGCTCTCGGGGCTGAGCGAAACGAAGTCCCAGAACGTGTCGTGCGCGCTGCCGGCCTGCGGCATCGCGTTGTGCGGCTCGGGCTTCACCGCGTGCACGAGGTCGGGGAACTTCATCGAGTCCTGGATGAAGAAAACGGGCATGTTGTTGCCCACCAGGTCCCAGTTGCCTTGGTCGGTATAGAACTTGACCGCAAAGCCGCGCACGTCGCGTGCGGTGTCCACCGAGCCGCGCTCGCCGGCCACGGTGGAGAAGCGCACAAACACCGGCGTGACCTTGCCCTTCTCCTGGAAGGGCGCGGCGCGCGTCAGGTCGCCAAGCGGTTCATAGGCTTCGAAGTAGCCGTGCGCCGCCGAACCGCGCGCGTGGACGATGCGCTCCGGAATGCGTTCGTGGTCGAAGTTGGTGATCTTCTCGCGGAGGATGTAGTCCTCCAGCAGGGTCGGGCCGCGCAGGCCGGCCTTGAGCGAGTTCTGGTTGTCGCCGATCGGCACGCCCTGGTTGGTGGTGAGCATCTGACCGCCCGAGTCGACCCGCACCCGATCGAGCGACCCGATGGTGGCGTTGACGCCGGGTGAGGCGCCTTCGCCGGTCTTTGCCGACTGGTTGGCCTCGCTCAAGGTGCTGGCGGTGACATCTCGCGATGCCGGCTCCGAGGTCTGGCCCTCGGGCGGCATCACCGCATAGTCCTGGCCCAAATCGGCCAGCTTGTGCTCGGCATAGGGCATCGAGGCGACGAGCGCCTGCGTGTCTGCCGCCTGGCGCGCGAGCGCGTCGCCGCCGGGGTCGGCAGCGCCGTGCGATGGCCGGCTGGCAGTGTTGCGTGCAGCGGCCTTGGCTGCCGGCTTGGTAGGCTTTTTTGAAGAAGGCATGGTCGTGGACGGTCGGTGGTGAGGAACTGGTCCCAAACCGTAGATCGCCCTGCGGCCCGGCCGTGTCGGACAGCACGCTATGCGGGGACGGACGAACGCGACAGGCAGGCGCGGAGTGCTGCGCTTAGATTCGGTGGGTCGTCAACCTTCAAGAGCACTCCCATGATTCACGTCGTCGCGGTCATCACCGCCAAGCCGGGCCTGCGCGGCCGGATCCTCGAAGCTTTTCTGGCCAACTGTCCGGCGGTGCGGGCCGAAGAAGGCTGTATCGAGTACGGCGCAACCGTCGATGCCGCCGGCATGCCGGCCTCGCGCGGAAGCTTCGGGCCGGACACCTTCGTCGTGATCGAGAAGTGGGAAACGCTGGCCGCGCTGCAGGCGCATGCTGCGGCGCCGCACATGGCGACCTACGGCGCGAAGGTGAAGGACTGGACCGAAAGCCGACTGATCCACGTGCTCGAGCCGGCGTAGGAACGAACGTCCGCCCGCAAAGAAAAAACGCGCCCGAAGGGCGCGTTTTTCTCGTGATGCGGCCGAACTACTTCGACACCACCCGCACCATTTCAAGGCACTTGTTCGAGTAGCCCCATTCGTTGTCATACCAGCTCACCAGCTTGACGAAGGTGCTGTCCAGGGCAAGGCCGGCTTCGGCATCGAAGATCGAGGTACGCGGGTCGCCGCGGAAGTCGGTGGCGACGACCTTGTCCTCGGTGTAGCCGAGCACGCCCTTCATGGCGCCTTCGCTCTGCGCCTTCATCTCGGCGCAGATTTCCTTGTAGGTCGCTTCCTTGACCAGCTCTACCGTCAGGTCGACCACCGACACGTCCGAGGTCGGCACACGAAAGCTCATGCCGGTGAGCTTCTTGTTGAGCTCGGGGATGACCACGCCCACCGCCTTGGCCGCACCGGTGCTCGACGGGATGATGTTTTCCAGGATGCCGCGGCCGCCGCGCCAGTCCTTGTTGCTCGGGCCGTCGACCGTCTTTTGCGTCGCAGTGGTTGCGTGCACGGTGGTCATCAGGCCGCGCTTGATGCCCCACTTGTCGTTCAGCACCTTGGCCAGCGGTGCCAGGCAGTTGGTGGTGCAGCTCGCGTTGCTGATGATGGCTTCGCCGGCGTACTTGCTGTCGTTCACGCCGTAGACGAACATCGGCGTGTCGTCCTTGCTGGGGGCGGAAAGAATCACCTTCTTCGCGCCCGCGTCGATGTGCTTCTGCGCCGTTTCCTTGGTGAGGAAGAGGCCAGTCGATTCGAGCACCACGTCGGCACCGACGTCGTTCCACTTGAGGTTGCCCGGGTCGCGCTCCTGCGTCAGGCGGATCTTCTTGCCGTTGACGATGAGCGTGTTGCCCTCGACGGTGATCTCGCCCTGGAAGCGGCCGTGCACCGAGTCGTACTGCAGCATGTAGGCCAGGTAGTCCGGCTCGAGCAGGTCGTTGATGGCGACGATCTCGATGTCGTTCTTGAAGTTCTGCACTGCCGCGCGCAGCACGTTGCGGCCGATGCGGCCGAAGCCGTTGATGCCGAGTTTGATAGCCATGGGTTTTGCTCCTGGATGGAAAGAAGAAAAAGGTGCGGGGAAGCTCAGCGCGCGAGCGCCGCTTCGACGGTGGCGGCGAGGTTCTCCGCCGTGAATCCGAAATGCTTGAACAGTACGCCGGCCGGCGCCGATTCGCCGTAGGTGTCGATGCCGACGACGGCGGCCACGCCGTATTTCCACCAGCCGGCGGTGGCCCCCATCTCGATCGCGACGCGCGGGATGCCCTCGGGCAGCACGCTCTTCTTGTACGCGACGTCCTGGCGGTCGAAGGTGGTGGTCGAAGGCATGGAGACGACGCGCACGCCGATGTTCAGGGCGGCCAGCAGCTGCTGCGCCTGCAGCGCGAGCTGCACTTCGGAGCCGGTGGCGATGATGACCGCCCGCGGCTTGCTGCTCTTCGCGCCCGCGCCCTGCGGTTCGGCCAGCACGTAGGCACCCTTGCTGATGTCGCTCAAGTCGCTCTTGGGCGAGTAGGGCAGGTTTTGCCGAGACAGCAGCAGCGCGGTGGGACGGTCGGCATTCTGCAGCGCGACCGCCCATGCGACAGCGGTTTCGGCGGTGTCGCCCGGTCGCCAGACGTCGAGGTTGGGTATCAGCCTGAGCGACGCCGCATGCTCGATCGACTGGTGCGTCGGGCCGTCTTCGCCCAGGCCGATGGAGTCGTGTGTGAAGACATGGATCACCCGCTGCTTCATCAGCGCCGCCATGCGGATCGCATTGCGGCTGTAGTCGCTGAAGGTGAGGAAGGTGCCGCCGTAAGGGATGAAGCCGCCGTGCAGCGCCAGGCCGTTCATGACGGCCGCCATGCCGAACTCGCGCACGCCGTAGTTGATGTGGCGCCCGGGCAGGCCGTTCGGGAAGCGCTCGTCGCCCTCGCTGCGAACCACGTCGCCGTTCTTGTCGAAGCGCAGGCTCGGCGTGCTCTTGGTGTTGGTCAGGTTGGAGCCTGTCAGGTCGGCGCTGCCGCCCAGCAGCTCGGGCAGGGCGGCGGTGAAGGATTCAAGTGCGAGCTGCGAGGCCTTGCGCGAGGCGACGGTTTCGGCCTTGGTGTGGGCCGCGACCACGGTGTCGAAGGCGGTCTGATGGAAGCTCTTCGGCAGTTCGCCCTTCATGCGGCGCGTGAACTCGGCCGCGAGATCGGGAAAGGCTTCCTGGTAGGCGGCGAACCGTTCGTTCCACGATGCTTCCCGCGCGGCACCGGCGGCCTTGGCATCCCACTCCTCGTACACCGCCTGCGGCAGCTCGAACGGCGCGTGCGCCCACTGCAGCGCCGTGCGGGTGAGGCCGATCTCTTCGGCGCCCAGCGGCTCGCCATGCGCCTTGGCGGTGTTTGCGCGGTTCGGGCTGCCTTTGCCGATCTGCGTCTTGCAGATGACGAGCGTGGGCTTGTCCGTGTGCTTCTTCGCCTTCTCGATCGCTTTCGACACATCCTTCACGTCGTGCCCGTCGATCGGACCGATCACGTGCCAACCGCAAGCCTTGAAGCGCTCTTCGGTGTGGTCGATGAACCATGGCTTCACCGGTCCGTCGATCGAGATGCCGTTGTCGTCGTACAGCGCGATCAGCTTGCCCAACTTCCAGGCGCCGGCCAGTGCGGCGGCTTCATGGCTGATGCCTTCCATCAGGCACCCATCGCCGAGAAAGGCGTAGGTGTGATGGTCGATGATTTCGTGGTCCTTGCGGTTGAACTCCGACGCGAGCAGCTTCTCCGCCAGGGCGAAGCCGACGGCATTGGCGATGCCCTGGCCGAGCGGGCCGGTGGTGGTCTCGACGCCGGGCGTGACGCCGACTTCGGGATGGCCCGCCGTCTTGCTGTGCAGCTGGCGGAAGCGCTTGAGTTCGTCCACCGGCAGTGCGTAGCCGGTGAGATGCAGCACCGCATAGATGAGCATCGAGGCATGGCCGTTCGACAGCACGAAGCGGTCGCGGTCGAACCAGCGCGGATTGACGGGGTTGTGCTTCAGATGGTCGCCCCACAGCGCGACGGCCATGTCTGCCATGCCCATCGGCGCGCCCGGATGTCCCGAGTTGGCAAGTTGAACGGCGTCCATTGCCAGCGCGCGAATTGCGTTGGCCATCAGGGCTTGGTTGGCCATGTATTCGGCTTTCTTGGGAGGCTGATTGGGGGGAACCCGGCATTTTAGCGGGCGGGGGCGGGCTGCTAGAGTGCCGTCCATGCATGGCCTGCACCTGACCGCCGACCTTCACGACTGCCGCTGCGAGACGCTCTGGCTGACCGATGCCGAAGCCGTCGGTGCGGCCTGCGCCAAGGCGGCGGAGGCGGCCGGCCTGCAGGTGGTCGGGAAGCTGGTGCATGCCTTTCCCGCAACGGCCCGGGGCCCGGGCGGGGTGACCGCCACGGTGCTGCTGGCCGAGTCGCATATCTGCGTGCACACCTGGCCCGAGCAGTGCGGCGCGACGCTCGATGTCTATGTGTGCAACTTCGGCGGCGACCGGTCGGCCGAGGCAAAAGCGGTGATGGACGCGCTGGAGGCGCTGTTCGTGCCAGGCCGTGCGGAGCGGCACGCACTGACGCGCGGCACCATCGGGGCAGCGGAAAAGTGAGCACCCAGGCGATGATCCTGGCCGCCGGGCGCGGCGAGCGCATGCGGCCACTGACCGACGTCACGCCCAAGCCCCTGCTGGAGGTGCGCGGCAAGCCACTGATGCAATGGCCGATCGAGGCGCTGGCAGCCGGCGGCTTCGACGAACTGGTGGTCAACACCGACTGGCTGGGCGCGCAGATCGCAGCCCGCTTCGGTGAGCGGCATGCAGCGTCGGGCATCCGCTATTCGCACGAAGGCCTCGATTTCGGCGGTTCGCTCGAAAGCGCGGGCGGCTTCGCCCGCGCACTGGCATTGCTGGGCGAAATGTTCTGGGTCGTGGCGGGCGACGTGTTCGCGCCCGATTTCGTTTTCTCGCAATCCATGGTGGACCGCTTCGCGGCCAGTGGCCGGCTGGCGCACCTGTGGCTGGTGCCCAATCCGCCGCACAACACGGGCGGCGATTTTGCGTTGGGGGAAGACGGCCTGGCGCTGAACCAGGCGGCGGGCGCGTCCACGGCACGCCATACGTTTTCGACGATTGCTCTATATAGAGCGGCGCTGTTCGCGCCGCCTTACTGCGACATCCCGGCGGGCAATCCGGAAGGCGTCAGGGCGGCGCTGGCGCCGCTGCTGCGTTCCGCGATCGCCGACGGGCAGGTCAGCGCCGAGATCTACTCCGGCCCCTGGACCGACGTCGGCACGCCGCAGCGGCTGGCGGCGCTGAACAACGCCGCCGCCGCTGCGCGCTGAACGTCCTCAGGGCACGTTGCCGCCGGCCACGGCAAACGGCTTGCCCGGCAGGCTCAGCTTTCCGCCGTATTCGAAGGGTGCACGGTTGCCCTGCGCGTCCTTGGTGGTACAGCCGTTGGGCTTGCAGGCCGCGTAGCCGTCATTCAGCTGCAGGTCCGTGTAGCGGTACTGGTGGATGCCCTTGTCCTCGTGGCTCGCGATGGTCAGCACCCCGACGTAGCTGCCGTTGGTCTCGTTGTCCTCGATCGCGATCGGGTCCTTCAGGTTCTTGTCCTGGAGCTCG
>JANOCL010000227.1:0-52494 GCA_031412135.1 Variovorax sp. | reverse complement strand
GCGCGGACGCCCGTCAAGCCCAGCGCCTTGTTGGGCGACCACAGCTGCCACATTCGCGCGCGCTGCGCCGCGCCCAGGCCCAGACATCCTTGGAGCCGCAGCGGCTCGTAGGCCAGGTCGAGCACGCCGACAGCGTCGGCGCGCAGTGCATCGACCATAGCCGGCAGGTCGGGCTGCTCCTGCCCGAGCGGACTGGACGGATCGCAGCACCAGACCAGGTCGCAAGCGTCGGCGGGCGCCGCTTCGAGGCCCCAGGCGCTGGCGGCGCGCCGGTAGTCGCCATAGCCGTGCGGCGGCAGCCAGACGCGCCGGCCACCCCGCTGCGCGACAGCGGCGGTGATCCGGCCGATGAACTCGCTCGCGCTCGCAGCCACGACGATGCGTGCGGGATCGACGCCGTGCAGGCGCGCCAGGTCCTCGCACAGCGCCGTGTAGTGCGGATCGGGATAGCGGGTAGCGTCCGCCTGCTGAAGGGCGGCAAGCGCCGCCGGGCACGGGCCGCAGGCGTTGGCGTTGGTCGAGAAGTCGTGCGTCGCCGCGCCCCGCGCATCCGGCCCGCCGTGAAGCGCTTCGTCGGCAATGTCGAGCCCCGGCATCAAGTCCGCCACGCCGTCAACGCGAGGATGGCCACCGGCGCACTCGCGGCCAGCAGCACGACCACCCTCGCTGCAAGGCGGACTGCGCGCTGCGCGTCCGCCGCGACTGCCTCACGCCCGGCGGCATTGAGTGTGTAGACGCCCGGCTTGCCAAGCCGCACGCCGAGACCGAGCGCCATCGCGGCCATGGGCCAGCCGCTGTTGGGCGATGGCGTGCGGCCGGCCTCGCGGCAGATGGCTGCGCCTACCGCAGCCCTCACCCGGAAGGGACGGGAGAAAGACAGGAGCAGCATCAGTGCAGTCAGACGCGCGGGCAGCCAGGACAACACATCGTCGGCACGCGCGGCCCACTTGCCGGCCCATTGCCAGTCGCGGCCGTCGCGCACGCCCCGGTAGCCCCACATCGCGTCGGCGGTATTTGCAAAGCGGTAAATGGCGGCGCCAGGCAGGCCGAAAAGCACGAACCAGAACACCGGCGCAACCACCGAGTCGTTCAGGTTTTCAGCCAGCGATTCGATCGCGCTCTCGCGCACCTCGACCTCGCCCAACGCGTGGACGTCACGGCTCACCAGGCGCGTCAGTCGGCTGCGGCCGGCGTCGAGCGACTCGGCGAGCGCTGCCTCGACCGCGAGCACTTCGGTGCGCAGCATGCGCCACGACAGCATCGGCTTGAGCGCAAGCCCGAGCAGCACTGCCGCGACCGGCCAGGGCAACTGGAGTGCGAGCGCCTGCAGGGCAAACGCTGCCACCGCGACCACAGCGGCGCCAGCGAACCAGGCGATGGCGCCCGCGGCAAAGGTGACGGATGCGGCGCGCGGCGCGCTTTCGATGCGAGGTGCAAGGCAGCGGCCCGCCCGCCTGAGATAGCGGCCGATCCAGACCACCGGATGCCAGCGCGCGGGCGGCTCGCCGAAGCACAGGTCGACGGCGAGGGCGATCAACAGGGCGGCCGCCCAGATCAAGGCCGCAGTGCCCTCACCCCAGCCCTCTCCCGGAGGGAGAGGGAGCAATGCATGGAGCTCTTCAGATCCGATCGCCACGGCTTGAACCCTTTCCAGGAACACAGCGGAACCGGCTTCGCCGGGCCGCTGGTGTTGCCCCCCGCAAGGGGGTGGGCGGCCACACGAAGCGGGCAAGCCTGGGGGTGTGCAACATCCTTAGTCTTCGATGCCGCGCTGGGCCGGAATGCCTGCCTTGAACGCATGCTTGACCATCTGCATCTCGGTCACCGTGTCGGCCAGCGCGACGATCTCGGGCGGGCAGCGACGGCCGGTCAGCACCACATGCACTTCCTTCGGCCTGGCGCGCAGCGTCTCCAGCACGCCTTCGAGCGGCAGCCAGCCGTAGATGAGCGGGTAGGTGATCTCGTCGAGCACCACCAGGAAGTGCTCGCCCGCGGCAATCGCCGCCCTCGCCTTCTCCCAGCCGTCGCGCGCCAGTTGCGCGGAGCGTTCGAGGTCCTGGCTCTTCCAGCTGAAGCCGTCTCCGAGCCCCTCGATCGGAATGCCGATCTGCTCGAACATACGGTGCTCCCCGAAGCGCGCGCTCGGCACCTTCATGAACTGGAAGATCTTGACCGCCTTGCCTCGCCCGTGCGCGCGCAGCGCGAGGCCGAAGGCAGCCGTGCTCTTGCCCTTGCCGTCGCCGGTATTGACGATGACGAGGCCGCGGCGCTCGCCCTCGGGCTTGTCATAGGGCTTGTCGGTGGGCGGCTTCTCGATCTGCATGTATGTTCTCTCCGGTTCTCGTTCAGTGCGGCAGAACGACCCATTGGCCGGCCACCAGGTGCAGCGCGATGCGCTGATCGAACACGTTGCGCAATGCGTCATGCGTCGATGCGTCGGCGCTCGCACCGTGATGCACGACTCGGCCGTCGCGCATCACCAGCAGCCGGTCGGCCTGCAACGCCATGCCGAGCTCGTGCAGCACGCTCACCACCGTTCGGCCGGCGGCGACCAGTTCGCGCACCGCGAGCAGCCAGTCGGCCTGGTGCGGCGCATCGAGATTGGCCAGCGGCTCGTCCATCAACAGCACCTCGGCCTCGACGGCGAACGCGCGCGCCAGCAGCACCCGCTGGCGTTCGCCGCCCGACAGCGAGCCGAGCAGCCGGGCGCGCCAATCCCAGCTCTGCGTGCGGCGCATTGCCGCTTCGACGGCCGCATGGTCGGCGGCCGACGGCGCACCCAGCCAGCGCTGGTGCGGCAGGCGGCCGAGCATCGCGACATCGAAAGCCAGCAGGTCGTCGGCACCATGTTCGCCCTGGCCCATCCAGGCCAGTGCGCGGGCGCGCTGCCTGGCGGGCCAGTCGCCGGCAGCGCGGCCGAGCAGCGCCACCGCGCCCTCGGCCGGGATGAGCTGCGCCAGCGCTTTCAGCAAGCTCGTCTTGCCCGCGCCGTTGGGTCCGACCACCGCCGTCCAGCAGCCGGCCCCCAGATCGAGCGCCGGCACGTCGACGATCGATCGCTTGCCGATGAAAAGCCGCAGCGCGCGGGCGGAAAGCGCAGTCTTCGTCACAGCGAGCGCCGATGCATGAGCCACAGAAGGTAACCGCCGCCGAGCAGCGCGGTGACCACACCGACCGGAAGCTCCTGCGGTGCCATCAGCCAGCGCGCCAGCACATCGGCCGCGAGCAGCAGCGCGCCTCCCATGAGCGCGGCCAGCAGCACCAGCCAGCCATGCGTCGGCTTGACGACCGCGCGCACCAGGTGCGGTGCCACCAGCCCGACGAAAGCCACCAGCCCGACCTGCGCCACGGCCGCGCCGGTGGCCAGCGCGAGCGCGGCGATCAGCGCCACGCGCACCCAGCGCAGCGGGATGCCCAGGCTCGAGGCCGTGGCCTCGCCCAGCGTGAGCGCATCGAGCGCACGCGCAAAGCCGATCGACGGCAGCAGGCACAGCGCGAGTGCCGCCGCCAGCAGCGCGACGCTCGGCCAACCGAGAAAGCCGGTGGTGCCGAGCATGAAGGCCTGCATGGCACGCATGATGTCGGGCACCCACAGCACGACCAGCGAGCTGGCGGCACCGAGCACCATGCCGACCACCACGCCGGCCAGCAGCAGTCGAAGGGTCTGCTGCACGCCGCGCGCAAGCGTCAGCGTGACCAGCACCGCCAGCACCGCGCCGACGAAGGCCGCGCCCGTCATGCCGAGCCGCGCGGCCCAGCCGCTCGCCGCGGGCGAGGCGCCGAGCGCGACCAGCAGCAGCGACACGCCGAGGTGCGCGCCCGATGCGCTGCCCAGCAGGTACGGGTCGGCGAGCGGATTGCGAAAAAGCCCCTGCGCCAGTGCGCCGCCCAGCCCCAGCAGCGCGCCGGCCAGCCAGGCGCCGACGGTGCGAGGCAGGCGGATGTCGCGCACGATCTGCAGCGCGGTCGGGTCGCTCGCCGCACGCAGCACGCTGTCGAACCCGGTGCTGCCGATGCTCACGCCCGCGAGCAGCAGCAAGGCGCTCAAGAGCAGGATGCCGAGCATCAGCGCGGCGGGCCGTTGGCCGGCATGTGCATTCACCGGGGCCGGCCTTTCAGGCAGCCGGCCATGAGGCGAGCGGCTTCGACCATGCGTGGGCCGGGGCGCACCAGCACGTCGCCTTCCGCCGAGGTAAAGACGCAGATCCGGCCCTGCTTCACCGCGTCGATCGCGTCCCAGCCGGGCCGGCCCTGCAGGGCGACGGCATTGCGGTCGCCGACCATGATCACCTGCGGATCGGCGCGCACCACGAATTCGGGATTGAGCTTCGGAAAAGGCCCGAGCGAGCCCGGCACGATGTTGGCGGCGCCCAGACGCGCCAGCGTCTCGCCGATGAAGGACGACTCGCTGGCTGCGTAAGGCCCGCTGTTGATCTCGAAGTAGACCCGCGCGCCGCGCGCCGCCGGCGGCAGCGCGGCGGCCACCTGCTGCACGCCGCCGTCGAGCTCGCGCCAGAGCGCCGCCGCCTGCGACTCGCGGCCGAGCACCTGGCCGACCTTGCCGAGCACGCGTTCAACGTCCTTCATCGACTTGGGTTCCAGTGCCACCACCTTCAGTCCCAGCGCTTCGAGCCGATCGATCACGCGAGCCGAGCGTGCGAGCAGCACCACGTCCGGCTTGAGTGCGACGATGCGCTCGACGTTGGCGTCATCGAGCCCGCCCACATGCGGCAACGCCTGCACGCCTGACGGCCAGTTGGAGTAGTTGTCGACGCCCACCAGCCGATCGCAGGCGTCGAGCGCGCACACGATCTCGGTCAGCGACGGCAGCAGCGACACGATGCGCAGCGGCGGTGTGTCGAAGCGCATCGTGATGCCGCGATCGTCGGTCAGGCTGCCGCCGGCCGCACCGCCAGCGACCCAGCACAGCACCCACAGGCATGCAGCACGCAGCATCGTCATGGCGTGTCTGCCTGCTTCAGCGCAAGCGGCAGCCCGGCGGCCATCAGCGTCACGCGTTCGCAGGCCGCGGCGACCTGTTGGTTGAGCAGGCCGAGCGCATCAACGAAGTCGCGCGTCTCGCGGCCGACCGGAATCACGCCCAGCCCGATCTCGTTGCCGACCAGCACCAGCGGACCGCCGGCTTCCTCGATCGCGCCGAGCAGCGCCGAGGTGGCGCCGGCCGCCGCGCACGCCGCATCCGGCACGGCTTGCACCGGCATCAGCAGGTTGGTCAGCCAGAGCGTGAGGCAGTCGACCAGCACCAGCGTCTGCGCGCCGGCGTGCGCGCGGATCGCTTCGGCAAGCGCGAGCGGCTCCTCCACCGTCGACATCGTGGGCACGCGGCGCGCGCGGTCGTCCCGGTGGCGCGAAATGCGCGCACGCATCTCGTCGTCGTGCGCGCGCGCCGTCGCTATCAATACCGCGCGGTGCGCCGGCGAGCGGGCGAGCCACGCCGCGGCAAGCTGCTCGCCGCGACGCGACTTGCCGCTCTTCTGGCCGCCGAGGATCAGTTCGCGGCGGGCAATGGTCATTTGGGTTGCCACCGCACGGTCAGGTAGGCGGCACGACCGCGCTGGTTGTAGCCGTAGGCCGTTTCATAGTCGGCATCGTTCAGGTTCGCGATGCGGGCCTGCAACGACCAGTCTTTCGCCACCTGGTACTCGGCGTACAGGTCGATGGTCGTGTAGTTGCCGAGCCGGCGCGTGTTGGCCGCGTCGTCGAAGCGACTTCCCACATGCAGGGCCGAGCCGCCGAATTTCCAGGCGCCCACCGCGTAGTCGATGGCAAGGCTCGCGTGGTTCTTCGCTCTGCGCGGCAGCATCCTGCCGGTGCCCTCGTTGCGCGGATCGAGCGAATCGACGCTCGCATGCAGGCCCCAGGCGCCGAACTGCCCGTCGTAGCCCAGCGTCCAGCCTTCGATGCGCGCGCGCTGCACGTTCTCCGGCCGGGTCGTGCTGGTAATGAAGCCCTGAATCCGGTTGTCGTAGCGCACCAGCTTCACGCTCTGGCCGTCCTGGCGCCAGGTGATGCCGACGTCGGTGTTCTTGCCTTCCTCGGGCAGGAGCGCCGCGTTGCCGAAGTTCGGAAAGTACAGCTGGTTGAAGGACGGCGCGACGAAGCTGGTGCCGTGCGACACGTTGAAGCGCCAGCTCGGCGTGATGCGCCAGCCGTAGCCTGCAAACCAGGTATTGCTGTCGCCGAACTGCGAGTTGCGGTCGTGCCGCGCATCCACCTGCCAGCTGTGGGCGCCAGCGCTGCCGTTGAGGCCGACAAAAGCGGAATCGATGTCGCGTTGCGTCACCGAATAGCGGGTGTCGCTGTTCACCGCCTGCTCGCGGCGCTCCAGGCCCGCAACGACGGTGCCGACCGGTGTGGCGATGTCGTTCTGCCAGAGGTACTGCTTTTGCGTGGTCTCGAACAGTCCGGGCACGCTGAACGGCGCGGCGACGATGGCGCGTGTGTAGTCGCTGCTCTCGGCGTAGCGCAGCTGGGTGGACCAATTTCGCAGCACCGCGCCGCGCAGGCCGACATGCGCCACCTGGGTGCGCACCCTGCCGCGCGTGTCGCGGTTGGGGCCGTCGTCGTAGTGATTCAGGCCCTCGGCATGCAGGAGGCCGCCATCGATCTTCCAGTCTGGATTGATCTGGAAGCCGAGCGATGCATTGAGCGCACTCTGCGCGAAGGGATCGCGGTCGGGGTTGTAGTTGCCGAACTGCACCTTGCGATTGGTGGCGGAAAAGCCCCGGTCCAGCGTGCGCTGCGCATCGAGCGCGTAGGTGAAAGGCCCCGAGGCGCCGGTGAATCCGCCGGTGATCTGCTTGTAGCCCTCGCTGCCGATGGTGCTCGACGCGCGCGGACTGAACGAGTCCTCCCCCGGCCTTGCCTTGCGGGTGAATATCTGTACCACGCCGCCGACGCCGTCGCTGCCGTACAGCGCCGATGCGGGGCCTTTCAATACTTCGATCCGTTCGATCATGTCGACCGGGATGTTGTCCCAGGCCGGCGTGCCTGCGGTGGCGGACCCGTAGCGCACGCCGTCGATCAACAGGATGGTGTGGCGCGCCTCGGCGCCGCGGATGAACACACCGCTCGCCTTGCCGGCGCCGCCATTGGACGTGATCTGCACGCCGGCGACGCGCGCCAGCAGATCGGGCAAGGTGCGGCTGGCCAGGCGCTCGATCTGCGCCCGGTCGATGACCGTCGTGTCGGACACCAGCTCATCGACGCGCGTGGAGGTGCGCGTCGCGGTCACCACCGTTTCGGCGAGAGCAGCCACGGTGGTCTGTGCCTGCGCGAGCGTCGGCAGGCACGCGAGCCCGCCCAGCAGCGCGGCGATGGAGAGTGAAACGGTGCTCGCGCCGGAAATTGGGCACGGCAGAGCGCGCCGGAGGGCGTGCGCGGAAGAAACGCAAGTTGTCGTCATGAAAAAAAGCAAACGTCGATAACCCGTCACATGGCTTCCCCGCCAGTGGGTGGGCGTCATGGCTGCCTCATGCGTCGGGGCATGCGGCAGCCGCCTCGTTGGCCGGTATCCGGGCTGGCAGCGCAACCCTCGCCGCCTTCCCAGGCGCCTGTTTCAGGGCGCCCAGTGGCTGATTGACGAGGGCGGCACCGAGAGGTGCCATCTGCTTGACCGTTGCGGGGGCAGCGCAGGTTTTCTGGCCCCGTGAGGGCTTCGACTCCTGCTTCCCGTTGAACTGCGCAGCGTGAACCGCCGCACGAGCACCAACGGCGAGATTGTAGGGGCCGATCGACGGGGCGTGCCCTGTCCTTACAATCGCCCCCCATGCCTGCACCGAGCCGTATTGAACAGATCGCCGAGCGCGTCGAACGCTTGCTCGTGCGCCACGAGGAAGTGCAGCGAACCAATGTCTTGCTGCAGGACCAGGTGAACGCGCTCACGCGCGAACGCGATGCACTCAAGTCGCGGTTGTCCGCGGCGCGCACGCGGCTCGATGTGCTGCTCGATCAGTTGCCGGCAGACCCACCGCAAGACGCGACCTCACCCCGATGAAACAAATCGAAGTCCAGATCATGGGCCAGAGCTACCTGCTCGGCTGCCCCGAAGGCGGCGAGCCGCTGCTGCGCGAAGCCGTCGAGCGCGTCGATGCGGCGATGTGCAAAATCCGCGACGCCGGCAAGGTCAAGGCGCGCGATCGCATCGCGGTGCTCGCATCCTTGAACCTCGCCTTCGACCTCGCCCAGCGCGAAGCGACGCAAACCGCGGCCGCTGCGCCGGCGCCGGCGCCCGCGGCAGACCAGGCATCGGACGACGGCCGTGCCGAGCAGCTCATACAGCGTCTGGACCAGGCCATCGCGGGCGATGGTCATTTGCTCTGATGGACTACATGCGACCCGCGTCGCGGGCGTAAAATCCGATCTGTCTGCGGTGCGTGTCGGGCTTAATATTTCCTTGTTCCAATGCTCTCCGGAGCAGGGCTTGGTACATCGCTTGGCAGGTGTGATCATCTCGCGTCAGATGAACCCGAAGCCTCGCTGCCCTCGCCCACCTGAACCCTGGTTCAGGATGCGAGTCCGGCCTCACTCGCAGACACCTTTTTGCTGATGGCCACGGCCCCTTGCGGGGCCGTGGCTTTTTTTCGAGACCTCTCCCCATGATGATGGACCCCCTGCTGATCGCAGGACTCGCTTTGCTCGGCGCCAGCACCGGCTTTCTCGCGGGCCTGCTCGGCATCGGCGGCGGCATGTTGATGGTGCCCTTCGTCACGATCATCCTGGGCCAGCGCGGCGTCGACGCGGACCTGTCGGTGAAGATGGCGATCGCAACGTCGATGGCAACCATCGTGTTCACCTCGATATCGAGCGTGCGCGCGCATCACAAGCGCGGCGCGGTGCGCTGGGACATCGTGAAGCGCCTGTCGCCGGGCATCGTCGTCGGCGGCCTGATCGGCAGCCTCGGCGTGTTTGCCCTGCTCAAGGGCGCCGCGCTCGCAATCTTCTTCGCCGTCTTCATCGGCTTCTCCGCAACGCAGATGTTCATCGACCGCAAGCCCAAGCCAAGCCGTCAGATGCCGGGCGCAGGCGGCCAATTCGCGGCCGGCAGCGCGATCGGCCTGGTGTCGGGCATGGTCGGCGCCGGCGGCGCCTTCATCAGCGTCCCGTTCATGACCTGGTGCAACGTCGCGATCCACAACGCCGTGGCGACGAGCGCGGCACTCGGCTTTCCGATCGCGGTTGCCAACGTGATCGGCTACGTGGCGAGCGGTCAGTCGGTCGAGGGCCTGCCGGCCGGGTCGATCGGCTACATCTGGCTGCCGGCGCTCGCCGTGATCGCTACCTTCAGCGTCATCACCGCGCCGCTCGGTGCCCGCGCCGCACACAGCCTGCCGGTGTCGAAGCTCAAGCGCGTGCTCGCAAGCATGCTTTATGTGCTGGCGGGCTACATGCTCTGGAAAGGCCTGCGCGGCTGAGGCGCAAGGCCCTGCGTCCAGCCATAGCTTTCTGTACGCCTGCCGCGCAGGGCCGTATAAACCACCATGCGGCGCTTTCGCCGCACATCGAACAAGACGAGAGGCAACGCATGAAGATCCTGATCGCCGTCGACGGCAGCCCCCATACCCAGAAGGCGCTCGACTATCTGGCTGCACACCGCAGCATGTACGTTGACGGCAACGAACTGATCGTGCTGCACGTCTGCACCGGCGTGCCCGGCCATGTGGCGCGCCACCTCAGCAAGGAAGTGATGACGGACTACTACGCCGAAGAAAGCGCCAAGGTGGTGGAACCGCTCAAGGCTTTCCTGGCGAAACACGACATCACCAACGTCAGGATCGACCAGCGCCACGGCCATGCCGCAGAAGAAATCCTGAAGGCCACGGCCGACACCGGCGCCGAGCTTCTCGTGATGGGCACCCACGGCCACGGCATCTTCGGCCGCGCGCTGATGGGATCGGTCGCAACCAAGGTGATCTCGGAGACGGACATCACGGTGCTGCTGGTTCAGTAGCACCCGCCGCGGCGCTCTAGGCGAACAGATCCTTGTGCTGCTCGCGCAGCAGCGCCTTTTGCACCTTGCCCATCGCGTTGCGCGGCAGCTCGGTGACGATGAAGCAGCGCTTGGGGACCTTGAAGTTCGCCAGCTTGTTCTTGAGCTCCCCGATGATCGCGTTGCCGTCGAGCACGGCGCCCGGCCTCGCAATGACGATGGCCACGCCGACCTCGCCGAAGTCCGGATGGGGCACGCCGACCACCGCGCTTTCGGCCACGCCGGCCATGTCGTTGATGCAACTCTCGACTTCAGCCGGGTAGACGTTGTAGCCGCCGCTGATGATGAGGTCCTTGCTGCGCCCGACGATGGTCACGTAGCCGAGCCCGTCGATCTTTCCGACGTCGCCGGTCTTGAAGAAGCTGTCGGGCGTGAACTCCTGCCGGGTTTTCTCCGGCATGCGCCAGTAGCCTGCAAAGACGTTCGGCCCGTCGACTTCGATCTGGCCGATTTCGTCGGTCAGGCAGTCCCGGCCCGTATCGTCCCGAACCCGAAGCTGCACGCCGGGCAGCGGAAAGCCGACCGTCCCGCCGCGCCGCTCGCCCTGTACCGGGCTGTAGGGATTCGAAGTGAGCATCACCGTTTCGCTCATGCCGTAGCGCTCGAGGATGGTGTGGCCGGTGCGCTCGCGCCAGGCATCGAAGGTTTCGATCAGCAAAGGCGCGGAACCCGCGATGAAGAGCCGCATGTTCTTGCAGGTCTCGGACGTCAGCCCGGGCTCGGCCAGCATGCGCACGTAGAGCGTCGGCACGCCCATGAAGACCGTCGCCTCCGGCAGCCGGGCGACCACGCGCTTCGGGTCGAAGCGGTCGAGCCAGAGTATCTTGCTGCCGCTGATCAGTGCGCCGTGGATGGCGACGAACAGGCCATGCACATGGAAGATCGGCAGCGCATGGATCATCACGTCGCCGCCCTGTCCGGCCGTGCGCCAACCCCAGTAGTCCTTCAGCACCTCGGCGTTCGAGCGCAGGTTGCGGTGCGTGAGCATCGCGCCCTTGCTGCGGCCCGTGGTGCCGCTGGTGTAGAGGATGGCGGCGAGATCGTCGTCATGCATCTGCGCGACGGCATGGCGGTCGCTGCACTTCGCGGCGACCTCGAGCAGGCTGCCGGTGCGGTCGTCGTCGAGCGTGAAGACATGCCGCGTGCCGGCCGCCGTGGCGATCGGGGCCACCCACTGCGCATTGGCGCTGCTGCAGACCACCACCGCCGGCTCCGCATCGCCGATGAAGTAGGCGATCTCGGCGCTGCGGTAGGCGGTGTTGAGCGGCAGGAACACGTAGCCGGCGCGCAGCGTGGCCAGATACAGCATCATGGCCTCGACCGACTTCTCGACCTGCACCGCGATGCGTGCGCCCTTTTCGAGGCCGAGCGCATCCAGCAGGTTGGCCATCATCGCGCTGGCGCGGTCAAGGTCGTCCCACAAATAGGAAATGCCTTCGTCGGTCTCGACCGCAACGGCTCCGGGTTGCGTGGGGAACGCCGCGCGCAACGCGGCGAAGAGGTTGGCGTTGGTCGCTTCGGTCATGAACCCGTCATTCGATCTTGGCGCCGGAAGCCTTGACGACGCCGGCCCAGCGCTTGATTTCGGAGTTCACGAAGCTGCCGTAGGGCGCCATGGCAAGGTTCGGTATCTCGGCACCGTTGCTGGCCCAGACCGCCTTCAGCTCATCGGTGGCCAGCGCCTTCTTCATGTCCTCAACGATCTTCGCCTGCACATCGGACGGCGTGCCCTTGGGCGCCCAAAGGCCGTACCAGGTGGTCACCGTGTAGTCGGGCAGGCCGACCTCGGCCGCGCAGGGCACATCGGGGAAAGCCGGGTTGCGCGTGGCACCCGACACCATGAGCGCCTTGATCCGGCCGCCCTTGATGTGCCCGGCCGAAGAACCGAGGCCGTCGAACATCACGTCGACGTTGCCGGCAATCAGATCTTGCAGCGCAGGCCCGGCGCCGCGGTACGGAATGTGGGTGATGTAGGTGCCGGTCTGCAGCTTGAAAAGCTCCCCCGCCAAATGGTGCGACGTGCCGGCGCCGGCCGAAGCGTAGTTGAGCTTCCCCGGGTTCTGCTTGACGTTGGCGACGAAGGCCTTGAGCGTGGTTGCCGTCACCCGCTTCGGATTGATCACCACCACCTGCGGGACGCTGGCCAGCAGCAGCAACGGCACGAAATCCTTCTCGATGTCGTAGTCCAGCCGCGGGTACACCGAAGGCGCGATGGCATGGTGGACGGCGCCCATGAAGAGCGTGTAGCCATCGGGCTGCGCCTTGGCTGCGATGCCCGCGCCGAGCGTGCCGCCGGCGCCGCCGCGGTTGTCGATCACCAGCGTCTGGCCGCTGACCTTTGAAAACTGCGCTGCAAGCGGCCGCGCGAACGCGTCGGTGCCGCCGCCGGCAGGGAACGGCACCACCACCGTCACCGGCCTTGCCGGCCAGGCTGCCTGCGCGCGCGCGCCGCTGCCCAGAACTGCGGCACCGGCGGCGGCCAGGCGCAGCATGTCGCGCCGCTGAAAATTGGAACTCATTGCTTTTGTCTCCTTCGTTGTTGACTGTCTGCGGGCCGGCGCCCTCAAAGAAAAAGATCGTCGACATCGCCCGATACCGCCACCTTGCCCTGCGCGAGCAGGGCTCGGTGCTTGTCGAGCCGCTTCAGATCGTAGAGATAGTTCACCATCAGCCCGTAGGATTGCCTGAGCCCCTTGGGCGACGGATCGCCGGCCCAGTTGAGCCGGTCCACGCGCGCACCGTTGCCGAGGTGGAAGCGTGCCACAGGATCGACGGGTTTGCCCTCCACGGTTGCCCGCCCCAGGTACTCGGCGGCGGCACTCAGCAGAAACTGGCGCACCGGCGAGCGGGCGTCCAGCGACCCCGGTCCATCGGCCGCCGACAGCACGCGTTCGGCGGTCGGCGGCAGCGAGCCGACCGCCCGGCCAAGCTCGGTGCAACGCTTCTCGTCGAGCCGTTCGATCAGCCCGCCGACGTTCTTCGCCAGCCAGGCGCGAAAACCCGGAATCGGCGACAGCGTCGCGAAAGTCTTCAGCCGCGGCAGCTCTTCCTGCAGCGTCTCGACCACCCGCTTGATCAGCGAATCGCCGAAGCTCACGCCGCGCAGACCGCTCTGCGTGGTGCTGATCGAATAGAAGATCGCGGTCGTCGCCTTGTCGGGTTTGACGAGCGCCGCGGCCTCGTCGAGCAGCGGCTCGATGCCGTCGCTGATGCGGTCGACCAGCGCCACCTCGACAAAGATCAGCGGCGTGTTCGCGAGCCGCAGGTGGAAGAAGCCGTAGCAGCGGCGGTCGCTGTCGAGCCGGTTCTTGACGTCGGCCCAGCTCTTGATGTCGTGCACCGCTTCGTACTGAATCAGCTTTTCGATCAGCGACGCCGGCGAGTCCCAGCTGATGCGGCGCAATTCGAGAAACGCGACGTCGAACCAGGTCGAGAACAGGTGTTCGAGCTCCGAGTCGAGCGGCAGCAGGCGCCGGTCGCCCTTCAGGTGCGGCAGCAGTTCGGCGCGCAGGTCGACCAGGAAACGCATGCCATCGGCATCGATGGCGAAGCGCTGCAGAAGACGCGCTCGCGGCGACACCAGCGCGCGGCGCAGGTGCACTTCGGCCTGGCCTTCGTCGGCAGTGCCGGCAGCGGCCTCGTGCTGGTCGCGCGCACTGCTGAGCCTGCGGGCGTCGGGCGCGAAGCGCTCGCTCATGAGGAGCCAGACGTCGCGCCGCTCGTCCAGTTCAAGCGCGGCATACCACTGCACCACTGCATGAGCTCGACGCCCGGCTTCGACCTCGCTCACGCTCGGGTCGACCACGGCCTGAAGTTCGACCAGCGCACGCCGCAGCGCACGCGGCGCGAGCGCTTCGCCCGGACGGCGCAGCGTCGCTTCGAGCCGTTCGGCCAGCGGCCGCGGACCGCCCGCGGTTGCGGGCTTCGGCGTTCGTTTCGCTTTTGCTTCGGCGGCGGCCGACTTGCCGGCCTGTGCCTCGATGCCCGAGCGCAGGCGCGAAACGCTGCGCGTGATCCAGTCGCCGGTGTTCATGAGATGAGCTTCGCTTTCTGTTGAAGTGCGATGGCGCGCAAGGCTTCGCGCTGGCGGTGGAGGTGCGTGCGCATGGCGGCCTCGGCACCGTCGCTGTCGCGGGCCTTGAGCGCGGCGAAGACCGCAAGATGCTCGGACAGGCTTTGCTCGAGTCGCCCGGGCGCATGCAGCTGCTGCAGCCGCGCGAGCTTGAGGATCTTGCGCAGGTCGCCGATCACCTGCGCCAGCCAGCGGTTGTCGGCCAGCATGATGATCGCCTCGTGAATCGCGAAGTTGGTCGCGTAGTAGTCGTTGATGCGCTTGGCGCGCGCATGCCGGGCCAGCCTCAGGTGCAGCAGTTCGAGCGCCTCGATTTCCGCATCGCTCGCATTGCGGGCGGCCTCCCAGGCACAGCGCCCTTCGAGCAGCGCGATCACCGGAAAGATGTCGTCCAGGTCGCGCTGCGTGACCTCCGCCACGAAGCAGCCGCGCCGCGGCTCGTGCCGCAGCAGGCCTTCGGCGGTAAGCACCTTCAGGGCTTCGCGCAGCGGCGTGCGCGAGATCGAAAGCCGTGCGCACACGGCCGCCTCTTCGACGAAGCTGCCCGGCGCCAGGCTGCCGGCGAAGATCTCTTCGCGCAGCGTGGCGGCGACTTCGTCGTGCAGCGAGTTGTGGACGATGTGCATGGCGTGCGTTGAGGTGGGAGCATGGCGGCGAGCCAGTCCGGCACGCCGTAATTACGCGTAATTATGCAAAGTTCGCGCCGCGCGCGCAATGCATCCAGCTTCAGGAAATACCCTGCGCCCGCAGTGCTCTCAGCCGCGCGCAGGCGCCGCAGCCCTGGCAGCCGGCGCACTGGCGTAGAGCCAGATGCCGAACGCGATCATCGGCACGCAGAGCCACTGCCCCATGCTCATGTTGAGCGCCAGCAAGCCGAGAAAGTCATCCGGCTCGCGGAAGTACTCGGCAATGAAGCGCATCACGCCATAGCCGATCAGGAACACCGCCGAAACCCGCCGCTCGCGCCGCTCCCTGCGGGCGTAGAGCCAGAGAATCGCGAAGAGCAGCAGGCCTTCGAGCAGGAACTGGTAGACCTGGGACGGATGGCGCGGCAGCATCGATCCGCTCTGCGGGAACACCATGCCCCAGGGCAGGTCGGGGCTGCTGAAGCGGCCCCACAGCTCGCCGTTGATGAAGTTGCCCACCCTGCCTGCGGCCAGCCCGGTCGGCACGCAGGGTGCGACGAAATCCATCACCTGCCAGAACGGCCGCGCGCGCGAGCGGGCAAACCACACCATCGAGGCGATCACGCCGAGCAGGCCGCCGTGGAAGCTCATGCCGCCCTGCCAGATGAAGAAGACTTCGAGCGGATTCGAAAGGTAATAGCCCGGCTTGTAGAAAAGGCAGTAGCCGAGCCGGCCGCCGACGATGACCCCCATCACCCCGAGGAACAGGATGTCTTCCACATCCTTGCGATTCCAGGCGTGCGGCCCGGTGATCGAGCGGAACGGCTCGTGCCGCAGGCGCCGCGTGCCGAGAAAGTAGAAAAGCGCAAAGGCGGCCAGGTAAGTCAGGCCATACCAATGGATGGCGACCGGCCCGAGTTGCAGGGCGACCGGATCAATTTGGGGGTACGTGAGCATCGGCCGATTGTGCCAACCCTTGCCGGGCCACGAAGCGCACGAAGCGCGCCAATGCCGGATTGTCGCTATCGCTTGGCCAGACGAGGCTGGTTTCGCAGCTCGGCAAGGCGGGCGCGGACCGGCGTCTGTGCGCCGGCGCGAATTCGTCGCCCCCCCGGTAGACCACGCCCTCGCGCCGGAACCGGGTCACGCTCTGCGGCACCCAGGCCACGCCGATGCCGCCCCACACCAGATTGACGATGGTCTGCATCTGTATCGCCTCCTGCGCCACCTGAGGCGCGCGCCCGGCGGCCTGGTAAAGCCCGAAGATGGCGTCGTGCAGCGACGGCAGGATGCGGCGCGGAAAGATCACCAGCGGCTCGGCCAGCACCGCGGCGAGCGGCACCTTCTGCGCGAGAGCGAGCGGGTGGCTGGCCGCCAGTGCCAGCACCAGCGGCTCGGCCGAAACCGCGAGCCGCTGCAGGCCGGGCGGTGCCGAGCCGGGCGAGTGCAGCATCAGGCCGCCATCGATCTCGCCGCTGTCGAAGGCTTCGAGCTGCACATCGCCGGTGGCCTCGACCAGTTCGAGCGCAACTTCGGGACACTGCGCGCGGAACTCGCGCACCCAGATCGGCAGGCGCTCGAAGCCGATGGTCGAGACGAAGGCGAGCCGCACGCGTCCCACCTCGCCGGCCGCTGCCGCCCTCGCTCGAGCCGGCAGCGCGTTGGCGCGCGCCAGCAGTTCGCGCACGTCCGGCAACAGCGCGATGCCCGCGGGCGTAAGCGCGACGCGGCGCCGCGTGCGGTCGAACAGCATCACGCCCAGCGTGCCCTCGAGTTGGGCAATGGCCTGCGTGACCGGCGGCTGCGTCATGTGCAGCCGCGCCGCGGCGCGGCCGAAGTGCAGCTCTTCGGCAACGGCGAGAAACTGGCGCCAGGCGCGCAGGTCGATCGATGCTTCTTTCATACGCGCAGCATATCAATGCCTCTTCAAAAACGGATTGGAAGCAATCAATCATTCGGCCGATACTGACCCTCCACGTATCGCAGCACCAGGAGACACCATGGCCACCACATCGATCAAGATCAACGCCCGCAGCGCCAACATCGTCGAAGGCAAGAGCCGCGCGCCCAACCGCTCGATGTTCTATGCCATGGGCTACGAGGAGGCCGACTTCAAGAAGCCGATGGTCGGCGTTGCCAACGGCCACAGCACCATCACGCCGTGCAACTCGGGCCTGCAGAAGCTGGCCGATGCCGCGATCGCCGGCATCGAGGAAGCCGGCGGCAACGCACAGGTCTTCGGCACGCCCACCATCTCGGACGGCATGGCGATGGGCACGGAGGGCATGAAGTACTCGCTGGTGAGCCGCGAGGTCATCTCGGACTGCATCGAGACGTGCGTCGGCGGCCAGTGGATGGACGGCGTGCTGGTGGTCGGCGGCTGCGACAAGAACATGCCCGGTGGCCTGATGGGCATGCTGCGCGCGAACGTGCCGGCGATCTACGTGTACGGCGGCACCATCCTGCCGGGCAGGTACAAGGGACAGGACCTGAACATCGTGAGCGTGTTCGAGGCGGTCGGCCAGAACGCCGCCGGCAACATGAGCGACGAGGACCTGCGCCAGATCGAGATGCGCGCGATTCCCGGCACCGGCTCCTGCGGCGGCATGTACACGGCCAACACGATGAGTTCGGCTTTCGAGGCGCTGGGCATTTCGCTGCCCTACTCTTCCACCATGGCCAATCCGCATGAAGAGAAGGCCAATTCGGCGAAAGAGTCGGCCAAGGTGCTGATCGAGGCGATCAGGAAGGACATCAAGCCGCGCGACATCGTGACCCGAAAGGCGATCGAGAACGCGGTGGCGGTGATCATGGCGACCGGCGGCTCGACCAACGCGGTGCTGCACTTCCTGGCCATCGCGCATGCCGCGGAAGTCGAATGGACGATCGACGACTTCGAGCGCATGCGCAAGAAGGTGCCGGTGCTGTGCGACCTGAAGCCGAGCGGCAAGTACCTCGCGGTCGACCTGCACAAGGCCGGCGGCATTCCGCAAGTGATGAAGCTGCTGCTGAATGCCGGCCTCCTGCACGGCGACTGCATCACCATCACCGGCCAGACCATCGCCGAGGTGCTGGCCGACGTGCCCGACCAGCCGCGCGAGGACCAGGATGTGATCCGTCCGATGGACAGGCCGATGTACGCCGAAGGCCATCTGGCCATCCTGAAGGGCAACCTGTCGCCCGAAGGCGCGGTCGCCAAGATCACCGGCCTGAAGAACCCCGTGATCACCGGGCCGGCGCGCGTGTTCGACGACGAGCAGTCGGCGCTGACCGCTATCCTGGCCGGCAAGATCGTCGCGGGCGACGTGATGGTGCTGCGCTACCTCGGGCCCAAGGGCGGCCCGGGCATGCCCGAGATGCTGGCGCCGACCGGTGCGCTGATAGGCGCCGGCCTGGGCGAAAGCGTCGGCCTCGTCACCGACGGGCGCTTCTCGGGCGGCACCTGGGGCATGGTGGTCGGCCACGTGGCGCCCGAGGCGGCGGCAGGCGGCACGATCGCCTTCGTGAACGAGGGCGACTCGATCACCATCGACGCGCACGAGCTGAAGCTCGAACTCAACGTGTCCGAGGCCGAAATCGCCAGGCGCCGCGAAGGCTGGAAGGCCCCGGCACCGCGCTACACGCGCGGCGTGCAGGCGAAGTTCGCGTTCAACGCATCGAGCGCCAGCACCGGCGCCGTGCTCGACAACTATTGAGGCCTCAACCGAGCAGCCTGGGCAGCCAGGTCGCGATCGGCGGGAACCAGAACACCGCTGCCAGCAGCAGCAGGCTCATCACCACGTAGGGCACGACGGCAACGAAGATGTGCGCCATCGTGACCGACGGCGGCGCCACGCCGCGCATGGTCATGAGCCGCAGGCCGTGCGGCGGCAGCAGCAGGCCGAGCTGCATGCAGATCAGGAACATCACGCCGAACCAGACCGGATCGATGCCCAGCGTCTGCACGATCGGCATGAAGATCGGCAGCGTGATCATCATCATGCTGATCTGGTCGACGAAGATGCCCAGCAGGATGAGCATCAGCATCATGCCGGCGATGATCATCCCGGTGGAAAGGCCCTGCCCCATCACGAGCTGCACCAGCCCGTTGCTCGCGCCCGAGAACGACAGGATCTGCGCGAAGGTGGTGGCGCCCAGGATGATGAACAGGATCATTCCGGAGATGGCGGCAGTTCCCTTCAGCGACTTGACCACCGCGTCGACCGTGAGCACGCGGTAGGCCAGCGCCAGCACCATCGTTGCGAAGGCGCCGAGCGCCGCGCATTCGGTGGGTGTCGCCCAGCCGTTGGCAAGCGCACCCACAACCACGCCGAAGATCGAAAGCGTCGGCAGCACGTAGGCGAAGAACGGCCGCCAGCGCTGCCAGCCCTGGTGCTGTGCGCCGGCATCGTCGGCCGGCGCGAGCGAAGGCGTGATCCGCACGCGGATCACGATCCACAGCACGAAGGCGATCGACAGGATGACGCCAGGCATCACGCCGCCGATCAGCAGCTTGGAAATCGAGATTCCCGAGAGCGAGCCGAGCAGCACGGTGAGCGCCGACGGCGGGATCAGCATGTCGACCGCGCCGATCGCCATGATCGGGCCGGTCGCGATGGTCGGGTGGTAGCCGCGCGCAAGCATCACCGGCAACATCAGCGAGCCGAGCATGGCGGTGGTTGCGATGGTCGAGCCCGAGATCGCCGAGAACACGGTGCCGGCCACCACCGCGACCACCGCCAGGCGGCCGGGCACGTGGCGAATCAACCGCTCCACGCCTTCAATCACCTTCAGCGCCAGCCCGGTGTGGAACAGCACCTCGCCCATCAGGACGAAGAGCGGAATCGGCGTGAGCGAGAACGCAGTGACCGAGCTCACGCTGCTGCGCGCGAGCTGCATCAGTCCGGCCTCGCCGCCCATGTAGAGCCAGGCGCCGACGATGTTGACCGTGATGAAGGTGAGCGCCACCGGCATGCCGATGAACAGCAGCACCGTGGAGCCGCCGAGCATCAGCCAGGCGGCGATGGCCCAACTGCTCATTCGGAAACCTCCGCACTGCGTGCTGCGGTATTCGCCTTGGGAACGGCCCGGCGGCTCATGCCGCGCTCACCGCGTCCTGCCGCGGCCCGCGCTCGGCATTGCGCAGGCGGATCATCCGGAAGACCATCTCGATCGCGAGCAGGACGAACACCACCGGCAGCGGCGCGAGGCCCCACCACTCCGGCGTGACCAGTGTCTTGATGTTGACGGCGCCCGATACGTAGCTCGACCACGCAGCCTGCGCGCCGTACCAGGCGATCACGATGCAGCAGGCCAGGCCGATCGCATCGCCCAGCCATTCGAAGTACCAGGCCAGTTGCCGCGGCAAAGCCTGCAACACGATGTCGACCCGGATGTGCTGGCCCTGGCGCAGCAGCCAGGGCGCAACGCACATGGTGATGAGGTAGAGCATCAGCTCCGACACCTCGTTGCTCCAGGCCAGGCCGCGCGGCAGGCCCGCGATGGCGATGTTGCGCAGCGCGACGTCGCCCACGATGACGAACATCATGGCAAACAGAATCGCGCAGCCCACGAGGGCCAGCGCGGCGAGCAATCTGCCGTAGGCGCTGGAGAGGCGGCCTGTCACTTGGAGAACAGCGACTTGAACCTCGCGGCCACGTCCGGGCTTTGCTTGGCGGCGCTGGCCCAGCCCACGTCATAGGCCTTGTCGCGGAAGGCCTTGGCAGTCGCGGCATCGAAGGCGATGGCCTGGATGCCGGCTTTCTCCTGGCGTGCGATCTCGTCGGTGGTGTAGCGCGCCCAGAAGGTGTTCTCGGCCTCCAGGGCAAGCAGCTGCTTCTGCAGGTAGGTGCGCTGCGGCTCGGTGAGCTTCTTGTACGCAGGCAGGTTCATGATGAGCGACACCTCGGCATCGTAGAAGCCGGGGTCGACGCGGAACTTGGTCTTCTCGTGCCAGTTCAGGTCGAAGATGCCGCCGATCGGCCAGCCGTAGCCGTCCACCACGCCGCGTTCGAGCGCCGTGTACACCTCGCCCGGCGGCGTCGTGATCACATTCGCGTTGAGCGCCTGGAAGAAGTCGCGGTACACCGGGGTGATGCGGATCTTCTGGCCGGCGAGATCGGGCTTGTCGATCTTCTTGTTGGTGTAGATGTGGAAGGGCTGGTTCTCGACCATGCGGGCGAGATACTGCATGTTCGCTTTCTCGTTCCAGACCTTGTTGATGGCTTCGAAGGCGCCGTTCCTGCGCTGCTCGGCCACCGGGATCTGCGTGAGCTTGAGGAAGTCCGCCTCCGGCATCACGTTGGTATAGAAGGCGCCGGTGCTGAGCGCCATGTCGACCACGCCGGTCTTCACCGCATTGCCGGCCTCGAAGGTCGGAATGGCCTTCGGCCCGCCGATGAAGTTGATCTGCAGCACGCCCTTGCCCTCGGCGTTGAACTTCTGTATCCAAGGCTGCAGGCGCTGCACGTAGATGCCGTTCTCGGCGAATGCGCTGACCAGCCGCAGCGTGGCCTCCTGGGCCGACGCCGCGGCGCAAAGTCCCGCTGCAGCCAGCATCACGGCGATGCGCTTCAAGACCTTGGGTTTCATCATGCGTGTCTCCTTTGTGGGTGTGTCGAGCAAGAATCTAGCCAGCCGGTGCTCATCTGACCAATGGATTGTGTGTATCCGCTTTATCTGTGCCGTCAATAATCCGGTGCAACCCTTAGTCCACGATGCACCATGCGGCGAACGAACTTTCGACAACTCGATCTCAACCTCCTTCGCGTGCTGGAGGCGATCCATCGCACCCGGTCGGTGACGGCTGCAGGACGGGCGCTGTCGCTGTCGCAGTCGGCAACCAGCAATGCGCTGGCGCGCCTGCGTCACTTCTTCAACGACGACCTGTTCGTGCGTTCGCCGGCCGGCCTGCAGCCCACGCGCCTGTGCGAACGGGTGGCACCGGGCGTGGTGGCACAGCTGCGCGCGCTGGAGGCGCTGATCGCCGGCAAGGAGGAGTTCGATCCGACGACCAGCGACATGCACTGGAAGCTGTCGTTGTCCGACCTGGGCGAGATGATGTTCTTGCCGCCGCTCGCCGCCGCGCTGCGGGCCGACGCGCCAAACGGGCATCTGTCGAACATCTCCGTGGCGGCCGACGACGTGGCGACCGCGCTCGAAACGCGAGAGATCGACTGCGCGGTCGGCATCCTTCAGCCGCGCCATCGCGGCGTCCATGCCGAACTGCTGTTTCGCGAACAGTACGTCGCCATGACGGCGCCGGACTGGCGTCCGGCCATCGGCCGCGCGGGCCGCTCGCTGTCGCAGGCCCAACTGGCGGCCGCCTCGCTGGTGCTGGCATCGCCGATGGCGACCTTTCACAGCAGCGTCGACCAGATGCTCGCAAGAATGAATCTGACGGACCGGGTCGTCCTGCGAACCCGCCATTTCGGTGCGCTGCCGGAACTCGCGCTGACGACCGACCTGCTGGCGATCGTGCCCGAGATGTACGCCACGAACCTGAGCCGGCGCTACGATTTCAGGCTGTGGCGCCTGCCTGATGCGCCCGTGTACGAAGTGCGGCTCGTATGGCACGCGAGCACGGCGGGCGATGCTGCGCAGCAGTGGATGCGCGCCCTGCTTCACAAATTGTTCGGCCAGCCGCTGCGTGCTGCGGCCCGCGCATAGGCGACTGCCCGCAGGGCGTGTTCAGCGACCGCCGCGGCGGCGGTTGGCGCGGCTGGTCAAGAGACCGAGATTGCTGCGATGGCGATCGATGCGGTCTTGCCGGCGGGCATTTTCCCGCTCGACCACCTTGCGCTTGGTATAGCCCGACGAATCGGCCCAGGCCCACCAGGCGACGGCCAGCGCGAACGGAATGAGCACGACCCACCAACTCTGTTCGGCGACAAAACCGACTTCGAAATACTTGAGGGCCACGGCAAGCAGGCCCAGCATAAGAAACCACATCGAGAATTCCCTCGGGTTATCGGGCCCGGCCGAGACGGACGGTGCACCGCGCTCCCTACAATCGCATTCGATCGACTTTAACGCACCCACGCGACCGAACCTCATGAAAAGAGCGCTTCTGCTGGCCGCCATCGGCGTCTGCTCCGCTGCACCGGTTCTTGCCGATCTGGCACTTGCCAATTCGAGGAACTGCATGGCCTGCCATGCGGTCGATCGCAAGGTGCTCGGCCCCTCGTTCAAGGACGTGGCGGCCAAGTACAAGGACAACAAGACCGCGGCCGACATGCTGGCCACCAAGATCATCAAGGGCGGCTCGGGCGTCTGGGGACAGGTGCCGATGCCCGCCAACAACCAGGTCAACGACGCGGACGCCAGGAAGCTGGCGGCCTGGGTGCTGTCGGCGAAGTAGCGCCGAAGCGGTGCGATCAGACCGCCGGCGGCATGCCTGCTGGCGGCATCGGGGACCGCCGGTCGAACCGGTCTTCGAGCTGTCCGATGTGCGCTGCCAGCGTGTTGTCGGTCTGGTCGGAGCGCTTGCGGATGCCCAGCTCGAGCTGCTCCACCCGCGCGAGCAGCGCGGCGTGCCGCTCTGCGTTGCGCGACATGTGCGTGTTTTCCTGGGTCTCCAAAAAGTTGCGCAGTTCGGTAAAGCGGGAAGCCTCGGCCTTGTCGGCAAGGTCGCGTTGCGTCTGCATTTCCTTGTTGTGCCGGCGCGTTTCGAGCAGCACCGAGCTCTGCAGGTAGACGATGTAGGCCACGAAGAAGATGCTCAGCAACGCAGTAAGCCCGAGCATGATCAGACCGAACGGCGCCGTGACCTGCATGAAGCCGACAGACATGACGGTGGGCGTGACAAGTACACCCCAGTTCAGGGCCGCCAGCGCTGCGATCAGCAGCACGACGACCAGCAACACGCCGGTTCTCAGTCCCATGGAGTTCTCCTCAACGATCGAAGAACCGTTTGTAGAACATCCGGCGTCCCCCACCTGTCGGACAGGGGCGCGGCTGGCCGACGCTAGTACGCCTGGCCGAGCTGTTCGAGGATGGCCGGATTCTCCAGCGTCGACGTGTCTTGCGTGATGGCCTCGCCCTTGGCGATGCTGCGCAACAGGCGCCGCATGATCTTGCCGCTGCGGGTCTTGGGCAGGTTCTCGCCGAAGCGGATGTCCTTGGGTTTCGCGATCGGGCCGATTTCCTTTGCCACCCAGGCGCGGAGCTCGGCAGCGATCTTTTTGGCATCCTCGTCGTTCGGACGCCCGCGCTTGAGCACCACGAAGGCGCAGACGGCCTCGCCGGTCAGGTCGTCCGGCCGGCCCACCACCGCGGCTTCGGCGACGAGGTCGGTCTTGGCGACGAGGGCGGACTCGATCTCCATCGTGCCGAGCCGGTGGCCCGACACGTTGAGCACGTCGTCGATGCGGCCGGTGATGCGGAAGTAGGCCCGGTCGGCACTGCGCACCGCGCCGTCGCCGGCCAGGTAGGTGGTGCCGCCCATCTCTTCGGGAAAGTAGCTTTTCTTGAAGCGCTCCGGGTCGTTCCAGATGGTGCGGATCATCGAAGGCCACGGCCGCTTGATGACCAGCATGCCACCCGCGCCGTTGGCGATGTCCTTGCCGGTTTCGTCGACGATCGCGGCCATGATGCCCGGCAGCGGCAACGTGCACGAGCCCGGCACCAGCGGCGTCGCGCCGGGCAGCGGCGTGATGACATGGCCGCCGGTTTCGGTCTGCCAGAAGGTGTCGATCACGGGGCACTTCTCGCCGCCCACGTTCCGGTGGTACCACATCCAGGCTTCCGGATTGATCGGCTCGCCCACCGTGCCCAGGATGCGCAGCGACGACAGGTCCCAGTTCTTCGGATGCACCTTCTCGTCGCTGTCGGCCGCCTTGATCAGCGAGCGGATGGCGGTCGGCGCGGTGTAGAAGATCGTGACCTCGTGCTTCTCGATCATCTGCCAGAAGCGGCCCGCATGCGGATAGGTCGGAACGCCTTCGAAGATCACCTGCGTGGCGCCGGCGGCGAGCGGACCGTAGGCCACGTAGGTGTGGCCGGTGATCCAGCCGATGTCGGCGGTGCACCAGAACACGTCTTCGGGACGGATGTCGAAGGTCCAGTCCATCGTGAGCTTGGCCCACAGCAGATAGCCGCCGGTCGAATGCTGCACGCCCTTCGGCTTTCCGGTCGAACCCGAGGTGTAGAGGATGAAGAGCGGATGCTCGGCGCCGACCGGCACCGGCGCGCATTCCGTACCATGGCCCTTGAGCGCTTCGTCGAAAGTCCGGTCGCGCCCGGCCACCATGTTGCAGGCGGTCGCGGTGCGCTGGAAGACCAGCACCGTCTTGATCGACTCGCAGCCGCCGAGCGCGATGCCGTCGTCGACGATCGACTTCAGGGGCAGCTCCTTTCCGCCGCGCAGCTGGAAGTTGGCGGTGATGACGGCCACCGCGCCAGCATCGATGATTCGCTCCTGCAGGGCCTTGGCCGAGAAGCCGCCGAACACCACGCTGTGGGTGGCGCCGATGCGGGCGCAGGCCTGCATTGCGATCACGCCTTCGATGGTCATGGGCATGTAGATGACGACACGATCGCCCTTCTGGATGCCTCGGGCCTTCAGCGCGTTGGCGAACTGCGAGACGCGCGCCAGCAGTTCCTTGTAGCTGACCTTGGTCACCGCGCCGTCGTCGGCCTCGAAGACGATGGCGGTCTTGTTCTCCACCGGCGTGCCGATGTGGCGGTCGAGGCAATTGGCCGAAGCGTTGAGTTCACCGTCATCGAACCATCGGTAGAACGGCGCATTGGACTCGTCGAGCGTACGGCTGAAGGGTTTGGTCCACACCAGGTTGCTGCGCGCCAGGCGGGCCCAGAAGCCCTCGAAATCGTCGGCCGCTTCCTTGCACAGCGCGTCGTAAGCGGCCATGCCCACGATGCGGGCGCCAGCGGTGGCGCGGGCATCCGGCGGAAAAACACGGTTCTCGACCAGGGTGGATTCGATCGTCGAAGCGCTGCTCATTTCTTGTCTCCTGTCGCCATGAAGTTACGGCCGGTAATGTCGGCGCCGGCACTTACGGCCGACTGACGGTACATCGTAGCGAAGCGCGCGGCCGCGGCAGGACTTCGGGTGCGCCATAGAATCGCGCGTTACCCCTGTCCCTGGCCCACCCCGGTCCACTCCCCCATGTCCAAGCCCGATCCCGTCACCCCCGACAGCGGCAAAGTGTCACCGCTGCGCCCGCTGCCCAATCTGATCTTCGCGAGCCGCTGGCTGCAGCTGCCGCTGTACCTCGGCCTGATCGTTGCGCAGGGCGTGTACGTGGTGCACTTCCTGGTCGAGCTCTTCCACCTGGTCGAGGCCGCCTTCGGCAGCAAGGACGCGCTGCAGCTGCTGATCACCAGCATCGGCTACAAGACCGCCGCGCCGATCACCACGCTGAACGAAACGGTGATCATGCTGGTGGTGCTCGCCCTGATCGACGTGGTGATGATCTCCAACCTGCTGATCATGGTGATCGTCGGCGGCTACGAGACCTTCGTGAGCCGCATGAACCTTGAAGGCCACCGCGACCAGCCCGAGTGGCTGAGCCATGTGAATGCCTCGGTGCTGAAGGTCAAGCTGGCCACGGCCATCATCGGAATCAGCTCGATCCACCTGCTCAAGACCTTCATCAACGCGGACAACTACACCGACCGTGTGCTGATCGCGCAGACGGTGATCCACATCACCTTTCTGCTGTCGGCGATGGCGATTGCCTATACCGACAAGTTGATGGCGGGGTCTGCGCCCTCCCACCGATAGCGCTGTTGGCCGGCCGGCCAAATGCTATCGGCCGGTCATGTCTTCGGGCACCACCCACTGGTCGAACTGCTCGGCCGTGAGGTGTCCCGAGGCGACTGCCGCCTCGCGCAGGCTGGAGCCTTCCTTGTGCGCCTTCTTGGCGATGAAAGCCGCCTTGTCATAGCCGATGTGCGTATTGAGCGCCGTCACCAGCATCAGCGAGCGCTGCACCAGCTCTGCGATGCGTTCGCGATTCGGCTCGATGCCGACGGCGCAGTGGTCGTTGAAGCTCTTCATGCCGTCGGCCAGCAGGCGCACGCTCTGCAGGAAGTTGTGCGCCACCATCGGGCGGAACACGTTGAGCTCGAAGTTGCCGGACGCGCCGCCGAAGTTGATGGCGACGTCGTTGCCGAACACCTGTGCCGCGAGCATCGTCACCGCTTCGCTCTGCGTCGGATTGACCTTGCCGGGCATGATCGACGAGCCCGGCTCGTTCTCGGGAATGCTGATCTCGCCGATGCCGCTGCGCGGGCCGCTCGAGCCAGCGCACATCGTTCGCGATCTTGTTCATGCTGGCAGCGAGGGTCTTGAGCGCGCCGTGCGCATGCACCAGCGCATCGACGGAAGCCATTGCCTCGAACTTGTTCGGCGCGGTGACGAACGGCAGCCCGGTCAGCCTGCCGAGTTCGGCCGCCACCTGCTCGGCATAGCCTTTGGGCGCGTTGAGCCCGGTGCCCACGGCCGTGCCGCCGAGGGCGAGTTCGCACAGGTGTGGCAGTGCGGCGCGCACATGCGCCTCGCCGTGGGCAAGTTGCGCCACATAGCCGGAGAACTCCTGGCCCAGCGTGAGCGGTGTCGCATCCTGCAGATGGGTCCGGCCGATCTTCACGATGTCGGCGAAGTCGCGCGCGTTGTTCTCGAGCGTGCCGCGCAGTCCGGCAATGGCCGGCAACAGCCGGTGCGTGATCGCTTCCACCGCGGCCACATGCATGGCCGTCGGAAACACATCGTTGGAGGATTGGCTGCGGTTCACATCGTCGTTCGGATGAACCAGCCGCCCTTCCCCGCGTTCGCCGCCCAGCAGTTCGCTGGCGCGGTTGGCCAGTACTTCGTTCACGTTCATGTTGGTCTGCGTGCCGGACCCGGTTTGCCAGACGACCAGCGGAAACTCGTCGGCGTGCCCGCCGGCGATCACCTCGTCGGCCGCGGCAGCGACCGCTTGCGTCTTTTTCTCGTCCTGCAGGCCGAGCGCATGGTTCACCGCGGCGGAGGCGCGTTTCACCTGCGCCAGTGCCTTGATGATCTCGATCGGCTGCCGTTCGCCGGAAATGTCGAAGTTCTGAAGCGAACGCTGCGTCTGCGCGCCCCACAAGCGGTCGGCAGGCACTTCGATCGGGCCGAAGGTATCGCGTTCTGTACGTGTCTTCATGGGTGGGTCTGAACTGTCAAAATGGCGGACTCGCCAGTATCCGTCCAAGCAAGCAAGAACTCCCATGACCACCACGATTCAACAAGCCGACCTGATCGAGTCGGTTGCCGCCGCGCTGCAGTACATCAGCTACTACCATCCCGCCGACTACATCGCCCACTTGGCTAAAGCCTACGAACGGGAGCAGAGCCCGGCGGCGAAGGACGCGATGGCACAGATTCTCACCAACAGCAAGATGAGCGCCACCGGCCATCGCCCGATCTGCCAGGACACGGGCATCGTCAACGTGTTCCTGAAAGTCGGCATGGACGTGCGTTGGGGCGGCTTCACCGGCGGGCTGGACGATGCGATCAACGAAGGCGTGCGCCGCGGCTACAACCATCCCGACAACACGCTGCGCGCATCGGTGGTGGCCGACCCGCAGTTCGAGCGCAAGAACACCAGGGACAACACGCCGGCAGTGATCTTCACCGAGATCGTGCCTGGCAATACCGTCGAGGTGACGGTCGCCGCCAAGGGCGGCGGCAGCGAGAACAAGAGCAAGCTGGTCATGCTGAACCCGGGTGACAGCGTGGTCGACTGGGTGCTGAAAACCGTGCCGACGATGGGCGCCGGCTGGTGTCCGCCGGGCATGCTGGGCATCGGCATCGGCGGCACGGCCGAGAAGGCGGCGCTGCTGGCCAAGGAAAGCCTGATGGACCACCTCGACATGCACGAGCTGCAGGCCAGGAAGCAATCGGGCGCCGAACTGAGCAAGGTCGAGGCGCTGCGCATCGAGCTCTACGAAAAGGTGAACGCTCTGGGCATCGGCGCCCAGGGGCTCGGTGGCCTTTCAACCGTGCTCGACGTGAAGATAAAGATGTACCCCACGCACGCGGCGAGCAAGCCGGTGGCGATGATCCCGAACTGCGCTGCAACGCGCCATGCCCACTTCGTGCTCGACGGCTCCGGGCCGGTGTATCTCGAGGCGCCGTCGCTGGACCTGTGGCCCAAGATCGAATGGGCGCCCGACTACGTCAAGAGCAAGCGCGTCGATCTAGACAAGCTCACGCCCGCCGAAGTCGCGAGCTGGAAACCCGGCGACACGCTGCTGCTCAACGGCAAGATGCTCACCGGCCGCGATGCGGCCCACAAGCGCATCGCGGACATGCTGGCCAAGGGCGAGGCGCTGCCGGTGGATTTCGCCAACCGTGTCATCTACTACGTCGGGCCTGTAGATCCGGTCAGGGACGAAGCCGTCGGCCCCGCCGGCCCCACGACCGCCACGCGCATGGACGGCTTCACCGAAATGATGCTCGCCAAGACCGGCCTGATCGCGATGATCGGCAAGGCCGAGCGCGGACCGGTGGCGATCGAGGCCATCAAGAAGCACAGGAGCGCCTACCTGATGGCGGTGGGCGGCGCGGCCTACCTCGTCAGCAAGGCGATCAAGACCGCCAGGGTGGTCGGCTTCGCGGACCTCGGCATGGAGGCGATCTACGAGTTCGACGTGGTCGACATGCCGGTCACGGTCGCGGTCGACGCCGGCGGCACCAGCGCGCACATCACCGGCCCGGCCGAGTGGCAGAGGCGCATCGCCAGCGGCGAGTTCAAGACCATCATGATGGAAGCTGCTTGATCGACGGTGGTACCGACAACGGCGCCGACCGGCCGATCGGCGTATTCGACAGCGGCATCGGCGGGCTGAGCGTCCTCGACGCGCTGCGGCATGAACTGCCACGCGAGCGCTTCGTGTACTTCGCCGACACCGCGCACGCGCCCTATGGCGAGCGCGCAGATGACTCCGTCGCCGGGCGCACCGGCACGGTCGCCCGCTACCTGCTGGACCGGCACCGCATCAAGGCACTCGTCGTCGCCTGCAACACCGCCACCGCCGCCGCGATTCACAGGCTTCGGGCAGACCATCCCGATCTACCGCTGGTGGGCGTCGAACCGGCCCTCAAGCCAGCCGTGACGGCGAGCCGCACCGGGCACATTGCCGTGTTCGCGACGCGCGTGACCCTCGAGAGTCGGAAGTTCCGGGCATTGCATGCGTCGCTTGCCGGGCAGGCGGTGTTCAGCCTCGTTCCCTGCGACGGGCTGGCAGGCGCCATCGAACGTGGCGACCCACTCCAGATCGCCATGTTGAGCGAACGCTATGTGCGCCAGGCCGGCACCTTCGGCGCCGAGCCGGCACAGATCGATACGCTGGTCCTGGGCTGCACGCACTACCCTTTCATTGCAGACGAACTGCGGCGCCAGACCGGCGGCGCGGTGCGCTTCGTCGATACCGGCACAGCGGTCGCCCAGCAGACCCGCCGGCTGCTCGTCCAAGCCGGACAACTGGCAGAAAGCGGCGACGGCACAGTGACATTGCTCAGCACCGCCTCGCCCCACCTTCTCGATAGCGCAGCCGCACGCTGGCTCGCACGCCCCGCGGGGCATGCAGCCGCGCTAGCCTGCGCTACCGCAGCCGCAGCCTGATTCGCCATGCCTTCGCGCCTCGTGCTGTTCTTGCTGCTCGCCGGCTTTGGCGCGGCAGGTCATGCGGCTTGCGACACCGGCCTTGCGGAGCGCATGCACGCCAAGCTCCATCCGCAGCGGACGCTCGACAACGCGCGCGCCGCCTGCGAGCCGTGGCGCGGCCTCCCGGGCCGCTTCATCGTCGTGCTGCCGCTGCCGCGACCTTCGTCGAAATCCGGTTTCACCGAGTTCGATCTCGACGTGCTCGTGGTCCGGCAGGCCGACAACGGCAACACCGAACGCGCCACCATCGAGAGCCGGCTGTTTCAGCAAGCCGCGCTGACCGAGGACACGTTGCGCATCCGCGAGATCAGGGTCGACACCGCGCGCTACCTGCTCGCCAAGGACGCGCGCGCGTTCGGAGTGCGGATCGCCCAACGAGCCGTGTCACGCGCCCAGCCGCATGCCAGCGAAACCCTGAGCCTGTACCTGCCCGACGGCCCCAATCTCACGGTGGTGCTCGACAGCCTGGAACTCGCGCTGGAACGCGGCGAGTGGGACAGCAGTTGCAGCGGCAACTTCGAGGCAGTGCGCGGCAGCCTTTCGGTGGCGCGCAGCACGAGCAACGACTTTGCCGACCTGCTGATGCGCCGAACGCGTTCCGAGATTCGGTCCACCGCGCAAGGCGGCGAGTGCGTGACGCACGAACAGCCGGCGAAGTTCACGTCGACTGTGCTGCGCTACGACGGCGCACAGTACCGGAGCACGAAGGAAACTTCGTCTGATTGAACCGGGCCTCGCCAGCCGATGCGCTCAACCCGACCCGCTGCGCAGTGCCGCTTCACGTCCGCGCCGCATGTCGATGGGCAGCAACAGCAAAAGTCCGCCGATGAACAGCACGGCAGTCGAGAGAATCGCGATGCGCTGGTTGCCGCCCGTCATCCAGGTGATGGTGCCGTAGCTCAAAGGCCCGACGATGCTGGCCAGCCGCGTGGCAAAGGTCCAGAGCCCAAAAAACTCGCCGAGCTGCTGCGGCGGCGCCAGAAAACCCGTCATCGCGCGGCCGGCCGACTGGCTCGAACCCATCGCGAGACCGGCGATGGTGGCAGCCCACCAGAACCCTTCCTTGGTGGTCACCATGGCTGCGATCACGCACACGGCGATCCAGGCCACCAGAGCGATGGCGAGCGCCGGGCGGTGGCCGATGCCGTCCTGCAAATAACCGAAGCCGAAGGCACCGAACGCCGCAGCGAGGTTCAGCACGAAGATCAGCACCATCGTCTCGCTCGCGACGAAGCCGATCACCTGCTCGGCATAGATCGCCGCCAGCGTGATCGCCACCGCAACGCCGCCCTGGTAGCAGACCGTGCAGGCCAAAAGCCACATGAAGTCGCGGTAGGCGCGCGCCTGTCGGTACGTGGCGCGCAGTTGTTCCCATGCGCCCTGCCGGGTACCCGCCGCCTGCGGCAATGCACGCTCCGGCAGCAGTGCGAATGTGGCACAAGCCGCTGCGCCGTAGAGCGCTGCCGTGATCAGCATCGTGACGGGCACGAAGTGCGCCGCCTGCAATCCCCTGGCTTGCGCCGATAGCACATAGGCCAGGCACAGTCCGAGCGCCAGCATGCCGCCGATGTAGCCGAAACCCCAGCCCCAGCCCGACACCTTGCCCATGCCTTCGGCCGTTGCAAGTTCGGGCAGGAAGGCGCCGGTCAGCGATTCGCCATACGAATAGAAGGTGTTCGACACGATCACCAGCACCATCGCCAATGCCACGCCGTAGGCGCCACCGAATCGGGGCGTGAGTGCAAGCGCGGCGGTGCCCAGCACGCAGCCGGTGGTCGCGACGACGAGCACACGCTTCTTTGCGGCGTGCAGATCGGCCCACGCGCCCACAGCCGGCATGGTCAGCATCACGATCGCGTAGGAAGTGCTCAGCGCTGCCGTCCACGCGAAGGTGGCCCAGGGCGCACCCCGGGCAATGCCGCCCACGAAGTAGGCGGCGAACACCGCGGTGATCACGACCGTGGTGTAGCCCGAGTTGGCAAAGTCGTACATCGCCCAGCCAAAGACTTCGCGCTTGCGCACGCCGGGGCGGAGGGCGGATTGGGAAAACAATGCCAAGCGACGTCTCCTCGAAAAAACGTCGCCCAGCATAGCGGAGCAGCATGACTGCTCCCGGAAGACAAGGACCGGCTTAGTGCAGATGGCGCGGACGCCGCCCGCCACCATGGCCGCCGCTGCCGGCGCCGCCGGTGCCGCCGCGCGGCCGCTTGCCGATTTCCAGCGAACTCACCAGCGCTTCGAAGCGCTCCCCGAACAGCTTGTCGATCTCGGCCACCACGCCGCCGAGTTCCGCGCCATCGAAATGACGCTCCATCAGGTTCACGACATCCTCGACCAGCAGGTCGCGCTGAACCTGCATGATCGCGGCGGGGTTGGGCCCGACGAACAGCATCAGGAAATCGTCGCGCGACTCTTCGTCGGCATCGCCCTCGTCTTCGTCGAAATCCGTGTCGTAGAAAGTCACCTCGAGCGCGGCGCCCTGCTCTGCAAGTTCGTTGAGGGCCATGCACATCTCGTCGAGCGCCTGGCGGAAGTCCTCATCGCCCGCCACGGTCCAGCAAATCTGGAGCATGTGCTCCTTTTGCTCGAACCGGATGCCCGGCTCCTCTTCATAGACGCTCGTAGCGCCATCGGCAAGCGACTTCGCGCCGGCATATTTCCAGAGAGGCGTGAGCGCCTCCTGGATCTGCTCGAAGCTCACACTGGCACGCAGCGGCACATCGCCGTGCACGTGAATTTCGAACGGAGCGTTGTAGCGAGGCATGTCTTTGCTCCCTTGTAATGTGATGGTGCCCGGAACCGGGGTCGAACCGGTACGCCCCTTTTCAGGAAGCGGCGGATTTTAAGTCCGATGTGTCTACCAATTTCACCATCCGGGCATCCGGTCGAACATGGACGATAACCGAAACAAAACAGCCCCGACAACGAAGGTTGGCGGGGCTGCCTGATTGACGAAGATTGGATGGAGGCGCGACCCGGAGTCGAACCGGGCTACACGGATTTGCAATCCGTTGCATAACCGCTTTGCTATCGCGCCACGCTGTTCGGTTCAAAAAAGAACCTGCGAAAAAAAGGGAAGCATTGAGCTTCCCTTTTTCAAAGACTGGAGCGGGAAAAGAGTCTCGAACTCTCGACCTCAACCTTGGCAAGGTTGCGCTCTACCAACTGAGCTATTCCCGCGTTTCGAGCCTCGAATTATATAGCAGTTTTTCGAGGCCCCGCAAGCACGTCGACTCAATGCTTGACCGAGCCTTCCGCCGGCTGCGCGGCACGGCGCTTGGCCAGTTCGTCCACTGCTGCGGCAGAGGCGGCGACCTCTTCGTCCGACAGCGGCGTCGGCATCTTTTCGAGTGCGATCTCGAGCACCTTGTCGATCCACTTCACCGGCACGATCTCGAGGCCGTTCTTCACGTTCTCCGGGATGTCCTGCAGGTCCTTCGCGTTCTCTTCGGGAATCAGCACCGTCTTGATACCGCCGCGCAGCGCCGCCAGCAGCTTTTCCTTCAAGCCGCCGATAGCCGTGACTTCGCCGCGTAGCGTGATCTCGCCCGTCATCGCCACGTCGCCGCGCACCGGAATGCCGGTGAGTGCCGACACGAACGCGGTCGTCATCGCGGCGCCGGCGCTCGGGCCGTCTTTCGGCGTGGCGCCATCGGGTACGTGGATGTGAATGTCGCGCTTCTCGAACACCTCGTCCTTGATGCCGAGCCGGCGCGCGCGGCTGCGCACGACCGTGCGCGCCGCCTCGACCGATTCCTTCATCACGTCGCCGAGCGACCCGGTACGGCTGATGACGCCCTTGCCCGGCATGGTCACGGCTTCGATCGTGAGCAGATCGCCGCCCACCTCGGTCCACGCAAGGCCCACGACCTGACCGACCTGGTTCTGCTTTTCGGCAAGGCCGAAGCTGAACTTGCGCACACCCAAGAAATCATTCAGGTTTGCGCCATCGACGGTGACCTTGGGCTCCATCTTCTTGAGCAAGAGCCCCTTGACCACCTTGCGGCAAATTTTCGAGAGCTCGCGCTCGAGCGACCGCACGCCGGCTTCGCGCGTGTAGTAGCGAACGATGTCTCGCACTGCCTCTTCGGTGATCAGCAGTTCTTCTTCCTTCACGCCGTTGTTCTTCATCTGCTTGGGCAGCAGGTACTTCACCGCGATGTGCGTCTTCTCGTCCTCGGTGTAGCCGGCCAGGCGAATGACTTCCATCCGGTCGAGCAGCGCCGGCGGGATGTTCATCGAATTGGAGGTGGCGACGAACATCACGTCGGACAGGTCGAAATCCACCTCGACGTAGTGGTCGCCGAACGTGTGGTTCTGCTCCGGGTCGAGCACTTCCAGCAGCGCACTCGACGGGTCGCCGCGGAAGTCGGTGCCCAGCTTGTCGATCTCGTCCAGCAGGAACAACGGATTGCGCGTACCAACCTTGTTCAGGCTCGACAGCACCTTGCCCGGCAGCGCGCCGATATAGGTACGCCGGTGGCCGCGGATCTCGGCCTCGTCGCGCATGCCGCCCAGGGCCATGCGCGTGTACTTGCGGCCGGTCGCCTTGGCGATCGACTGCCCGAGCGAGGTCTTGCCCACGCCCGGCGGCCCGACCAGGCAAAGGATCGGCGCCTTCACCTTGTCGACGCGTTGCTGCACCGCGAGATATTCCAGGATGCGGTCCTTGACCTTCTCGAGCCCGTAGTGGTCTTCGTTGAGCACCGCCTCGGCGTTCGCGAGGTCGTGCTTGATCTTGGTCTTCTTGCTCCACGGCAGGCCGATCAGCACGTCGATGTAGTTGCGCACCACCGTCGCCTCGGCCGACATCGGCGACATCAGCTTGAGCTTCTTGAGCTCGCCTTCGGCCTTCTTGAGCGCTTCCTTGGGCATCTTGGCGAGCTTGATCTTCTTCTCGATCTCCTCGATGTCCGCGCCCTCCTCGCCTTCGCCGAGCTCCTTCTGGATGGCCTTGACCTGCTCGTTCAGGTAGAAGTCGCGCTGGTTCTTTTCCATCTGGCGCTTCACGCGGCCACGGATCTTCTTGTCGACATTGAGAATGTCGACCTCGCGCTCGAGTTGCCCGAACAGGTTTTCGAGCCGCGCCTTGATGTTGTCGAGGTCGAGCACTGCCTGCTTGTTGTCGAGCTTGAGCGGCAGGTGCGCAGCAATCGTGTCGGCCAAACGGCCCGGATCGTCGATGCTCGAGATGGAGGTCAGGATCTCGGGCGGAATCTTCTTGTTGAGCTTCACGTACTGGTCGAACTGCTGCATCACCGCACGGCGCAGCGCCTCGACCTCGGTGCCCTTCTGCGCGGCGGCTTCAGGGGCTTCGACCGGCGTCACATTGGCAGTGAAGTGCGTCTCGCCATCGTCGATGCGATTCACGCGCGCACGTTGCTGGCCTTCGACCAGCACCTTCACAGTGCCGTCCGGCAATTTCAGCATCTGGAGAATGGTCGAGACGCAGCCGACCTCGAACATGTCTTCGACCGAGGGCTCGTCCTTCGCGGCGGCCTTTTGCGCCACGAGCATGATGCGGCGCTCCGATTCCATCGCAAGTTCGAGCGCCTTGATGCTCTTGGGGCGGCCGACGAACAGCGGGATCACCATGTGAGGAAACACGACGACGTCGCGCAGCGGAAGCAGCGGCAGGTCGAGTTCGGTGGCAGGCAGGGGGGTATGACCGGACATGGAGATCCTTTACTTGATCATGAAAAGATGGTCGGCCGCGCGTGCTTTTCAAGGGCAGCGGCGCTCGGCACAACGGATCGCGGGGTCATCAGGCTTTCTTCGCGGCTTCTCGGTAGACGAGCAGCGGCGGCTTGTTTTCGTCAATGGTCGATTCCTCGACCACTACCTTGTCGACGTTGACCGCATTCGGCAATTCGAACATGGTGTCGATCAGCGATTGCTCCAGGATCGACCGCAGCCCGCGGGCGCCGGTCTTGCGGGCAAGCGCCTTGCGGGCGATCGCCTTCAGCGCCGCCGGGCGGATCTCGAGGTCGACGCCCTCCATCTGGAGCAGCTTGGTGAACTGCTTGACCACCGCATTCTTCGGCTCGGTCAGGATCTGCACCAGCGCGTCTTCGCTCAGTTCGGCCAGCGAGGCCACCACCGGCATACGACCGACCAGCTCGGGAATCAGGCCGAACTTGATCAGGTCTTCCGGCTCGACCTCGCGGAACACCTCGGTGATGCTGCGCTGCTTCTTGCTCTTGACCGAAGCGCCGAAGCCGATGCCCGAGGCCTCGGTGCGGTTTTCGATAACTTTTTCGAGCCCGGCAAAAGCACCGCCGCAAATGAAGAGGATGTTGGTCGTGTCGATCTGCAGGAAGTCCTGGTTCGGGTGCTTGCGCCCGCCCTGCGGCGGCACGCTCGCCATCGTGCCTTCGATCAGCTTGAGCAGCGCCTGTTGCACGCCCTCGCCCGACACGTCGCGGGTGATCGACGGGTTGTCCGACTTGCGCGAGATTTTGTCGATCTCGTCGATGTAGACGATGCCCCGCTGCGCACGCTCGACTTCGTAGTTGCAGCTCTGCAGCAGCTTCTGGATGATGTTCTCGACGTCTTCGCCGACGTAGCCGGCTTCGGTCAGCGTGGTGGCATCGGCCATGACGAAAGGCACGTCGAGCATGCGCGCCAGGGTTTGCGCCAGCAAGGTCTTGCCCGATCCGGTGGGGCCGATCAAAAGGATGTTGCTCTTGCTCAGCTCCACGTCCTCGTTCTTGGCTTTTTCCTTATGCCGCAGGCGCTTGTAGTGGTTGTAGACCGCGACCGCCAGCATTCGCTTGGCCGGCTCCTGGCCGATCACGTAGTTGTCGAGGTTGGTCTTGATCTCGAGCGGCGTCGGCAGATCGTTGCGCGCCTCGCGCGCTTCCTCTCCCGCAGGCAGTTCGTCGCGGATGATCTCGTTGCAGAGATCGATGCACTCGTCGCAGATGAAAACCGAAGGTCCTGCAATCAGCTTCTTGACCTCGTGCTGGCTCTTCCCGCAGAACGAGCAATAGAGCGTTTTTTCGCTGGAGGAGCCTTTTTTCTCGGCCATGGGCAATGCCTCGTAACAGGGGTTTAACAATGATAGCGAAGATGAAAGCCCCGCCCCCCGTCGAGGACCGAACAAAAACGGCGCTTTCCGTGTGGAAAACGCCGTGGTTGCCTGCGCGCGAGCGCCGGGCAGATCAGCTGCGTTTGGAGATGACCAGGTCGATCAATCCATATTCCTTGGATTCGTCGGCTGTCAGGAAGTAGTCGCGCTCGGTGTCGCGGGCGATCTTTTCGAGCGGTTGGCCGGTGCGGTCGGCCAGGATGCGGTTCATCTGCTCGCGCGTCTTGAGGATGTCGCGCGCATGAATCTCGATGTCGGTCGCCTGCCCGCGGGCACCGCCTAGCACCTGGTGGATCATGACCTTGGAATTGGGCAGCGAGAACCGCTTGCCCTTTTCGCCGGCCGCCAGCAGAAAGGCGCCCATGCTTGCGGCGAATCCGATGCACAGCGTGGAGACATCCGGTTTGATGAACTGCATGGTGTCGTAGATCGCCATGCCGGCGCTCACGCTGCCGCCCGGCGAGTTGATGTAGAACGAAATGTCCTTGTCCGGGTTCTCGCTTTCGAGAAACAGCAGCTGCGCCACCACCAGGTTGGCGGTCTGGTCGTTCACCTCGCCGACCAGAAAGATCACCCGCTCCTTGAGCAGGCGCGAATAGATGTCGTAAGACCGCTCGCCGCGGCCCGACTGCTCGATGACCATCGGAACCATGCCGAGGCCCTGAATTTCCTGTGCGCTCATGTGTGCTCTCCAGAGAAGTTTTTGTACTGTACCCAGACGAAGTGGGGCTCGTGCACCAAAGCGCAAGCCCGCCGATGGGAGGCCAGGTCGCGATCAGCCCTGCTGGGCCATCAGCTCGTCGAAAGACACGGACTTGTCCTTGACCTTCGCCTTGCCGAGCACGAACTCGGTCACGTTGTTCTCGATCACCACGGCCTCGACTTCCGCCAGGCGGCGGTTGTCACCGAAATACCAGCGCACCACGTCAGCCGGTTTCTCGTAGCTGGCCGCGAGTTCGTCGATATGCGCCTTGATCTGCTCGGGCTTGGCCTGCAGCTCGTTGGCGCGCACCAGTTCGGCCACCACCAGACCCAGCCGCACCCGGCGCTCGGCCTGCGGGCGGAACACGTCGTCGGGAATCGGCGCCTTGTCGGCGTCCTTGATGCCGCGCTGCTTGAGTTCGGCGCGCGCGCCTTCGACCATGCGGTCGACTTCGGACTGGACGCTCGAGTTCGGCAGGTCGAGTTCGGCATTGGCGATCAGCGCATCCATCACCGCGTTCTTGTTGCGGGCCAGGAGGCGGAACTTGACCTCGCGTTCCAGGTTGCGCTTGATGTCTGCGCGCAGGCCTTCGACCGTCGCGTCGGCAATGCCCAGCGACTTGGCGAGCTGTTCGTTGACCTCGGGCAGGTGGGTGGCTTCGAGCTTCTTCACCGTGACCATGAAGTCGGCCTGCTTGCCGGCCACGTCCTTGCCGTGGTAATCGGCCGGGAACGAGAGCGGGAAGGTGCGGCTGTCGCCGGATTTCAGACCGCGCACCGCGTCTTCGAATTCCTTCAGCATCTGGCCTTCGCCGACGATGAACTGGAAGTCGTCGGCCTTGCCGCCCTGGAAGGTTTCGCCATCGATCTTGCCTTCGAAGTCGACCGCCACGCGGTCGCCGTCCTGCACCGCCGCATCTTGCGCGCGCTGGGCGAAGGTGCGGCGCTGCTTGCGCAGGATCTCGAGCGTCTTGTCGATCGCTTCGTCGCCGACTTCGGCGCTGAGCTTCTCGACCTCGGCATTGGCCAGGTCGCTGATCTTGACTTCGGGGAACACCTCGAAGATCGCGTCGAAAGCCAGTTCGCCTTCGGGCGAGCCTTCCTTTTCGGTGATGCGCGGCTGGCCTGCGACGCGCAGCTTGGCCTCGTTGGCGGCCTGCGAGAAGGCTTCGCCGACCTTGGCGTTCATCACTTCGTAGTGCACCGAATAGCCATAGCGCTGGGCAACCACGTTCATCGGCACCTTGCCCGGACGGAAGCCGTCCATCTTGACCGTGCGGGCCAGCTTCTTGAGGCGCGAATCGACCTCGGACTGAATGGTGCCGGCGGGCAAGGTCAAGGTGATCTTGCGTTCGAGCTTCTCGAGGGTTTCAACGTTCACGGTCATTTGTGTCTTCCTTGTGAGGGTCTTGTGCTGGTGCGCGGGGCCGGACTCGAACCGGCACGTTCTTGCGAACGTCAGGACCTAAACCTGGTGCGTCTACCAATTTCGCCACCCGCGCGGTTCCAGTTTTCCAGATGATGAATACCGAAGGCGGCCAGAGGCCGCCTTCGGTCATTTGCAGCGGACGGCCCCCTGGAAGGAAACCGCCCGCCTGAAATCGGTCAACCGCGCATTTTAAGCGCGAACCAGAGCCTCTTCGGCCTCCACGGCAGGGTTTGCTTCTTCCTCCCGCCTCACGCGAAACCAGGCCGCGTACATGGCAGGCAGCGCCAGCAGCGTGAGCACGGTCGCGACGATCAGCCCGCCCATGATGGCGACCGCCATCGGCCCCCAGAAAACGCTGCGCGAGAGCGGAATCATGGCCAGCACCGCCGCTGCCGCGGTCAGCACGATCGGCCGCAGCCGCCGAACCGCGGCCTCGACGATCGCGTCCCATGCCGGCACGCCGGCCGCGCGGTCGGTTTCGATCTGGTCGATCAGGATCACGGCGTTGCGCTGGATCATCCCCATCAGCGCAATCACGCCCAGGAGCGCGACGAAGCCGAAGGGCCGGTTCAGCAGCAGCAGCGCGCCGGCCACGCCGGCGATGCCCAGCGGCCCGGTGATGAACACCAGCAGCGACCTGCTGAAGCTGTGCAGCTGCAGCATCAGCAGCGTGAACACGATGAACAGCATGATCGGCACGCCGGTCACGATCGAGGCCGAACCCTTGCTGCTCTCTTCCACGGCGCCCGCCACCTCGATGCGGTAGGCGCCATCGCCGGCGGCGCGCCATTTCGCCTCGAGCTCGCGCAACCGCGGCAGCAGCTCTTCGGTGACGGTTGCGCCCTGCAGCCCTTCGGCAATGTCGCCCTGCACCGTGATGGCGTAGTTGCGGTTCTCGCGCCACATCACGCCCGGCTCCCAGCTGAAGACCGGCCGCGCGATTTGCGTCAGCGGTATCGAGCGGCCCGAACTCGTTGGCAGGTAGGCATTGCCGATGTCCGAGATCGACTCGCGCTCGTCCGGCGACTGCCGCAGCACGATGTCGATCAGCAGATCGCCCTCGCGGTACTGGCCGACGTTCGTGCCGCTGAACATCGTGCGCGACGCCTGCGCAATCGCCTGGCTGGTCACACCGAGTGCGCGCGCCTTGGCCTGGTCGATATCGAGCCGGATCACCTTGACCGACTCGTTCCAGTTGTCGTTCACGCCGCGCATGTTGGCGTTCTCGCGCATTGCAGCCTTGACCTCGTCGGCATGGATGCGCAGCTGCTGCGGTTCCGTGCCGATCACCCGGAACTGCACCGGATACGGCACCGGCGGTCCGTTGGGCAGCAGCTTCACGCGGCCGCGCACTTCGGGGAATTCCTCTGCCAGCAAAGCCGGCAGTTTGAGTCGCAGCGTCTCCCGGAACTTGAGGTCCTTGGCCAGCACGATCAGCTGCGACACGTTGGTCTGCGGAAAAACCTGGTCCAGCGGCAGGTAGAAACGTGGCACGCCGGAGCCGACCCAGGTGCTCACGGTGCCGACGCCCTCTTCCTTCATCAGCCGCTGCTCGACGCGCTTTGCCACCTCTTCGTTCGCCGAAGGACGTGCCTTCGGGAAACCACAGGTCGACCATGATCTCGGGCCGGCTCGAATCGGGAAAGAACTGCTGCTGAACCTTGCCCATGCCGACGATGCCGAGCGCGAAGATGAGCAGCGTGGCGCCGATGGTGAGCCACCGGTGCGCAACGCACCAGTTCACCGTGCGGCGGAAGGTGTTGTAGAACGGCGTGTCGAACAGCTCGTGCGGCGGCGCGTCGGGATCGTGCGGCTTCACCTTCAGCAGCAGCGTACCGAGGTAGGGCACGAAGTAGACCGACACGATCCAGCTCAGCACCAGCGCGATCACCGTCACCGCGAAGATCGCGAAGGTGTATTCGCCCGTCACCGACTGCGCGATCCCGATCGGCAGGAAGCCGGCCGCGGTGATCAGCGTTCCCGTCAGCATTGGCTTGGCCGTGACGTCGTAGGCGAAGGTGGCGGCGCGCACCTTGTCGTAGCCCTCCTCCATCTTTCGCACCATCATCTCGACCGCGATGATCGCGTCGTCCACCAGAAGTCCGAGCGCGATGATGAGCGAGCCGAGCGATATCTTGTGCAGCCCGATGCCGAAGTAGTTCATCGCCAGAAAGGTGACCGCCAGCACCAGCGGAATGGTGATTGCCACCACGAGCCCCGGCCGGATGTCGATGTACCAGCCGAAGCGCCCGCCCTTGTGCAGGCCGAGCGCGATGAAGCTCACCGCCAGCACGATCGCCACCGCCTCGATCAGCACGCGCACGAACTCGTTGACCGAGGTGGCAACCGACACCGGCTGGTTCTGCACCTGCGCCAGCTTCACGCCGGCGGGCAGCTGGCGGTCGATTTCGGCCGTGGCCGTGCGCAGCGCCTCGCCGAGCGCGATGATGTCGCCGCCCTTGGCCATCGACACGCCCAGCGCGATCACCTCCTGGCCCTGGTGGCGGACCTTGACGGCCGGCGGATCCACGTAGGCACGGCGGATTTCAGCGATGTCGCCCAGCCGCAGCTGGTTGCCCGAGCTGCCGCGGATCGGCATCGCGCGCAACTGCTCGACGCTGGTGAACTGGCCGCCCACCCGCACCTGGACCACGTCCTGCGGCGACTGGATCGTGCCGGCGCTCTCGATCGCGTTCTGCGAACCGATCTGCGCCAGCACCGCATTGAAGTCGAGCCCGAGCTGCGCCACCCGCTTCTGCGACACCTCGATGAAGACTTTTTCGTCCTGCACGCCGAACTGCTCGACCTTGGCGACGTCCTTCACGCGCAGCAGTTGCTGGCGCGCATCGTCGGCGAAAGTCTTGAGTTCGGCGTAGCTGAAGCCGTCGCTCTCCAGGGCGTAGATCACGCCGTACACGTCGCCGAAATCGTCGTTGAAGAAGGGCCCCTGAATACCCGCCGGCAGCGTGCCGCGCATGTCGGCCACCTTCTTGCGCACCGTGTACCAGACGTTCGCGACCTCCGACGCCTTCGACGAATCCTTGATCTGGAAAATGATCTGCGACTCGCCCGGCTTCGAGTAGCTGCGGATCTTGTCCGCATAGGGCGCTTCCTGCAGCGTGCGCTCGAGCTTGTCGGTCACCTGCTCGGCCACCTGCTGCGCGGTAGCGCCCGGCCAGTAGGTGCGAACCACCATCGCCCTGAAGGTGAACGGCGGGTCCTCGTCCTGCCCGAGCTGGAAGTAGGCCGCAAAGCCCAGCACCATCAGCACCAGCATCAGGTAGCGGGTGAGCGCCGGATGGTCCAGCGCCCACTTCGAAAGGTTGAATCCGGGCTTGCCGGCGGCATCGGTCTGCGACGTCATGGCGTCGGTCTCAGCGCGCGACAACCGGCGCCGTGGGCGCCTGCACCTTGACCGCTTCCTGCGAAGCGGCCGCGTGTGCCCTGTCCCGGTAGATCGACACCTTTTGTCCCGGCGACAGCACATGCACGCCGGCAACCACGACCTGCATTCCAGGCGCCAGGCCACCGCCGATCACGGCCTCGTTGCCGTCGGCGGTTGCGACCTGTACCGGCTGCGAGCGCACCGTCATGCTGGCCGGGTCGAGTACCCAGACCGCGCTGCCTTGCCCTTCCTGGCGCAACGCACTGGTCGGCAGCTTCAGCACCGCACTGCCCGAACGCGACAGCGCCTCGGGCCGTGCATAGACGGTGGCACCCAGCGGCGGCGCCGTGGCGGCATCGATCGCCACCTTCACGCTGTAGGTGCGGGTTACCGCGTCGGCGCTGGCCGCCACTTCCCGCACCTTCCCAGCCAGTTCGCTGCTTCCGCCGGCCCAGCCCCGCACCGCCACCGCCGATCCGGGTGCGATCAGCGCCGCGCGGTCTTCGGGCACGGCAAACACCACGTCGCGTGCGCCGTCCTGCGCAATTCGAACCACGGGCGTTCCGGCCGAAACCACCTGGCCCGGCTCGGCTTCGATCGCGGTGATGATGCCCGGCACATCGGCCACCAGCGTCGTGTAGTTGGCCTGGTTGCCCTGCGATGACAGCTGTGCCTGCGCCTGCTCCAGTTGCGCCTGCGCCGACTTGTAGGTGCTCTCGCGCCTTTCCAGCTCGGCAGCGCTGATGAAGTTCTGCTCGCGCAGTCCGCGATATCGCTTGAGGTCTGCCTCGGCCAGGTCACGGTTCGTCGAGGCCGCGGCCTGCTGCGCACGCGCCGCATCTGCGGCCAGCCGGTAGTCCTGCGGATCGAGCTGCGCGAGCACCTGGCCCGCCTTCACGTGCTGACCGAGTTCGGCCTGGCGCCGCGTGATCTTGCCGGCCACCCGGAAGCCAAGCCGTGACTCCACGCGGGCCCGCACCTCGGCCGAAAATTCGGGCTCGGTGCCATAGGCGCTGACGCCCACCGTCATCACCTTGACCGCACGCAGCGGCTCCTGCGCCGCCGGCGGACGCGAACAGCCGGTAAGCGCCAGCGCCGCGAGCAGCAACAGTCCGGCACGACGGGCAAACGGGAAGATGGACGACGCGGTCATGAAACACCCCTGAAGATGGAACGCAGTCATTACTGACCGGGCGGTTAGTAATCTAGGGTATACGCCTAGCGGTGTCAATCACAAACGCTGCGGCCAGTCGAATAAAGAGCCGCCTCCCAGGTACGACAATCCGCCGCGTGTCCTCCCAGCCCGATCACTACGAGAACTTTCCGGTCGCCTCCTGGCTGTGCCCGCCGAAGCTGCGGCCGCCGATCGCCGCCATCTACGGCTTTGCCCGCACCGCCGACGACATCGCCGACGAAGGCGACGCAAGCACGGCCGAACGGCTGGACAAGCTGCGCGCCTTCCGCGCCGAACTCGCAGCCGCGGCCCGCGGCGCAGCACCGTCCGCCCGCTGGCCGGCGGTGTTCGCGCCGCTCGCGCAGGCGATGCGCGATTTCGCGCTGCCGGAACCGCTGCTCGCCGACCTGCTGGGCGCTTTCGTCCAGGACATCGAGAAGACGCGGGACGCCCTCGCCTACGCAGACCGCGCCGAGTTGCTCGACTATTGCCGCCGCTCGGCCAACCCCATCGGCCGGCTGTTGCTGCATCTCTACGGCGTCACCGATGCCGGCGCGCTGGCGCAGAGCGACGCCATCTGCAGTGCGCTGCAGCTCATCAATTTCTGGCAGGACCTCAGCGTCGATCTGCCACGCCGCCGCTTCTACCTGCCGCAGGCGGACCGTGCCGCGCACGGGCTGGCCGCGGGGGACTTCGAGGCCTTCCGCCCGCTGGCCCCGGCCGCACCGCCGGCAACCGCCCTGGCGCTGGTCGCGAGCGAAGTGGCCTGGGCGCGTGCATTGATGAACGAAGGCGCGCCGCTGGTCCATCGGCTGCCCGGGCGTGCCGGATGGGAACTGCGCTTCGTGGTGCAGGGTGGGCTGGCGATCCTCGACAAGATCGAGGCGCTCGGCTTCGACAGCTTCTCGCACAGGCCCGTCATCGGCAGGGCCGACGCGCCGCTGCTGGCCTGGCGGGCCGTGCGTATGCGAAGACAATTCGGCCCATGAAAAAGAGTCCACAACGATGACGCCCCAGCAGTACGTCCAGGACAAGGCTGCCGCCTCGGGCAGCAGTTTCTACTACGCCTTTCTTTTCCTCCCCAAGCCGCGCCGCGCCGCCATCACCGCCTTCTATGCGTTCTGCCGCGAGGTCGACGACGTGGTCGACGAAGTCGCCGATGCCGGCGTCGCCGCCACCAAGCTGGCCTGGTGGCGCACCGAGGTCGCGCAGGCCTTTGCCGGGCAGCCGCATCATCCGGTAATGCAGGCGCTGATGCCGCACGCGGCCGCCTACGGCATCGAGCAGCGCCAGCTGCAGGAGGTGATCGACGGCTGCCAGATGGACCTCGACCAGACCCGCTATCTCGACTTCGTCGCGCTCGCGCGCTACTGCCACCTGGTCGCCGGCGTGGTGGGCGAAGTCGCCGCACGCATCTTCGGGCAGGCCGACCCGCAGACCACTGCCTACGCCCACAAGCTCGGCCTCGCTCTGCAACTTACCAACATCCTGCGCGATGTCGGTGAAGACGCGCTGCGCGGGCGCATCTACCTGCCGATGAACGAGTTGCAGCAGTTCGACGTCAAGGCGCACGAGATCCTCAACCGGCTGCATTCGGAGCGCTTCGTCGCACTCATGAAGTTCCAGGCCGCGCGTGCGCACGCGGTCTACGACGAGGCGCTGGCACTGTTGCCGGCAACCGACCGGCGCAACCAGAAGCCCGGCCTGATGATGGCCAGCATCTACCGCACGCTGCTGCGCGAGATCGAGCGCGACGACTTCGAGGTACTGCAGCAGCGCGTGAGCCTCACGCCGGTGCGCAAGCTGTGGCTGGCATGGCGGGTCCAGGCACTCGGCAAGTTGTGACAGGCCGGCGGCGGCCTGTGAGCCGGGTCGCGGTCATCGGCGCAGGCTGGGCCGGCCTGGCCTGTGCGATCGAGGCGACGCGGGCGGGCCACGCCGTCACCGTGTTCGAAGCCGCTCGCACGCTCGGCGGTCGCGCACGCGCCTTGCCCGCGCAGTTGCCGGACGGCCGTGCGGTCATGCTCGACAACGGGCAGCACATCCTCATCGGCGCCTACACCACCACACTGGCGCTGATGCGCAGCATCGGCATCGACGCTGCAGCGGTGCTGCACCGCATGCCGCTCGCGCTGCGCTTCGCCGACGGCGGCGGCCTGCGCGTGCCGGCGAACTGGCCGCCGCCGCTGGACCTGGTCGCCGGCATCCTCGGTGCGCGCGGCTGGTCGTGGCAAGACAAGGCGGTACTGGTGCGCACTGCACTGCGCTGGCGACTGGACGGCTTTCGCTGTGCGCCGGATGTGTCGGTTGCCGGGCTCTGCGCCGCGCTGACGCCGCGGGTTCGCAGCGAGCTGATGGAGCCGCTGTGCGTCTCGGCACTCAACACACCGATCGAGCGTGCCAGCGGCGCCGTCTTTCTGCGTGTGCTGCAGGACGCGCTGTTCGCCGAACGCGGCGGCGCCGACCTGCTGCTGCCGCGCGTCGACCTGGGCGCGCTGTTGCCCGATGCCGCGTCGCATTGGCTCGTTGCGAACGGCGCGGTGGTGCGCAGCGGCGCGCGCGTGCAGGCCATCGCTCCCGATGAAGCAGGCTGGCAGGTCGACGGCGAGGCCTTCGACGGCGTGGTGCTCGCCTGTTCGCCATGGGAGTCCGCACGCCTTGCCGTCGGCACGGGCGTGACCGCTGCCGCGGCATGGTCGCGAACGGCAGGCGCGCTGCAGCACGAAGGCATCGCCACCGTGTACGCGATGGGCGGCTCGCTGCCCGCGCCGCTGCTGGCGCTGCGTTCGGATGCCAACGCGCCGGCGCAGTTCGTCTTCGACCGCGGTCAATTGGGCGGGCCGAAGGGGCTCCTGGCCTTTGTCGTCAGCGCGAGCGCCGAAGAGCGCGACACCCTGCAGCGGCAGGTGCTCGCACAGGCGGCGGCGCAGCTCGGGCTGACTGCGCTGCAGCCGGTGCAGACGGTGGTGGAGCGCCGCGCCACCTTCGCCTGCACGCCGGGCCTGGTGCGCCCGCCGATGCATGTGGCGCCCGGCCTGCTGGCTTGCGGCGACCAGGTCGAAGGGCCCTATCCGGCCACCATCGAAGGCGCGGTTCGCAGCGCCGTCGCGGCGGCGGCTGCGCTCTGAGCCGCCGCGCCTACCAGCCCCAAAGCAAGCGGCGGGCGACCCAGCCGGTGGTGCCGCGCTCGTGGCGAACCTTGACCCAGTCGCCGCGCCGCTCCAGCGTGCGCAGCACGTCGCCGTAGAGCGCCTTGCCGACGATGCGTGCGCGCGTTCCCGGCGTGCCGCGCAGATTGGCCACCTTCGCCTTCACGACGTGGTGCGGCGTGCGGCCGGTCATCGAACGCAGCACCCAGCCCTGGTCGTTCTCGAAGTCGCGCACCCTGAGCCAGTTGCCCTTGCGGCCCACCACCGAGAGCGGATAGCCGCGGCTCAACGCCCATGCGATGTCGTAGCGCGTGCCCGGCCCCGACCGCATGTTCACCTCGCCCTTCGCCACGCTCACCATCTCCCGGGCATGCGCCATCGGCATGGCGAGCAGCAGCGCGAGGAGGACAAGAAAAAAAGCAGGCAGGCGGCGAGCGTCGAACATCCGGGGGAATCCTTTCAAAGGGCGTGAGAAGAACGGCCGCATTGCTGCGGCCAGCCCGTCTGGGAAAGTTCGACCGGATTAGTTCCGCGCGATGCGGGAAATCGCTAGTCCGCGCCGAGCGCCATGCACAGCGCGTGCAGGTTCGGCACGATCAGTTGCGGCCGTGCGCCGTGCTCCCATGGCCGCTCGTCGCGCACCAGCCAGGCCGCCTGCATGCCGGCATCGAGCGCGCCCACCACATCGAGCGCCGCATCGTCGCCGACGTGGAGAACATCCTTCGGCAACAGGCCGACCGAAGCCGCCGCGGCGCGAAAGATGGGCGCATGCGGCTTGCCGCTGCCGAACGCCCGCGCATTGAACGCAGCACGAAACCATCTGCCGACACCCGTCTGGTGAACGTCTGCATTGCCATTGGAAATGGCCACCAGCGGATAGCGTTCACTGAGCCATTTGAGGGCCGGCAAGGCGTCGTCGTACAGCGTCACGCGCTGGCGCTCGGCAAAGAAGATGTCGAACGCCGGATCGGCCAGCGCCGGGTCTTCGCCGGCGCGGCGCAGCGCAGCGCGGATCGACTCGCGGCGCAGCGCGCTCAGGTCGTGCGCAAGGTCGGAGCGTTCCTGGGCGGTGGCCTCACGGAGTTCGCGCAGCACGCCGGGTGTGACGAGCAGGCTGGCGGTCTTCGGCGCCTGGCCCACCAGCCATTCGTGCAGCACGCGCTCGGCGCGTTCGATGGTCGGCCAGATGGGCCAGAGGGTGTCGTCCAGATCGAGTGAGATCGCGGCGATGCGCTTCACGTCGAGGGCCATGGGATCGGGTGTCGTCGGATGCATGACAGAGAATATCGCATGCACTTTCGCGCCGAACCGCCCGCTGCCGATCTTTCCAACACGCGCACCGCCGTGCTCTGGTGCAACCTCGGCTCCCCCGACGAACCCACTGCGCAGGCGGTGCGTCCCTACCTGGCCGAGTTTCTCGGAGACCGGCGCGTGGTCGAGATTCCACGCCTGCTCTGGCTCCTGATACTGCACGGCATCATCCTTCGCATCCGGCCTGCCAAGTCGGCCGCCAAGTACGCCAGCATCTGGATGCCCGAGGGCTCGCCGCTCAAGGTATGGACGCGCAAGCAGGCGACGCTCCTGGCCGGCTGGCTCGGCGAGCGCGGCCACCGGGTGGCGGTGCGCGATGCCATGCGTTATGCAAGCCCGTCGATCGCAGCGCAGCTCGATGCCCTTAAGGCCGAGGGCGCGACCCGCGTGCTGGTGCTGCAGGCCTACCCACAGTATTCGGCCACCACCACGGCGAGCGTGCTCGACGCGGTAAACGCGTGGAGCATGCGCGTGCGCCGCGTGCCGGAGTTCCGCTTCGTGAACGACTACCACGACGAGCCGCTCTACATCGAAGCGCTGGCGCAGAGCGTCACCCAGTACTGGAAGCACCATGGCCGGCCCGACCAGCTGGTGATGAGCTTCCACGGCATACCCGAGCGCAACATCAAGCTCGGCGACCCGTACCAGGGCCAGTGCCTCGCCACTGCGGCGCTTCTCGCCGAGCGCCTGCAGCTGGCGCCGTCGCAATGCCGCGTGACCTTCCAGTCGCGCTTCGGCCGCGCGAAATGGCTCGAGCCCTATACCGAGCCGACTCTGCGCGAAATGGGCGCGGCGGGCGTCTCACGCGTGGACGTGATGTGCCCGGGTTTCCCGGCCGACTGCCTCGAAACGCTGGAAGAAATCGCCATGGAGGGGCGCGAAGCCTTCCTGCATGCGGGCGGCAAGGAATTCCACTACATCCCCTGCCTGAACGACAGCCCCGCATGGATCACCGCGCTGGCTGCAATCGCGGAGCGCCACCTGAGTGGCTGGCCGACGCGGCCGGTCAAGCCAGCAGCGTCTTGATGGCCTGCTCCATCTCGTCGTACTTGCCTTCGCCGAAGTGCTTGCGCCGCACCCGGCCCGACTTGTCCACCAGGTAGAACGCGGGCCAGTACTGGTTGTTGTAGGCCTTCCAGGTCGCATAGCGGTTGTCCTGCGCGACCGGAAAGCGGATGTTGAAGCGCTGCAGCGCTGTCTCGACATTCGAGGTCGACTTCTCGAACGGAAACTCCGGCGTGTGCACGCCGACGACGACGAAACCCTGGCTCCTGTACGTCTCGTACCAGCGCACCACATGCGGCAGGGTGTTGACGCAATTGACGCAGGAGTAGGTCCAGAAATCCACCAGCACCACCTTGCCCGCAAGGCCCTGCATGCGCAGCGGCTCCGAGTTGAGCCACTTCTCGATGCCGGTGAACTCGGGCGCCGCGCCATGGTCGCCGAGCGCGGCAGGCGCGGCAGCGCGCACCGGCCATGGCATCGCGGCAGCCGCGAGCGCGATCGATGAAAAGCTGCGTCTGGAAATCGTGTTCATGGTCAGAGTCCTTGTGAGATGGAAGGAAGAAAGCGCGCAAGCCAGGCGGTGAACAGCACGTCGTACTGGAAGAACATTGCCAGCGCCACGGCGATCACCAGCACGCCGAATACGCGCTGCACGGCGACCAGATGGCGCGCGAGAAGCTGCACGCGCAGGCTGGCCCAGCGGCCGCCATAGGCCACCGCCAGCATCGGCAGGCCGGCGCCGAGCGCATAGCAAAGCAGCAGCAGCGCGGCGCGGCGGGGTTCGGGCGCGGTGGCAAGAAGCGTCAGCGCAGCGCCCAGCACCGGCCCGGCGCAGGGCGTCCAGACGGCGCCCAGCGACAGGCCCAGCATGAAGCCGCCGAGACGTCCGGCGCGCGGCGCGGTGCCTGACCCGGCGAAGGCGCCGAGCGCGCCGCCCGCGCGCGCGGCCAGTGCGTCGAAGGGTGTTCGCCACAGCATCGAGGCGCCGAATAGAACGAGCGCCGCGACCGCCGCATTGCGCAAGCCCTGTGCCGACAGGCCGGCAAGCTGCGAGAACAGGCTGAAGACCACGGTAATGCCGGCGAATGCGGCAACGAAGCCCGCGGTGATGAAGAGCGGCCGCGAGCGCTGCGACGGCCCCAACGATCCCCCGACGACGATCGGCAGCATCGGCAGCACACAAGGCGCGGCCACCGTCGCCAGCCCGGCGAGGAACGCAAGCGCAAGATCGATCATGGCCGCAGCCTCATTCGCAGATCTTTCGAAGTCCGCAATGGACTTCGTGCCGCGGCGGCAGTGCGGCCCTGGTGCTTACCCTTGGATCAGAAACCGCCCAGGTAGTCGCGCTTGGCGAGCGGCACGCCGCTGTGGCGCAGCACGCCATAGGCGGTGGTCAGGTGAAAGAAGAAGTTCGGCAGCGCGAACTGCAGCAGGTAGCGCTCGGCGGTGAACTGCAGCTCGGTGCCGCGCGCCTTCACCGTCACGGGCCGTTCTTCAAAGCCGTCGATCAGCTTGCGATCGACGCCCTGCAGGAATTCGATGGTCTTCGTCACCCGCGCCTGCAGTTCTTCCCACGTCGTTTCGGTATCGGGAAAGCTCGGCGCGGTGATGGCGGCGAGGCGCGCCGTTCCGAGCTTCGACGCGTCGCTGGCGCTCTGGACCTGCCCGGCCAGGGTGAACATGTCGGGCGCAAGCCGCGCGCCGACCAGCACCGCCGGATCGATGCCGCTGGCCTGCGCGTGTGCGAGGCCCTTTTCCAACACATGAGAAAGCTGGCCGAGTCCGCGGACGAAGACCGGGACCGACATGTCGTAGAGCGAGAGCGCCATCAGAAAACTCCGGGTTGGATGAGCGCCCGATTGTGGCGATGCTCCCGCTCAGGCGCCGGCGGCGCGCACAAAGGCCTCGATCGGTTCCAGGTGCGCCGGCACGTTGAGCGCAGGCGCATGGCCGCAGCCCGGCACTTCGAGGATCGCGAGCCGGCCCGCCGCTCCGGGTCCGCGACGGCGCATCTCGGTGAGCGTCTCCGGCAGCACGAGGTCGGACTCGGCGCCGCGCAGGCACAGCACCGGCACATCGATCGCGTCGTAGTGCGGCCACAGCAGGTAGTCGTCGGGATGGGCGACGAACTGCTGCACCATGGCCGGGTCGTAGTGCACCGTCACCCGCCCGTCGGGCAGCCGGCGGGTGGAGCTTTCGGTGAGCCTGCGCCACTGCGCATCGCTCAGCCAGCCGTAGGGCTTGTAGACGGTGCGATAGAAGGCTTCGAGCTCGACCACCGTGTCGAACGCCGGCGGGCTGCCGGCGTACGAGCGGATGCGTTCGATCGCCGCCTGGGCGATCTGCGGTGCGTTGTCGTTGAGCACCAGGCTCGCGATGCGCGGCTTCATCCGCGGCTCGGCCAGGCCCGACGCGCAAACCATGCCGATCGCGCCGCCCATCGAGGTGCCGATCCAGTGCACGCGCGTGAGTTCGAGTGCGTCGCACAGCCCGGTGGCAAGACGCGCATAGAACGACAGCTGGTATTCGTCGGCCGGCGCAGGGCTCCACTGGCTCAGGCCGCGGCCGATGGTGTCGGGGCAGACCACGCGAAAGCCGCGCTCTGCAAAATGCGCCGCCAGTTCGTCCATGTCGCGCGCGGTGCGCGCCAGGCCATGCCAGGCGACGATGACCGAGCCGTCGCGCGGGCCCCAGTCCATCCAGTGGATCTCGCGGCCGGCGACCTGCAGGTAGTTGGAGGTAGGCGTCTTCATCTCAGTAATCCATGGCGCCGTGCGCCTTTTCGCGACGCATGAAACGCTGTTGTTGGGCGTGTGGGCGGTAGGGGTGCGTGCCGAGGGCACCGGGTGACCCCCTCCGCGAATGTCCCCCGGCCTTCGGCCTCCTCCTTTATTTCGCTGCGGGGGT
>JANOCL010000226.1:0-2151 GCA_031412135.1 Variovorax sp. | reverse complement strand
GGTCACGATGATTCCCGAAGTCGGCGCTGCGCTGAAGGTGTTTTGCGAGGCCGGCCTGATGGCCGCGGGCCAGGACTACGAGCGCGGCGGCATGCAGCTGCCCTGCGTGGTGGAGAAGGCCGGCTTCGCCTACTTCAAGGCGGCCAACGTCGGCACCTCGTCCTACCCCTTTTTGACGATCGGCAACGCGAACACGCTGCTCAAGTGCGGCACGCCGGAGCAGATAAAAACCTTCGTCGAGCCGATGCTGGAAGGCCGCTTCTTCGGCACCATGTGCTTGTCCGAACCGCAGGCCGGCTCCAGCCTGTCCGACATCGTGACCCGCGCCGAACCACAGGAAGACGGCACCTACCGCGTTACCGGCAACAAGATGTGGATCTCCGCCGGCGAGCACGAGCTCTCGGAAAACATCGTGCACCTGGTGCTGGCCAAGGTGCCCGGCCCGGACGGCAAGCTGATCCCCGGCGTCAAGGGCATTTCGCTGTTCATCGTGCCGAAGATACTGGTGAACGAGGACGGCAGCATGGGCGAGCGCAACGACGTCGTGCTGGCCGGTTTGAACCACAAGATGGGCTACCGCGGCACCACCAACTGCCTGCTCAACTTTGGCGAGGGCAAGTTCCGGCCGCAGGGCAAGACTGGCGCCATCGGCTACCTGGTCGGCGAGGTCCACAAGGGCCTGGCCAACATGTTCCACATGATGAACGAGGCCCGCATCGGCGTCGGCCTCGGCGCGGTGGTGCTCGGCTACACCGGCTACCTGCATGCGCTCGACTACGCGCGCAACCGGCCGCAGGGCCGGCACCCGTTGAACAAGGACCCGGCCAAGCCGCAGCTGAAGATCGTCGAGCATACCGACGTGAAGCGCATGCTGCTGGCGCAGAAGGCCTATGTCGAGGGCGGCATGGCGCTGGCGTTGTATTGCTCGCTGCTGGTCGACGAGCAGCGCACCGGCGCCGACCCGGACGCGGTGAAGGACGCGACGCTGCTGCTGGACGTGCTCACGCCCATCGCCAAGTCCTGGCCCTCGCAGTGGTGCCTGGAAGCGAACAACCTGGCGATACAGGTACACGGCGGCTATGGCTATACCCGCGAATACAACGTCGAGCAGTTCTACCGCGACAACCGGCTCAACCCCATCCACGAAGGCACGCACGGCATCCAGGGCCTGGACCTGCTCGGCCGCAAGGTCATCATGCAGGACGGCGCCGCCTTCAAGGCGTATGCGAAGGCGGTGCGGCAGACGGTCGAGCGGGCGCTGGCAGTGCAGTCGCTGGCCGCCGATGCGCATGCGCTGGAAGCGGCGCTGCAGCGCATCGAGGCGGTGACGGCGGTGCTCTACGCGGCGGGCGACATGAACAAGACGCTGGCCAATGCATCGATCTACCTGGAAGCGTTCGGCCACACCGTGCTGGCCTGGATCTGGCTGGAGCAAGCCATGGTCGCGACCGGCAAGGACGGCCATGACGCCGACTTCTATCGCGGCAAGCTGCAGGCCGCCACGTATTTCTTCAAATGGGAATTGCCCAAGGTGCACCAGCAACTCGCCTTGCTGGAAACCATCGACACCACCACGCTGGACATGCAGGACGCGTGGTTTTGAACATCTGCATGACCAACGTGTAGGGTGTAATAAGCGGAGCGCATTACACCATGGTCGATCGATGATGGCCTGCCATGCGCAACGAATGGTGTAATGCGCTATCGCTTATTACACCCTACCAATTCTTACGTGGTTTCATCGAACGTCTAATATAAACAAGGAGACATCATCATGCGCACTACCCAACAACTGTTCGACCTCAAGGGCAAGACCGCCCTGATCACCGGCGGCTCGCGCGGCCTCGGCCTGCAAATCGCCGAGTCGCTCGGCGAGCAGGGCGCCACGCTGGTGCTGTCGTCGCGCAAGCAGGCCGACCTCGACGAGGCGGTGGCGCACCTGAAGTCGCGCGGCATCGAAGCCACCGCGATCGCGGCCGACGTGTCGCAGGAAGCGGCGATCAATACGCTGGTGACGGAGGCGATGAAGCGCCTCGGTCATATCGACATCCTGGTCAACAATGCCGGAGCGACCTGGGGCGCGCCGGCCGAAGATCACCCGGCAGAAGCCTGGGACAAGGTGATGAACCTGAACATCCGCAGCATCTTCCT
>JANOCL010000225.1:0-21167 GCA_031412135.1 Variovorax sp. | reverse complement strand
TGGAAGGCGAGCGGCGGGTCGCCCATGTCGCGCGCCGCCAGCGCGACCACCGCCGCCAGATTGCCGCCGGCGCTGTCGCCGCCGACTGCGATGCGGTTCGCGTCGAGGCCGAGCGCGCCGGCTTCCTTGCGCACCCAACGGGTGGCCGCGAGCACGTCGTCCACCGCCGCGGGAAAGCGGTGCTCGGGCCCCATGCGGTAGTCCACGGCGACGACCGCACAGCCCGAAAGCGCGGCGAGTTCGCGGCACAGCGTGTCGTGCGTGTCGAGATCGCCGATGACCCAGCCGCCGCCGTGGAAGTACACCAGCACCGGCAGCACGGCGGTCGCGCTGCTCCCCAGCGGGCGATAGAGCCGCATCGGAATGGCGCCGTGCGGACCGGGCGCGTTGAGCTCGCGCACCACGGCAACCTCGCGCGGCTCCGGCTGCGTGACGGTGCGGCGCTCGCGGTAGAAGGCGCGGGCGTCGGTGGGCGTGAGGGTGTGCGTCGGCGGCACGCCGCGCTGCACGAGCAGGTCGATGAGGGCTTGGGCTTGGGGATGCAGCATGAAGAATGGCTCCGGAAAGATGCGCCTCAGGCGCGGCGGGGTTTGACGCGCGAGGCGGCTTCCCTGGCATGGTGGCGCGCGGTATCAACATCCGCCGCGTGCGCGAGTGCCACCCCCATGCGCCGCTTCACGAAACTCTCGGGCTTGCCGAACAGGCGCACGTCGGTGCCGGGCACCGCGAGCGCATGCGCCACGCCGTCGAACGCGATGCCTGTCGCATCGACGCCGCCGTAGATGACGGCGCTGGCGCCCGGGCTCTTCAAGGCGGTGTCGACCGGCAGGCCCAGGATGGCGCGCGCATGCAGCTCGAACTCGTTCTGCCACTGCGTCGCCATGGTCACCATGCCGGTGTCGTGCGGACGCGGGCTCACTTCGCTGAACCAGACCTCGTCGCCCTTCACGAACAGCTCGACGCCGAAGAGCCCCTGGCCACCGAGGTCGGCCGTAACCGCTTGCGCGATCTGCCGCGCCTTTTGCAGCGCGGCCGGCGCCATCGGATGCGGCTGCCAGCTCTCGACGTAGTCGCCGCTCACCTGCAGGTGGCCGATCGGCTCGCAGAAATGCGTCTGCACCGTGCCCTGGGCATCGACCGCGCGCACCGTCAGCAGCGTGATCTCGTAGTCGAAATCGATGAAGCCCTCGACGATCACGCGGCCATGGCTCACCCGCCCGCCGGCCATGGCGTGGTCCCAGGCCTTCTGCACATCGGCCGGCCCGTCGATGCGGCTCTGGCCCTTGCCGGAGCTGCTCATCACCGGCTTGACGATGCACGGACAACCGATGTGGTCGTCGACGGCCGCCTGCAGCTCGGCCAGCGAATCGCAGAACCTGTAGGGGCTGGTCGGCAGGCCCAGCGTCTCGGCGGCGAGGCGGCGGATGCCCTCTCGGTCCATGGTGAGCCGCGCGGCGCGCGCGGTCGGTATGACGCGAACCACACCCGCGTCTTCGAGCTGCTGCAGCACCGACGTGGCGATGGCCTCGATCTCGGGCACCACGAGCTGGGGCTTCTCGGCCTCGATCAGCGCCTTGAGCTGCGCCGGGTCGCTCATGGTGATGGTGCGCGCATGGTGCGCCACCTGCTGGCCGGGCGCGTTCTCGTAGCGGTCGACCGCGATGGTCTCGACGCCGAGGCGCTGCAGTGCAATCAGCACCTCCTTGCCGAGTTCGCCGGAGCCGAGCAACATCACGCGCGTGGCGGTGGGGGAAAGAGGAGTTCCGAGCGTCGTCATGGCGACGACTTTAAATCAGGGGCCGGCCCACAATCGTCGATTTTCGAAGGAGCTTCCTGCATGACGACAGACATGACGGCCACCCCCACGACGCCCCCGCCCGAAGGCTGCATCGACACCGAGGTGCGGGGCGATGTGCTGCTGATCGGCATCAACCGCCCGGCCAAGCGCAACGGCTGGACGCCGCGCATGTTCCGCGAGCTGGCCGAGGCCTACACCCGGCTCGACGACGAGCCCGGCCTGCGGGTCGGCGTGCTGCACGCGTTCGGCGACCACTTCACCGCCGGGCTCGACCTGCCGGCGGTCGCCGAGTACATGAAGCGCGGCGAGAAAGCCGTTCCCGAAGGGCTGGTCGAGCCGCACGACTTCGGCCTGCCCGGCTATCGGCGGCGCAGCAAGCCGATGGTGGTCGCGGTCAAGGGGATCTGCTTCACCGTCGGCATCGAGCTGATGCTCGGCGCCGACATCGTGGTCGCTGCCGACAACTGCCGCTTCTCGCAGATGGAGGTGCAACGCGGCATCATGGCCACCGGCGGCGCCACGCTGCGCATGGCCGAGCGCGCCGGCCTCGGCAACGCCATGCTGCACCTGCTCACTGCGGACGAGTTCGACAGCGCCGAGGCCCTGCGCCTCCACTTCGTCCAGAAAGTGGTGCCGGCCGGGGAGGAACTCGGCGAGGCGCTGCGCATTGCCCAACGCATCGCCGCGCAGGCGCCGCTGGCGGTGGTTGCGACACGGCTCAATGTCATGAAGGCGATCGAGCAGGGGCCGCTGGCAGCGGTTGCCGACTTCATCGCGGTCCAGCAGCGGCTTGCGAACAGCGAAGACGCGGCCGAAGGCGTGCGCTCTTTCGCCGAGCGGCGGCCGGCACGCTTCAGCGGGCGCTGAACGCAGCGACGGAAGGCGACGCGGGAAACAGGCGCTTACCAATTAAATTGCACACAATTTAATTGGACGCTACACTCGCCGCCATGCCAGCCCGCCTTTCCGCCGACGACATGCTTCGGCTCGACAACCAGCTCTGCTTCGCGGTCTATTCCACATCGCTCGCGATGACGCGGCTCTACAAGCCGCTGCTCGAGAAGCTCAAGCTCACCTATCCGCAGTACCTTGCGATGCTGGTGCTCTGGGAGCGCGACCAGCTCACGGTGTCCGAGCTCGGCGAACGGCTGTCGCTCGACTCCGGCACGCTCACGCCGCTGTTGAAGCGCCTTGAAGCCCAGGGCATGGTGGCGCGCATCCGCGACGTCGCCGACGAACGCCGCGTGCATGTCAGCCTCACTGCCGCCGGCCGCCGGCTCAAGGCGCGCGCAGCAAGCGTGCCGGCCTGCGTGATGGCCGCCACGCAGTGCTCCGTCGATGAACTGATCGCCCTCACCCAGCAGCTGCAGGCCTTGCGCGACCGGGTCAAGGCAGCCTGATTTTTCTCCGTCCCTCAACCAACCCTCAAGGAATCACCATGACCAAGAAACTCGACAAGGTTCTCTACACGGCAGAAGCCCACACCGTCGGCGGCCGCGACGGCTCCGGCAAGTCCAGCGACGGCGCGATCGACGTCAAGCTCAGCGCGCCCGGTTCGGGCAAGCCCGGCAGCAACCCGGAGCAGCTGTTCGCGGTCGGCTATGCCGCCTGCTTCATCGGTGCGATGAAGGCAGTGGCGCCGAAGGTCAGCGTCAAAGTGCCGGATGACGTGGCCATCGATTCCAGCGTTTCGCTCGGGCCGACGGATGGCGGCGCGGCCTACGGCATTTCGGTCAAGCTCGCGATCAGCCTGCCCGGCCTAGATGACGACCAGAAGAAGAAGCTGGTCGACGCGGCGCACCAGGTCTGCCCTTATTCGAACGCGACCCGCGGCAACATCGACGTCGAGCTCTCGATCGTCTGACGACGGCACGGCCACTGTCGCCGATGCGGCCCGCCTGTGTTGAACAGGCGGGCCGCTTTGTCTATGGTGCGCGGATGACCACCACCGCACTTCACATCCGCCGCGACCGGCTCGCGACCACCCGGCTGCACACCACGCAGGACGAGCCGCTGGCGCCGGGCGAAGTGCGGGTTCGCATCGAGTCGTTCGCGCTCACGTCCAACAACATCACCTATGCCGCCTTCGGCGAGGCGATGCGCTACTGGCAGTTCTTTCCGACCGGCCAGGAGGGCTGGGGAACGATTCCAGTCTGGGGCTTCGCCAGCGTGGTGCAGTCGCTGCATCCGGGCGTTGCGGTCGGCGAGCGGCTCTACGGCTACTGGCCGATGGCGTCGGCCGCAGTGCTGAAACCCGAGCGGCTTTCGCCCGAGCGCTTCACCGACGGCGCTGCGCACCGGGCCGATCTGCCTGCCGTCTACAACCAGTATCTCCGCTGCAGCCGCGACCCGCTCTACACAGCCGGGACCGAAGATGCGCAGGCACTGCTGCGGCCGCTCTTCATCACGTCGTGGCTGATCGACGACTTCCTTGATGACAACGACTTCTTCGGCGCGCGCCCGGGCGCGATGCTGCTTTCGAGCGCTTCGAGCAAGACCGCATACGGCACCGCCTTCCAGCTCGGGCGGCGTGAGGGCATCGAAGTCGTCGGGCTGACTTCCGCGGCCAACAAGGCGTTCTGCGAAAGCCTGGGCTGTTACCACCGCGTGCTGGCCTATGAAGAACTCGACCGGCTGGCCGCCGACACGCCCTGCGTCTACATCGATTTCGCCGGCAACGGCGGCCTGCGCAGCGAGGTGCACCGCCGCTTCACTCGACTGAAGCACAGCGCCTCCATCGGCGGCACCCATGTCGAGCAACTGGCCGGGCGCGGCGCCGGCAAGGAACTGCCCGGCCCGCGGCCGACGCTCTTCTTTGCACCCGGGCAGATCAAGAAGCGCACCGACGAATGGGGCGCAGACGAGTTCGGCCGGCGCATGGTCGCCGCCTGGCAGGCCTTCATCGACCGGGCCACGAAAGGCGACTCGCCGTGGGTGCAGGCCGCGCACCATGACGGCGGCGAAGCGGTGCAGCGCGCCTATGCCGACGTGCTGGCGGGCAAGGGCGATCCGCGCGTCGGACATATCCTCTCGCTGTCGAACGCGCCGGCCGCACCGTAGTGGCGACAATCGCGGCATGACCCACGATGCCGCGCCGGCCAGCGCCCACCCTTACGAAAGCCTCACGCCCGACGTGGTGCTGGATGCGCTCGCCACGCTCGGCCTCTACGGCGACGGCCGGCTCACCGCGCTCAACTCCTACGAGAACCGGGTCTACCAGGTACACCTGGAGGACAGCAGTGCCGTCGTCGTCAAGTTCTACCGGCCGGGCCGCTGGAGCGATGCGCAGATCGCCGAAGAGCACGCCTTCTCGACCGAGCTCACCGAAGCCGAGGTGCCCGCCGTGGCGCCGCTGTTGCTGGAGGGCGCCACACTGCACCACCATGGCGGCTTCGCCTTCAGCGTGAGCCCGTACCGCGGCGGCCGTGGGCCGGAGCTGGACGACTTCGAAGTGCTCGAATGGGTCGGCCGCTTCCTGGCGCGCATCCACACCGTCGGCGCGAGCCGTCCGTTCGCGGTGCGTCCGGCGCTCGATCTGCAGACCTTCGGCATCGCCTCGCGTGACTGGCTGCTCGAGCACGAGATGATTCCGCTCGACGTGCAGCGCAACTGGGAAGCGGCCTGCAACGCGGCCTTCGAGCTGATCGCGGCCACCGCGCTGGGCACACAGCCGGGCGGCCAGGACGAGCAGGACCGCCTGCCGACCCGGCTGCGGCTGCACGGCGACGTGCACCCGGGCAACATTCTCTGGACGCCGGTCGACCGCCCGGACGGCGGGCCGCACTTCGTGGACCTGGACGACGCCCGCACCGGCTTCGCGGTGCAGGACCTGTGGATGCTGCTGTCGGGCGACCGGCCCCAGCGCACGGCGCAACTGAGCGGACTGCTCGAGGGCTACGAGCAGTTCCGCGCCTTCGACCGGCGCGAGCTCGCGCTGATCGAGCCGCTGCGCACGCTGCGCCAGATCCACTACAGCGCCTGGCTGGCGCGGCGCTGGCGCGACCCGATCTTCCCGATCAACTTTCCCTGGTTCGGCTCCAGCGACTACTGGAAGGAACAGACCCTCATGCTGCAGGAGCAGTGCGAGGCGATGGCGGAGGAGCCGCTGTACGCCTGAGGCCGCACGGCTCACCTCGCGATGGCGGGAGGACCCACGCACGACCCGCGAAACCGCCGCCGCCAAGTGCCAGGGATACCGCGGAACCGGCTTCGCCGGGCCGCTGGTATCGCCCCCGGCAGGGGGTGGGCGGCTACACGGAAGTGAGCCAACCTGGGGGCGAGCGCAGATACCGCGGAACCGGCTTCGCCGGGCCGCTGGTATCGCCCCCTTGAGGGGGAGGCGCCGCAGGCGCTTCGGGGGTGTTTCACTTCACACCAGCAGCGCGTTGACTCGCCGCACATAAGCGGCAGGGTCGGCGGGCAGCCCGCCCTCGGCCAGCAGCGCCTGGTCGAACAGGATATGCGCCAGGTCGTCGAAATGCGCCGAGTCCGCCAGCTTGCGGACCAGCGGATGCTCGGCGTTCACTTCCAGCACCGGCTTCAGCTCGGGCGCCGGCTGGCCGGCCTGCTTGAGCATGCGGGCCAGCTGCGTGCTCATGCCGCCGTCCTGCACCACCAGGCAGGCCGGCGAGTCGACCAGGCGCGTGGTCACCCGCACGTCCTCGGCCTTGTCCTTGAGCGCTTCCTTCAGGCGATCGAGCATCGGCTTGAAGGATTCGGCCGCTTCCTCCGCCGCCTTCTTCTCCGCATCGTCCTGCAGCGTGCCGAGGTCGACCGCGCCCTTGGCCACGCTCTGCAGCGGCGTGCCGTCGAACTCGTTCAGGAAGTTGAGCGCCCATTCGTCGACCCGGTCGGTCATGAGCAGCACCTCGATGCCCTTCTTCTTGAAGATCTCGAGCTGCGGGCTGTTCCTTGCAGCCGCGAGCGTGTCGGCGGTGATGTAGTAGATGACTTCCTGCCCCGGCTTCATGCGCGCCTTGTAGTCGGCAAAGCCCACGCTCGCGGTGTCGGTGGTGCTGGAGGCGAAGCGCAGCAGCTTGGCGATGCGGTCGCGGTTGCCGTGGTCCTCGCCCAGGCCTTCCTTCAGCACGGCGCCGAACTCGGCGTAGAAGCGGGCGTACTTGCCGGGGTCGCCAGCCGAAGGAGCCGGCTCGGCCTTGTCGGTCACGTCGGTCACTTCGCTCGCATCCGTCGTTTCGGCCGCTTCGCCCGTGGCCTTCTCCTGCTTCGCCAGGTCCTCCAGCATGCCGAGCACGCGCTTGGTGCTGCCCTCGCGGATCGCCTTCACGTCGCGGCTCTCCTGCAGCAGCTCGCGGCTCACGTTCAGCGGCAGGTCGGCCGAATCGATCACGCCCTTGACGAAGCGCAGGTAGCTCGGCATCAGCGCCTCGGCATCGTCCATGATGAAGACGCGCTTCACGTAGAGCTTGACGCCCGCGCTCTTGTCGCGGTTCCACAGGTCCATCGGCGCCTTGGCCGGGATGTAGAGCAGTTGCGTGTACTCGGTGTTGCCTTCGACCCGGTTGTGGCTCCAGGCGAGCGGTGGCTCGAAGTCGTGGCTCAGGTTTTTGTAGAACTCGATGTACTGGTCCTCGGTCACGTCCTTCTTGGCGCGGCTCCAAAGCGCGCTGGCCTTGTTCACCGGCTCCCACTCGCCGGTCTTGACCATCTCGCCGCCTTTGCTGCTACCGGAGGGGCCACCTTCGATCGCTTCACCTTCTTTCCACTCCTCCCGCTCCATCAGGATCGGCAGCGAGATGTGGTCGGAGTACTTGGCGATCACCGACTTGAGCTTCCAGGCGTTCAGGTACTCCTCGGCATCCTCGCGCAGGTGCAGCGTCACGCTGGTGCCGCGCTGCGGCCGCTCGATCGTGTCGACCTCGAAGTCGCCGGCGCCGCCGCTGGTCCAGCGCACGCCTTCATTGGCCGGCAGGCCCGCCCGACGCGATTCGACGGTGATGCTGTCGGCGACGATGAAGCCCGAATAGAAGCCGACGCCGAACTGCCCGATCAACTGGGCATCGGCCTTCTGGTCGCCCGACATCTTGCTGACGAATTCGCGGGTGCCGCTCTTGGCGATGGTGCCCAGGTTGTCGATCGCCTCCTGCTGGCTCAGGCCGATGCCGCTGTCGACGATGGTGAGCGTGCGCGCCGCCTTGTCGAACGAAACCCGCACGTCCAGGTCGGGCTGGTTTTCGTACAGGTCGGGTTGGTCGATGGCTTCGAAGCGGAGCTTGTCGCAGGCGTCGGACGCATTCGAGATCAGCTCCCTCAGAAAGATTTCCTTGTTCGAGTAGAGCGAGTGGGTGACCAGGTGCAGCAATTGCGCGACTTCGGCCTGGAACGGGAGCTTGGTTTTGGAAATGGTCATGGCGCGGGGCGGCGTGTTGAAAAAAAAATCGGAGTCGCACGGAGCGAGCCGGCAACTCTACAAGACGTCGCGCGCCACCGCCGTGAAACCGGAACCTCGGCGCGAAAGCCGAGCGTCGTGGCAGCCGCACAACAGCGTCAATCTGCCTTGTGCGTAACTTTTTCTCCGCCTTGCTGCTGTTGCTGCTGACCTGCGCGACGGAAACCGCGCTCGGCGTAAACAGCGCCACCGGCCGGCTGACCTTCACCGTGATCGTTCCGCCGGTGTTCCGCGTGCTGCGAGTGACGCCGGCGACGGACGGCTACGAATACAGGATCTGGACCAACAGGAAGTCGGTGGTGCTCAACGGCCGCGAGTTCCGCTTCAACCGCGTCGGGGAAACGACGCTCAAGCTGCCCGTGCCGTCGAACGGGCTGTTCGTCATGCACGGGCTTTGAAGGCGCGGCTGGCGGCGGTCTGCCGCCAGAACCGTCAAGTCCGCGCGGGCTCGACCGTCAGCCTGAAGCCCAGCGCGCGCATCACCTTGAACAAGGTATCGGTGCTGGGCGCACGCTCGCCAGAGAGGCTCTTGTACAGGCTTTCGCGCGAAAGCCCGGTGTCCTTCGCCAATTGCGCCATGCCGCGCGCCCGGGCGATGTGGCCCAACGCGGCCCCGAGTTCGCTCGGGTCGCCGTCGTCAAGCACCTGACGCAGATATTCCGCGACGTCTTCCTCGCCCGCGAGGTAGTTGGCCATGTCAAACGGGCGGGTTTTGATCTTGCTCATTTCGCAACTCCAAAGCCATCTTCCTGGCTTGTTCGATGTCGCCCGCCTGGTGGGACTTGTCGCCGCCGCCAAGCATGATGATGAGCGCTCCTGAGCGCTCCGTCCTTCAAGCCCGCCAACCATTGGGCGAACTCTTCGGTTTCAATGACGCTGTACATGGGATGAATGTAGCCGGTTGGCTACAACGGTGCAATCACGGGTGCGCTGCTGCGACCCTAGAAACGCTCCCCCGCCCCCAGATAGCGCCAGTTCCCGACCGGCAGGTTCCCGAGCACGACGCTGCCGATGCGGATGCGCTTGAGCCCCACCACCTTGAGCCCGACCAGTTCGCACATGCGGCGGATCTGCCGCTTCTTGCCTTCGATCAGCACGAAGCGCAACTGCTCGGGGTTCTGCCATTCGACCTGCGCCGGCTTGAGCGGCTGGCCGTCGAGCGCAAGGCCGTGGCGCAGCAGGGCGAGCTGCTCGCGCGGGAACGCGGCCTGCGAGTTCTGCGCGACCGGCCCGTACGAGACGCGCACCAGGTATTCCTTCTCCATGCCCGAGTCCTCGCCGATCAGCTGGCGGGCGACGCGGCCGTCCTGCGTGAGCACGAGCAGCCCCACCGAATCGATGTCGAGCCGGCCGGCCGGCGCCAGCCCGCGCAACTGCGGCGGCGAAAAGCGGTTACGGCTCGGGTCCTCGCGCCAGTGCGTGCGCGGGTTGATCAGCACCACCGCCGGCTCGTGGCCGTCCTCGGCCTGGCCGCTGACGTAGCCCATCGGCTTGTGCAGCAGGATCGTGACCTGCTGCTGCTGCTGCTGCTGCGCTTTCTTGTCGACCTCGATGCGGTCGGCCGGCATCACCTTGACGCCCATTTCCGCGACCGCGCCGTTGACCCTGACCCAGCCCTGTGCGATCCAGTCGTCCGCTTCGCGGCGCGAGCACAGGCCGAGTTCGGCCATCCGTTTGTTGAGGCGTGAGGGGGCGGTGGTGTCAGGCATGCCGGCGCATTTTCCGTGTTTCGCCGCGGCGTGCGCATTTGCACACATGCATGCGTTTTTCTCAGACTCTGCCCGCAGTCCGTGAATTCGTTGCTATGCGGGGGCGTGCCGCCTGCGTACAACCCTTTCTCGGATTGCAAGAAACAGGAACGATCATGGAAACGGAAGCCATTGCGCTGGTTGTCGACGAGCCGATCTCCGGCCATTTCTACTGGGTGCTGCAGAAGCAGGACGGCGCCGACTGCCGTCCGGTCGATGCCGCCGAAGGACCGATGCCGACCTACGGCGCGGCAATGATGGCCGGCATCGCCGCATTGCAGCGCCGCAGCGACACGCGCAGCGACCGGGGTCCGCAGACCCTGCACTGACGCGTGGAGTTCCCACGCTGGACGCCGTCGCCTGCGGCTCGCAGGGCACCGGCACGACGATTCACCTGGCAGGCGAGATCTTCACGACCGCGCCGCCCACATCAAGATGAGGCACGTGCCGTACAAGCGCTCGAACCCTGCCCTGATGGACGTGCTGGCCGGCAACGTCGATCCGATGGTGTCGTCCCTGCCGCCGGCCATGGGGCAGCGCCCGCGCTTCACTTGTCCCTGATATCCGCCACCGGGTTGCTGCCGAAGTCGGCGCGCGCCAGGTAGGCGAGGATCTTGGCGGCGGCCGATGCGGGCGTGTCCAGCAGGCCATCGGCCTTGAGCTTCTCGAAGCGAACGCGGTCCGGGAACATGCCGGGCTCGCTCTCGCGCAGTTGCACCTGCATGTCGGTGTCGATCACGCCTGGCGCGAGCGACACGATCTTCGCGCCGTGCGGCGCCGCCTGTTCTTCGAGCGCCACCGCGCGCGAGAAGTGGTCCATGCCGGCCTTGGCGGCGCAATACGGCGCCTGGCTGCCCATGGCATTGCGGCCGAGCCCCGACGAAATATTGAGCACCTTGCGCTCTGCACGCCACGCCTGGGTTGCACCGAGGAAGGCGGCGCACAGCAGCATCGGCGCCTCCAGCCCGACCCGCAGCGCTTGCGCCAGTTCGCTGGCCACCGCTTGCGACAACGGGCGTGGACGGCCGATCGTGCCGGCGTTGTTGATCAGGGTCGCGCTGTCGAAAGCCTGCGCATCGCAGCCCTGCAGCCAGGCCGCGAGCCGCGCTGCAGCGGGCACCGGATCGGCAAGGTCCTGCTGCCACTGTTCAAGTTCGGCGCCGGCCTCTCGCGCCCGAGCGGCAAGGGCTTCGTCGGCCTGGCGAGAAATGCACAGCAGGCGTTGACCGGGCCCGAGCAACTGCTCGGCCATGGCCCGGCCGAGGCCGCGCGAGGCGCCGGTGATCACAACAAGGTGGGAAGAGGTCATGAACTGCTCTCGAAAAACAACGAATGTTATCGATGTGTTGACGCGGCCGAACACACCTTCTTACATTTACGCATGCCGACCCATTACCGAGCCGTAAGCGAAGGACGCCACTTCGTGGATCGCTTCGGCGTTGCCTGTCCGTCGGCGCTCGGGGTGGTGCGGCCGGGCGAGCAGGGCGTCTTCGTGCGCCGGCCCCGCGCGGATCGCCTGGGCGGCAAAATCGACGGCCGTTTCGAGGCCGCGGCTGGACGCTGGGGCTTGATTCCCCTGTTCTCCCCCGACGGCGCGGATCTTTTCACCCACGAGGCGCATGCCGAGACGGCAGCAGCCGAGCGCAACTTCCTTCAGCCCTGGAAGCGCGGCCACCGCTGCGTCGTACTGGCGGACACGGTGTTCCATTCGGGCGGCGACGGCAAGGCGGTCATCGGCGTGACCCGCTACGACGGCCAGCCGCTCGCACTGGCGGGGCTGTGGAACGGCTGGCGTTCGCCGACCGGGCAATGCGTAGAGAGTTTTGCGCTGCTGACGCTCGGAACGCCCGAGTGCCGCAACGCCGTCATCCTCCCCGATGCATGGGTGGACGACTGGCTGCATTGCGCGGTCGAAGAAACCGCATCGTTCCTGCGGCCCTTTGCCGACGACCAGTTGGTCCAGCGCATCCCGGCGCCTTGCTAGCGGGCTGGCGCCTGTTGAAAGGCCCGAGCGACCCTGTCAGTGTGCCGACGAGGCAATTGCACTGGAGACCGCGACGATTTTTCCGATCAGGACGCAATCGTCATCGGTCAAGGACAGCGGGGTGCGCAGGTCGAGCAACTGGCGCAGCACCTCCATGGATTGCTCCAGTGCCGGCTCTTCGCTCAAGTAGTGCCAGTGTGCGTAATTGCTGGTGAATGCTATGGGTGAGGGCGCACCGAACCACTTGATGTGCAAGCCGCGCAGATCGCATTCATGCAAAAAACGTTCGATCCGACGCGGTGAAAGATGCAGCGTGAACTGGATCGAACTTGCCACGAACGCCTCTTTGTCGGCGCGCTCGGGAATGCTCAGGTTGGCCGCCTTGCCGAGCTCTCGTTTCAGGGTGGCGTAGATCCGGTTCCACCGCACACCGCGCTCGGCCAGCATTGCAATTTGCGGACGCAGCAGAGCCGCAGCCAGATTGGACATCCGCATGCTGAAATTCGGCGTGAGGTACTTCCAGCGTTCAAAAACGCCAGGGTCGGGTTTGAGGATGTGCTGGTCGTACAGCATGTAGCAGCCCGACATCAATATGGCCTGCGCAGCCACGTCGTCGTCATCGGTGACCAGCAAGCCGCCTTCGCCGGAATTGATGTGCTTGTACGTCTGCGCGCTGTAGCAACCGACCTTGCCCCAGGTGCCCGTGTGCTTGCCATCCCACTTGGCGCCCATGGTGTGGGCGCAGTCTTCAACCACCGCGATGCCGTGCCGATCACAAATGGCAAGCACGGCTTGCAGGTCTGTGATGTGGCCGCGCATATGCGACAGCAGAAACACCTTGGCACCGCTGGTGGCGGCCTTGCGCTCCAGGTCGGCCAGGTCGGTCAGGTAGTCGGCAGTGGTCTCAATCAACACCGCTGCGGCGCCGGCATGGGCAATAGCGCCGGGCACCGGCGCCAGCGTGAAGGTGCTGGTGAGTACGTGGTCGCCCGGCTTCACACCCAGCGCCTTCAGCGCGATGAACATCGCCGCACCGCACGAGTTCACGGCCACACAGTACTTGCTGCCCACATAAGCGGCGTAGTCCCGCTCCAGCAGTGACGGCTCGGGATAGCCTGAGCCTTGCTCGCCATAGCGATGCAGACGGCCTGAGCGCATCAGGGCAAGCGCTCGCGCGATCGCCTGTTCCGGTATCGGCTCGGGCGTACTGAGGTCTTTGCCAAACCACAGACCGGCGAGGCTGTCCCGGTCAGGATCTTTCTGGACGGGGTGGATCACGAGATTCTGCGGGGCGAGGAGTTCATGGCCGCAGCACGATCTTCGCCGCCGCGCTTCGCCCCTGATCCAGGTCGTGGAATGCGGCGGGCCCATCGGCCAGCGCGCGCTGCTCCACCCACGCAAGGTCGCCGAAGGTGCCGTCGTGCAACGCGGCCACGGTGGCGCGCAGGTCTGCCGTGGTGTAGGTGTAGGTGCCCAGCAGCGTGATCTCGGCCAGCGTGAGCCGGCGCATGTCGATCTCGCTGGCCCAATCCTGCAGTCCGACGTGCATCACCACGCCACCGGCCTTGACTGCGGCAAGGGCCTGTTGACGCGTGGACTTGGCACCGACCGCATCGAACACGTAGTCGTAGCTTCCATCGATCAGCGGCGTTTCGCGCGGGTCGATCGCTTCACAGCCGACGTGGGTTCGAACCGCGTCCCGGCGCAGCGCGTTCAGCTCGGTCAGCACGAGGCGGCGCACGCCCAGCGCCTTGAGCAAGAGAGCGGCCAGCATGCCGATGGCGCCGCCGCCGATCACCAGAACGCGGCATTCATGCAGCGGCCGCACCAGCGCGCGCATCGAGAGGTAGACAGCGTGCCAGGCGGTGGCCGCGGGCTCGGTGAGCGACGCCGTGAGGGCGTCCATGTCCTGCGGCATCTCGATCAGCGAGCTGGCTGGGATGCTCATGAATTCCGCATAGGCGCCGGGCCGCGTCATGCCGACCATGGTGCGGTTGGCGCACAGGTTGTTGCGGCCCTGCATGCAGTACTCGCACACGCCGCAGGTGATCAACGGATTGCCGGTGTAGCGCGTGCCGACCGACACGCCTTGCACGGCCGAGCTCACCACTTCACCCACGAATTCATGGCCCAGCACCAGACCCGGATTGCGTCGCGGATCATGGCCGTGCCAGGCGTGAAGGTCGGAGCCGCAGATGCCGACGGCTTCGATCTTCAACACCACTTCGCCCGAAGCCGCCTCGGGCATGGGCCGCTCCTGCATCTGGAGCTCTTGGGGTCGGGTGTAGACGAGGGCTTTCATGTGGTGCTCTGTTGAATGGGGAAAAATGTCAGCGCGCGGTGTAGCCGCCGTCGACCATCAGGGTCTGGCCCGTGATGTAGGCGCTGGCGTCGCTGGCCAGGAATATCGTCGCGCCGCTCAGGTCGCGCAGTTCGCCGTTGCGTCCGATGGCGGTCCGGGCCGCATGCCCGGCCGCGAGTTCGCGGTTGTCGAAGACCGCCGCGGTGAGCGCGGTCGGAAAAAAGCCAGGGCCGATGGCGTTGCAGGTGATGCCGTGCGCAGACCACTTCTGCGCGATGGCGCGCGTGAGCTGCACCACGCCGCCCTTGGCTGCGCCGTAGGGAGCGGAGTCGGCGAAGGCGCGGTAACTCTGGAGCGAGGCGATGTTGATGATGCGGCCCCAGCCGGCCTTCTGCATCGCGGGCGCGAGCGCCTGTGTCAGGAAGAACGGCGCGCCCAGATGCAAGCTCATCTGGGTCTGCCAGGCCTCGGGCGTCACCTCCTCGAACGGTTGTCGCAGGTTGACGCCAGCCGCGTTCACGAGGATGTCGATGCCGCCGAAGCAGTCGCAGGCCGCGGCGGCGGCGGCGGCAACACCCGTGGTGTCGCTCAGGTCCGCCGCGACGCCTCGCGCGGTGAGGCCGGCCGCTTCCGCGCGGGCCACCGCCGCGTTCAGTTCAGGCTGGCGCCGCGACATCAGGACGATCCTGGCGCCCGCGGCGCCCAGCGCATGCGCCATCGCTTCGCCAACGCCGGAACTGCCGCCGGTCACGAGTGCGCAACGGTCTTCGAGGCCGTAGAGCGAAACGAGCCGCGCAGCGACATCGCTCATACCGTGACGGGCTCGCCGCGCTCGAAGCTCTGCTTCGGAAAGTACTTGGCCAGACGATCGTCCGCAGTGCGCGCGTGCGCCTCCATGCCTTCGAGGCGCGAGATGCGCGACGTCACCTCTCCAATGTCGCGCGCCGCCTCCCGGGTCATGCGCTGCCAGGTCAACGTCTTCATGAACTTGTGCACCGACAGGCCGCCCGAGTAGCGCGCCGCGCCCTTGGTCGGCAACACATGATTCGGCCCGCTGGCCTTGTCGCCGAATGCCACCGTGGTCTCTTCGCCCAGGAAGAGCGAGCCATAGCAGGTGAGGTTCGCAAGCCACCAATCCAGATCTTTCGCGTGCACCTCCAGATGCTCGGCGGCGTACTTGTCCGACACCTCGGCCACTTCCTCGCGCGAGTCGCAGACGATCACCTCGCCATAGTCGCGCCATGCGGACCCAGCGGCATCCCGCGCGGTCGGCGGAAGCGCATCGATCAGGCCCGGCATCAGCTCCATGACCTTCTTCGCCAACTCGGACGAAGTCGTGAGCAGCCAGGCGGGCGATTCGTGCCCGTGCTCGGCCTGGCCCACCAGGTCGCTGGCGACGATGGCCGGGTCGGCCGACTCGTCGGCGATCACCGCAACTTCCGACGGCCCCGCGAAGACGTCGATGCCGACCTTGCCGAACAAGGTTCGCTTGGCCTCGGCCACGAACTTGTTGCCCGGCCCGACGATGACGTCGGCCGCCTTGCCGGTGAACAGGCCGTTGGCCATGGTCGCGATCGCCTGCACGCCGCCGAGCGTCATGATGACGTCGGCGCCCGCCTTGTCGAAGGCGTACATCACGTACGGGTGCATCGGCCCGCCGCGAAACGGCCCCGAACACGCCAGGATGGTTTTCACGCCCGCGGCTCGCGCGGTGGCCACCCCCATGTAGGCGGAAGCGATGTGCGCATAGCGGCCGGCCGGCGCGTAGCAGCCCGCCACGTTCACCGGCAGCACACGCTGCCCGGCAGTGACGCCGGCATGCAGGTCGACCGAAAACTCCTGCAGCGACTTGCGCTGTGCCACGGCGAAATCCTTGATCTGCTTGATCGCGAAGTCGATGTCGCGGCGCACCTGTTCGGGCACGTCTCGCGTGCGGCGATTGATCTCGTCGCGCGACATGACGACGTCGCCTTCCCATTTGTCGAGGTCGCGCGCATACCGGCGCACGGCGGCTTCGCCATTGGCATCTATTTCCGCCAGCATCTCCGTCACCACTTTCTGCGCGTTGGCGGTTTCGGTTTCAGGGGTCTTGGCGGCTTTTTTGAGGTAGGTGATGGGCATCGGAACTCCAAAGGGGTTTTGTGAACTGGATGGAAGCGCTTACAAAATTGACGGGCAAGAGGCCATGAGCTGAACGCGACCTAATCGATCTTCACTTTTGCGTCTTTGAGCGCCTGGCAACGGGGCTGGCGTTCCGGCGGGAGCAAGGCGATGTTTCTCACTTGCGGTTTGCAGCGAACTCGCGCAACCGCTGATCGGCCTGCACGCGCTTCATGTAGATGTCGGTGATGTAGTCGGCCGACGCGGGCACGCTCTGGATTGCGCCAGTGCCGCGCATGAATATCGCGATCTGGCTGAACCAGGCGTCCATGTCGGAATTGCCGCGCGCGCGATCCATGCGGGCGAGCTGCTGCGACAGGTCGAAGGTCGGACGGGTGTCGAATTCCTTCTTCATCGATGCCTCGCTGATGCTCACGCCACCCTGGTCGTAGAACTTGCGCATGAGCACCAGCGCTTCCGGCTTGTTGGCGTTCATCCAGCTCCACGCGCGCAGGTAGACGGCAAGAAACTTCGCGACGAGTTCCGGATTCTGTTCGGCGTATTCGCTGCGGGCGACCAGCGCGCCGGGCACGACAGCCCCGCCCTCCTTGCCCGAGCAGACCACCTTGGCGCCCACCTTCTCTTCGAGCGAATAGATGTTGGGCGCCCACAGGCCGCCCAGCTCGGCGTTGTTGGACGACATGGCCGAGATGATCTCGGACTGCCCCATGTTCTTGATCGTCACGTCGCTCTTGCTCAAGCCGAACTTCTTGAGGCAGGACTGCACCGCGTAGTCTCCGGTCGAGTTCGCCGTCAAGAGAATGGTCTGGCCCTTGATCGACGCCGGCGACTTGGCAATCCTGTCGGCGACATCCTTGCTCGCCACCAGCGCGTTGCCCGCGGACTCGTCGTTGGTCAGCCCGATCGTCTTGATGCCGAAGCGCATGTGGCCGAGCACGGCGGGCACCGACCCCGTGCCGCCGACGTCCCACGACTTTGCGGCCGCCGCAGCCATCTGCGGGACCCCGGCCGGGAAGATGCTGAAGACCGGCTTGAGCCCCACTTCTGCCCACCAGTTCTTCTCGCTCGCCACATACATCGGCAAGGCCCAGTAGAGCGCCGGCTGGTAGCTCACTCTGATTTCGGTCAGTGCCTGCTGCGCCTGGGCGGCGCCGAGCGGAAGCAGGGCGACGGCCGCAGAAGCGGCGACGAGGCAGCGGCGCAAAGAGAAGAAGCGGGTCGAAATCATGGTTGACTCCTGTGTTGAATCGGGATGCGAGAAGAAGATGGCGAAGACGTCGATCAGTGCAGTTCGCTGCCGTGCTGGTTGCGCAGCAGCTTCCAGACGTGGGTGCGAAGGTGCACGAACGAGGGGAGGTCCATCACGTCCTCAATGCGGCTCACCGAATCCCAGCCGTTGGCTTCGCGCACGGCTTTCACGTCGATGATCTCGCGGATGGTTCCGGGCCTCGCGGACATGACGACGATGCGATCGGCAAGGTAGACGGCTTCTTCCACCGCGTGGGTGATGAAGAGCACGGTGCGCGGATGCTGGCGCGCGAGGCGCACCAGTTCTTCCTGCATGACCACGCGCGTCTGGGCATCGAGCGCGCCGAAGGGCTCGTCCATCAGCAGCACCTTGGGGTCGAGCACATAGGCCCGCGCGATCGCGACGCGCTGCTGCATGCCGCCCGACAGCTGATGCGGGAAGGCGCGCTCGTAGCCGCCTAGACCCATGAGTTCGATGTACTGCTCGATGCGCCGCTTGCGTTCCGCGGCGTCGACGCCGATCGAGCGCAGTCCGAACTCGATGTTGTCCCACACCGTCTTCCATGGAAACAACGCGAATTGCTGGAAAACCACCGCGCGATCCGGGCCGGGGCGCGTGACGCGAATGTTGTCGACCGTCACTTCGCCGCCGGTCGGATGCTCGAGGCCGGCCGCCATGCGCATGCAGGTCGTCTTGCCGCAGCCCGAGGGGCCGACGAGGGCGACGAATTCGCGTTCACCGACCTCGAGGTTGATGTCCTTGAGCGCAACGAAGTCGTTGCCGCCCTGGCTGAAGATGCGCTCGATCTGATTGAACTGGATGATGGCCACGGGTGTCCTCTGGTGCATTGGGTTCGGTGTGCGGGAGGCTCAGAGGCCCAGGCGGGCTTCGACCGCGCGGTGAAAGCGCCGCAGGGCCACGTCGATCAGCAGTCCGACGATGCCGATCGCGATCATTCCGCTCATCACCGTCACGGTCGACACGCTGGCCTGCCCCTTCACGAGCAGGTAGCCGACGCCGCTCGACGCCACGATCAGTTCGGCGCCGACCAGCGACTGCCAGCCCAGGCCGGCCGAGATGCGCAGCCCGGCCACGATGGACGGGAACGCGGCCGGCAGCAGCACTTGAGTGATGGAGCGGAACGCGCCGATGCCGAGCATCTGCGACGCCTCGATGTATTTGCGGTCGACGCCGCGCGCGCCCCGGTAGGTGTTGATCAGCACCGGCGGAAAGGCGCCCATGAAGATGATGAGCACCGGGCCGCCGATGCCGGTGCCGAACCACAGCGCCGCGAAGGGCACCCAGGCGATGGGCGCCACGAAGCGAATGCCTTCGAACAAGGGCGACACAATGCGATCCACCCAGCGGAACCAGGCCATCGAAAGGCCGAGCGGAATGCCGATGACCACTGCGAGCGCGAAGCCCATTGCGAAGCGCTGAATGCTCGACAGCAGATGCGATTGCAGCGTGTGGCCGGCAAACGGTGCGCCGATGAGTTCGACAAAGCGCCCGACCACGTCCCAGGGCGTCGGCAGGAAGGTGCGAGAGGTCAACCCCGAAAGCGAGGCGGCGCTCCAGAACAGCAGGAAGCTGGCCGCCCCGGCCACGCTCAGCAGCCAGAAGGTGCGCGGCATCAGTTTTGCATTGGCGTTCATGCGGTCCCCTTCCATGGCATGGCGCGCCTCTCGACCCAGCCGAGCGCGAGCGTCATGAGCCAGCCCCACAACGCGACGCTCAGCATGCCGACGAGGATCATTGCCGGATAGATGTCCTGCGCCGCCTGGTTCAGGATCTGCCCGAGTCCTGCCGTGGCACCCACCAGTTCCGCCGCCACCAGCGTGGTCCACGATGCCTGCAAGGAAAGGCGCAGGCCCGTGAAGATGCTCGGCATCGCCCCCGGCACCAGCACTTCGCGCCAGTAGCGCCAGCCCGTGATGTCGAGCATGGCGCTGGCTTCGAAGATGGTGCGGTCGATCTGTCGCACGCCGCTGTAGCTGTTGATGACGGACGGAACGAAGGCGGCCACGAAGATCACCATGACCTTCGCTGCGTCCCCCAGTCCGAGCCACACGATCGCCAGCGGAATCCACGCCAGCGGCGGAATCGGCCGCAGGAACAGGAAGATCGGGTTGGCGAAGGCCTCGACCTTGCGGCTCGCGCCCATCGCCAGGCCGAGCGCGACGCCGAACGCGGACGCCACCGCGAATGCCATCGACACCAGCATCACGCTGCGCGCGACGTGTTCGTGCCAGCGCGCATTGCTGTAGCCGTCCACCATGACCTGGCGAAATGCCAGAAACACCTCGGTGGGGGACGCAAAGCGCCCCGGACCGATGATGCCGCTGCCCGAAGTCAGCAGCCACCAGACCGCAATGAGGGCGGCGAGCCCGATCGCGGCGCTCGCGATGCGCCGCGCGGGCAGCGCGCGAGGCGGGGCCGTCGAGGCCGACGCGGAAAGCCGGGGGCCGGCGAGAGCGGAGGGAGAGGCTGTCATGGATGCTGTGGCTTGTCTCGATCGAGGATTTTTGAAAGCGCTTACATAACTGCTCCCATGCTATGCCTTGGAGTGGCAGATATCCCATGGTATTTTCCCTATGAGGCCTGTCACAGTCAGTAAGCTGCAAGCGCGTACACGTATGATGGGCTGAATGCGAAAGCCCGAAGCTCTTCCTACCGTCCAGGACGTCGCCGAAGCGGCCGGCGTATCGACCGCCACGGTTTCGCGCGTGCTCAACCGGCCCACCTCGGTGCGGCAGGTCTTGCGGGAGAAGGTGGAGGCGGCCGTGCTCCGCCTGGGCTATGTTCCGCACGCCGGAGCGCGTGCGCTGATGCTCGGCCGCTCGGCTACCGTGGGCGCGTTGTTTCCGACGGTGGACAACGCCATCTTCGCGCAGGCGATCGATGCCCTGCAGCGGCGGCTTGCGCTCGACGGCTACAACCTGCTGATCGCCACTACGGATTACGACCCCGACGCGGAAATGCGGCAGGCCACCAACCTCGTGACGCGCGGCGCCGACGCACTCGCCTTCTGCGGCGCGGGGCAGAGGCCCGAACTTCTCAAGCTTCTGGAGCGCCGCGGGCTGCCATGGGTACACGTGATGGTCGCGGCACCGACCGAGTCGGCGCCCGGCATGCACGTGGGTTTCGACAACGCGCGCGCGATGGGCCAGGCCGTGCGCTACCTGCTCGATCTGGGCCACCGCCGCATCGGCATGCTCGCGGGCCGTACGGACAACAACGATCGCGCCAGCGCGCGCGTGGCGGGCGCGCGCAGCGCCCTCGAGAAAGCGGGGCTGGAGCTGCCATCCCAATGGTGCGTCGAGCGTCGCTATGGATTGGCCGAGGCGCGCGAAGGATTGCGCGCGCTGCTGGCCACGACGCCGGCACCCACCGCCATCCTGTGCGGCAACGATGTGCTGGCGCACGGCGCGCTGCTCGAGGCCGCGACGCTGGGCATTCGGGTGCCGGAGCAGCTGTCGATCGTGGGCTTCGACGATCTCGACATGGCGCGCCATGTGCAGCCCGCGCTGACGACCCTGCACGTTCCCGCCGAAGA
>JANOCL010000224.1:0-5297 GCA_031412135.1 Variovorax sp. | reverse complement strand
GCAGGCTCATCACTCGGGCTTGATGTTCTGTTTTCTGATCACCTCGGCCCAGCGCGCGCTTTCCGCCTGGATCGTGGCTGCGATCTCCTGCGGCTTGCCGCCGCCCGGCTCCAGGCCGAGGGAAGCAAATCGTTCCTTCATCGCAGGTTTGGCCAGCATGCGCGCGCTTTCGGCATTGAGCCGGTCGACGATGGCCGCAGGCGTGCCGGCCGGAGCCATCAGCGCATACCACGACACGGCCTCGAACTTGGGCAGCCCCTGCTCGGCGATGGTCGGCAGGTCGGGCATGGCGGCCGAACGCTTCGGGCTGGCGACGCCGAGGGCGCGCAGCTTGCCGGACTTGATGTGCGGCAGCACTGCGGACATCGCGCCGAACATCATCGTCACCTGGCCGCCGACCACGTCGTTGAGCGCCGGACCGATGCCCTTGTACGGAACGTGAATGAGCTTGATGCCCGCATCGAGCGCCATCAGTTCGCCGGCCAGGTGGGCCTGGCTGCCGGCGCCGGGCGACGCGAAACTCAGGCCGCCGGGTTTCTGCCCGGCCAGCGCGAACAGGTCTTTCAGGGACTTGGCGGGGACGTCGGCATTCACCACCAGCACGTTCTCGACAGTGGCCAGCATCGCGACCGGCTGCAGCTCGCTCGCCTTGTAAGGCAGAGACGGAAAGAGGCTTGGGTTCACCGCGATGTTGCCGACAGGCACGATGCCGAGGGTGTAGCCGTCCGGTGGCGCCTTGGCGATCATGTCGACGCCGATGTTGCCGGCCGCACCGGCCTTGTTCTCGACCACGAAGGGTTGCTTGAGCGTCTCGGCCAGGTCCTGTCCGAGCACGCGGCCCAGCACGTCGGCGGGACCGCCGGGCGCGAACGGCACGATGAGGTGGACGGGTTTCGCAGGCCAGGCCTGCGCCTGGGCCGCAAGCGGCACGGCGGCAACGAGCACCGCCATGGAAAGCACGAAGGCAGAACGCTTCATCATCATCATCAAAGCTCCTCGAAGGTCGGGATGTCACGAAGGGCGATCGCTGCGAGCATGTCGTAGTCCGCGGGATCGGGTGTGGCGAAGCCGGCAAGCAACAGGCGTTGCGCCGTGTCCTGGAGTTCGGGCGCGGCCGCGGCTGCGTCCAGCGCGCTGCGCAGGCGGGCAAGCTCGCCGGGTGCCAGCACAACCGTCGCCACCAGCGGCGGGATCGGCATCGCCGCGGTTCGGTCGACGACGCGCACCTGCGCGGCGAGCGCGGGTTCATTGCGGCACAGCAGGTCGTGGTAGAAGCTGTCGAGCGGGCCGGCGTCAATGGCGCCAGCGGCCAGCGCCTCGATCACGCCGCGCGCATGGACGAGGTCGCCCACCGCCTTGCGGTAGAGCCGCCGACCCCGCGCTTCGCGATAAGGCGCGAGATGGTTGCGCAGCGCGACGCCGCCGGACATCGAATCTGCAAGCGTGTAGCCGACCACGCCGCCGAACGTGTCCTCCAGGCGCTGGTACGCCGAATCGGCGCGCACGACGATGTCGGTGAAGTAGACCGGCCGGCCGCCATAGCGCGCCGGCGAAGGCAGCGGTGCAGCGACCAGCACGGGGCGCGGTGAGCGCTGCGAGAACGGCAGGCCGCACATCATCGCGAGCCCCAGGTCGTCGCGCGCCCACAGGGCCGCGAGCGGCGCCGGCGCGTCGTGGTCGATCACGTTCCAGCCCAGCCCCGCGCGGTCGAGCGCCCACGAAAGCAGCCGCTTCCAGTCGGCCCGCACCGACGCGGTGGCGGAGTACATGCGCGCATTGGCGACCGGCTGCATGGGCGACACGGCTTCGGCCGTCAGCGAAAGCGCAGCTGCTGGCCCAGACCCAGGGTCTTCGCCTTCGCGAGCATGGCCGCGCCGAGCGCGATGTCCGAGAGCGAGAGTCCGCGGTGCCAGAACAGGTTGGTCTCGTCGTCGCTCTCGCGCCCGGGCTTCAGGCCGGCCACGATCTGGCAGAGTTCGGCATGCAGCGTCGTCTCGGACAGGCGGCCGCTGTCGACATGCGCGCGCAGTGCACCGAAGGGGCCGGCCTTGGCCTGGCCCCAGTCGTCCATCACCATCTTGTCCATGATGTCGGTCAGCGAGAGTTCGACCGCGCTCATCGTCCCGTAGGGAATGACGCAGGCGCCCTTCTTGATCCACTCGGTCTTCAGCACCGGCTCGGGCTTTTCGAGGCGCGATGCCTCGACCACGATGTCGGCGCCGCGCACGCAGGATTCCCAATCTTCGGTGACCGTGATCTTCATGCCGAGGTCGCGCTCGAGCCGCTCGGCAAACGCATTGCGGCTCTCGGGCCGGCGCGAGTGCACGCGAATCTCGTCGAACTTGAAGATCGAATGCAGGAGGCGCACGTTCCAGTACGAGGTGCCGCGCGCGCCGATGTGGCCGAGGATCTTCGAGTTCTTGCGCGCCAGGTGCTTGGCGCCGATGGCGGTGATGGCGCCGGTGCGCATGTCGGTGATGTCGGAGGCATCGACGATCGCCACCGGAACGCCGGTCTTCGGATCGAACAGGTTGAGCAGCGCGAGTTCCGAAGGCAGGCCCACCTGGTAGTTGCGGTAGAAGTCGCCGACCACCTTGACGCCCGCCACGCCGAGCGGCCGGATGTAGCCGCGCAGCACGTTGAAGTGGCCCGGGTAGTCCTTCTCGGGCACCAGGTGCATGCGCGGCTCGATCGTGGTTTCGCCGCGGCCCTGGGCCAGCAGCCCCTGTTCCACGGCGGCAACGATCTCGGCATCGGTCATTGCCAATGCCTGGACGTCGAGATGGTTCAGGTAGTGCAGGTAGATCTCGGACATTGCCTTCACTCCTTGCCGACCATCGGCAGATTCAGCTTGTTTTTTCTCGCGGTGGCGACTGCGATGTCGTAGCCCGCATCGGCATGGCGCATCACGCCGGTGGCCGGGTCGTTCCAGAGCACGCGCTCGATGCGCTTGGCCGCGGCATCGGTACCGTCGCAGACGATCACCACGCCCGAATGCTGCGAGTAGCCCATGCCCACGCCGCCGCCGTGGTGCAGGCTGACCCAGGTTGCCCCGCCCGCCGTGTTGAGCAGCGCATTCAGCAGCGGCCAGTCGGACACCGCATCGCTGCCGTCCAGCATCGCCTCGGTCTCGCGGTTCGGGCTGGCGACCGAGCCGGTGTCGAGATGGTCGCGGCCGATCACGATCGGGGCCTTGAGCTCGCCCGACTTCACCATCTCGTTGAAGGCCAGGCCCGCCTTGTGGCGCTCGCCCAGTCCGAGCCAGCAGATGCGCGCCGGCAGGCCCTGGAACGCGATGCGCTCGCGCGCCATGTCGAGCCAGCGGTGCGTGTGCGTGTTGTCGGGGAACAGCTCCTTGATCTTGGCGTCGGTCTTGTAGATGTCCTCGGGGTCGCCCGAGAGCGCGACCCAGCGGAACGGGCCCTTGCCTTCGCAGAACAGCGGCCGGATGTACGCCGGCACGAAGCCCGGAAAGTCGAAGGCATTGGCCACGCCTTCGTCGAAGGCGACCTGCCGGATGTTGTTGCCGTAGTCGACGGTCGGGATGCCCATGGCCTGGAAGTCGAGCATGGCCTGCACATGCACCGCGCAGGACTTGGCTGCGGCCTTGCGCAGCATCGGATGCTGGGTCGCGTCGGCCTTGGCGGCCTCCCATTGGTCGAGCGACCAGCCGGCCGGCAGGTAGCCGCTGGCAAGGTCGTGCGCCGATGTCTGGTCGGTCACCAGGTCGGGCCTGATGCCGCCGGCCTTGGCGCGCTTCACCAGTTCGGGCAGCAGTTCGGCCGCATTGCCGAGCAGGCCGATCGACACCGCCTCCTTGCGCGCGGTGTGGTGCGCGATCAGGGCCAGCGCGTCGTCGATGTCCCTGGCCTGCTTGTCCAGATAGCGCGTGCGCAGCCGGAAGTCGATGCTGGCCTGCCGGCATTCGATGTTGAGCGATGCCGCGCCGGCGAGCGTGGCCGCCAGCGGCTGCGCACCGCCCATGCCACCGAGGCCGGCCGTAAGGAACCACTTGCCCGCGAGGTCGTCGTTGTAGTGCTGGCGGCCGGCTTCGACGAAAGTCTCGAAGGTGCCCTGCACGATGCCCTGGCTGCCGATGTAGATCCAGCTGCCGGCCGTCATCTGGCCGTACATCATCAGGCCCTTGCGGTCGAGCTCGCTGAAGTGTTCCCACGTCGCCCACTTGGGCACCAGATTCGAATTGGCGATCAGCACGCGCGGCGCGTTCTCGTGCGTCTTGAACACGCCCACCGGCTTGCCCGACTGCACCAGCAGCGTCTCGTCGTCGTTCAGCTCTTTCAGCGTCGCGAGGATCTGGTCGTAGCAAGGCCAGTCGCGTGCGGCGCGGCCGATCCCGCCGTAGACCACCAGGTCGTGCGGCCGCTCCGCCACCTCGGCATCGAGGTTGTTCTGCAGCATGCGGTAGGCCGCTTCGGTCAGCCAGCTCTTGCAGGCGAGCGTGCTGCCGCGCGGTGCGCGGATCACGCGGGTCGGGTCGTGGCGCGGGTCGCTGCCTTCGTGGGCGACGAACTTGTCGGATGCGTTCATGGCGATGTTCCTTTCGCGTGGATTCAGGAGTGGCTGGGCAGGATGGCCTGCACCGCGCCGGGCCACCTGGCCTGTCGCGCCCAATGGCGCATGGCTTCGATGTCGGGCGCGAGAAAGCGGTCCTGGTCGATGAAGGCGACACGCGCGCGGATGGCGGCGAATTCAGCTTCGAGCAAGGGCGAAGACTTCGGGCCTCGTTTCAGTTCGATGCCCTGTGCAGCGGCCATCGCCTCGATGCCGACCACCACCGCCGTGTTGTCGACCATCTCGGCCAGCCGCCTGCCGGCGAAGGTGGCCATCGACACATGGTCCTCCTGGTTGGCGGAGGTCGGAAGACTGTCGACGCTGGCCGGATGCGCGAGCGACTTGTTCTCCGACGCCAGCGCCGCGGCCGTGACCTGCGCGATCATGAAGCCGGAGTTGACGCCACCGTCGCGCACCAGGAAGGGCGGCAGGCCCGACAGGCCGCTGTCGAGCAGCAGCGCCATGCGGCGCTCGGAGATGGCGCCGATCTCGCTGATCGCGAGCGCGATGATGTCGGCCGCGAAGGCCACCGGCTCGGCGTGGAAGTTGCCGCCGGAGATGACGTCGCCATTGTCGAAGACCAGCGGGTTGTCCGATGCCGCATTGGCCTCGATGCGCAGCACCCGCGCCGCATGCGCGAGGTTGTCGAGGCAGGCGCCCATGACCTGCGGCACGCAGCGCACCGAGTACGGGTCCTGCACCCGGCCGCAGTCGGCATGCGAAGG
>JANOCL010000223.1:0-12536 GCA_031412135.1 Variovorax sp. | reverse complement strand
CGCGGCGCCTCCGGCAGCTGCGGCGGCGCCAGCTCCCCCGGCGGCACCAGCACCGGCGAGTCCTGCGGCCGCCACCGGCCCCGTCGAGGTGAGGGTGCCCGACATCGGCGACTTCAAGGACGTCTCGGTCATCGAGGTGCTGGTGAAGCCGGGCGACACGATCAAGGCCGAGCAGTCGCTCATCACCGTCGAGTCGGACAAGGCATCGATGGAGATTCCGTCTTCGGCGGCTGGCGTGCTCAAGGAACTCAAGGTCAAGGTCGGGGACACGGTCAACATTGGCGATCTGCTCGCGGTGCTCGAAGGTGCTGCGGGCGGTGCAACCGCAGCGGCCCCAGCCCCTGCGCCCGCCGCGGCCGAGGCACCGGCCAGCGCATCTGCGCCGGCCGCAGCGCCCGCGCAATCCGCGGCGCCGGCAGTAGCGCACGATCCGACTGCCGCGCCCACCGGCAAGCTGCCGCATGCATCGCCCTCGGTGCGCAAGTTCGCGCGCGAACTGGGCGTGCCGCTCGAAGAGGTCAAGGGCAGCGGCCTCAAGGGCCGCATCACGCAGGAAGACGTCCAGAACTTCACCAAGGCGGTGATGAGCGGAGCGGCCAGCACCAAGGCCGCCGGCGCGAAGCCGGCCACGGCCGGCGGCGGTGGCGAAGCGCTCGGCCTGCTGCCGTGGCCGAAGGTCGACTTCACCAAGTTCGGTGCGGTTGAACGCAAGGACCTGTCGCGCATCAAGAAGATCAGCGGCGCCAACCTGCACCGCAACTGGGTGATGATTCCGCACGTCACCAACAACGATGAAGCCGACGTTACCGAACTCGAGGCTTTCCGCGTCGCGACCAACAAGGAGAACGAGAAATCCGGCATCAAGGTGACGATGCTGGCCTTCGTGATCAAGGCGGTCGTGTCGGCGCTCAAGAAGTTTCCCGAATTCAACACCAGCCTCGACGGCGACCAGCTTGTCTACAAGCAGTACTTCCACATCGGCTTCGCAGCCGACACGCCCAACGGGCTCATGGTGCCGGTGCTCAAGGATGCCGACAAGAAGGGCCTGCTGCAGATCAGCCAGGAGATGGGCGAGCTTGCCAAGAAGGCGCGCGACGGCAAGCTGGGTGCGGCCGACATGAGCGGCGGCTGCTTCTCGATCAGTTCGCTGGGCGGCATCGGCGGCACGCATTTCACGCCGATCATCAATGCACCGGAGGTCGCGATCCTCGGTCTGTCGAAGAGTGCGATGAAGCCGGTCTGGGATGGCAAGGCCTTCCAGCCGCGCCTGGTGTTGCCGTTGTCGCTGTCGTACGACCATCGCGTGATCGACGGCGCGTTGGCAGCGCGCTTCAACGCCTACCTGGGCCAGGTCCTTTCCGATTTCCGTCGTGTGATGCTTTAAGGGACCACGAGATGAGCGAACAACAAATCAAGGTACCGGACATCGGCGATTTCGACGAGGTCGCGGTGATCGAGGTGCTGGTGAAAGCGGGCGACACGGTGGTGGCGGAACAATCGCTGATCACCGTCGAGTCGGACAAGGCTTCGATGGAGATCCCGTCGTCGCATGCCGGCGTGGTCAAGTCGGTGGCGGTGAAAGTGGGCGACAAGGTCAAGCAGGGATCGGTGGTGTTGACGCTCGACGCGGCAGAAGGCGCCGCGGCGCCTGCGCCTGTCGCTGCGGCTCCTGCTGCCGTTGCTGCAGCACCGACGCAGCCGGCGGCACCGCCTGCGCCGGTGCAAGCGCCCACGGCAGCCTCCACCTATGCCGGCGCCGTCGACATCGAATGCGACCTGCTCGTGCTCGGCGCCGGTCCCGGTGGCTACTCCGCCGCATTCCGCGCAGCCGACCTCGGCCTGAAGGTGGTGCTGGTCGAGCGCTACGCCTCGCTGGGCGGCGTGTGTCTCAACGTCGGCTGCATTCCTTCGAAGGCGCTGCTGCATGTGGCGGCCGTGATGGACGAGGTCAAGCATTTCGCCGACATGGGCGTCACCTTCGGCGAACCCACCGTCGATCGCGGCAAGCTGCTCGCGCGCAAGAACAAGGTGGTCGGCAAGCTCACGGGCGGGCTGGCCGCCATGGCGAAGATGCGCAAGGTGACGACGGTGCGGGGTGTCGGCGAGTTCGTCGACGCCTATCACGTCAAGGTGCAGGAGACAACGGGCGACGGCCGCGCCACCACCGACAAGGCGCAGACGGTGAAGTTCCGCCACTGCGTGATTGCAGCGGGCTCGCAAGCCGTGCACCTGCCCTTCATGCCCAAGGACCCGCGGGTGGTCGACTCGACGGGTGCGCTCGAACTCGGCATCGATCCGAAGCGCATGCTGATCCTCGGCGGCGGCATCATCGGCCTCGAAATGGGCTCCGTCTACTCGTCGCTGGGGGCCCGGCTCGACGTGGTCGAAATGCTCGACGGGCTGATGCAGGGGGCCGATCGCGACCTGGTCAAGGTGTGGCAGAAGTTGAACGCGCCGCGCTTCGACAACATCATGCTGAAGACGAAGACAGTGGGCGCAGAAGCCACGAAGGAAGGAATCCGCGTCACCTTCGAGGGCGAGCAGGCACCCAGGGAGCCGCAGCTCTACGACCTGGTGCTGCAGGCGGTGGGCCGCAGCCCGAACGGCAAGAAGATCGGCGCCGAGAAGGCCGGCGTGAACGTGAGCGAGCGCGGGTTCATCCCGGTCGACATCCAGATGCGGACCAATGTCGCGCACATCTTTGCCGTCGGCGACATCGTCGGCCAGCCGATGCTGGAGCACAAGGCGGTGCACGAGGCGCACGTGGCGGCTGAGGTGATCGCCGGCGAGCAGCAGGGCGACCGCGAACTTGCCAGCGCGGCCTTCAACGCCCGGGTGATCCCGAGCGTGGCCTATACCGACCCCGAAGTGGCCTGGGTCGGGCTCACCGAGGACCAGGCCAAGGCCGAGGGCGTGAAGATCGAAAAGGGGCTGTTCCCCTGGACGGCTTCGGGACGCGCAATTGCCAACGGGCGCGACGAGGGATTCACCAAGCTGCTGTTCGACGCCAGCCCCGAAGGCGGGCACCGCATCGTCGGCGGCGGCATCGTCGGCACGCACGCGGGCGACATGATCGGGGAGATCGCGCTTGCAATCGAGATGGGTGCCGACGCGATCGACATCGGAAAGACGATCCACCCGCATCCAACGCTCGGCGAAAGCATCGGCCTGGCGGCAGAGGCGGCGCATGGCAGTTGCACCGACCTGCCTCCGGTGAAGCGGCGGCCTGCCTGAAACAAAGCCGCCTCAGGGGCGGCTTATTCGATGGCGCTGGCCTGCAGCAGGTCGCCCTGAACGGCGGGCACGCGGCGGGCGCCGTCGAAGCGCCGCTGCCAGTAGCCGCCGGTCATGTTCTCGACGCGAACCTGCGCGCCGGGCTTGGGCGAATGGATGAACTTGCCCTCGCCGACGTAGATGCCGACATGGCTGAAGGCGCGCCGCATGGTGTTGAAGAACACCAGGTCGCCTGGCTTCAGGTCGTTGCGGTCGATCTTCTGGGTGGCGGCCGCCTGCTCTTCCGCGCGGCGCGGAAGCAGGTGACCGACCGTCTGGTTGTACATGGCGCGAACGAAGCCGCTGCAGTCGAACCCGGTTTCGAGCGTGTTGCCGCCAAAGCGATAGGGCACGCCGAGAAAACCGATGGCGGTCACTACCAGATCGGACGTCCGATGGACGACCGTCTGGCGCACTTGCTGGAACTGACCGATCAATCCCTTGTCGATAAGGTGCGATTCCAGTTCTGGAGCGCCGTCCTGTTGGGGTGCGGCGTGAACCGCAAAGGCGATCAGGAGGCAGGCGGGTAGGACGAATAGACGCATGGCACGTAGGATATGTACGACAAAGAAGTGTGTCAATTTCAAGCGATTTATTGCATTTTGCATGCAACTCGTTGTCGCCACTGCACTTTTTACATCCACAATTTTTAATAAATGTAACAGTGGGCGATCAAATGAAAAACTTCTTTCTATTATGTAAATCGAAAGTTTGTTAAATGTGCCGCACTGAATTGCATTCCCGAGAATTCCTGGTTTTCGAAGGCGTAAATGAATTCATACAAAAGTTTCTATTTGGCTGGTGCTGCGGCAGCGATTCTTTGCATTGCGGCTGCTGGATCGGGCGCTGCCATGGCGGCTGCGCGGCCTGAGGTGGTCGCCTCCGGTCTTGAGAATCCATGGGGCGTCGGTTTTCTTCCAGGCGGGCGCTTCCTCATCACCGAGAAGTCCGGCCGGATGCGTGTCGTCGCTGCCGACAGCAGCGTGGGCGCGCCGGTGGCAGGACTTCCCGCCATTGCTGCAGGCGGCCAGGGCGGGCTGCTGGACGTTTTGGCAGATTCAGAGTTCGCAACCAACCGGACCGTCTTCTTCTGTTTTTCGGAGCCCGGCCCGGGCGGCGCTTCGACCAACAGCACCGCCCTGGCGCGCGCGCAGCTGTCCGCGGACGGCAGTCGCCTCGAAGGCATGAAGGTCATCTTCAGCCAGCGTCCCAAGGTTTCCAGCCGGCAGCATTTCGGTTGCCGCATCGTCGAGGCCAAGGACAAAACCCTCTACCTCACGCTCGGCGACCGGTACAGCCGCAAGGAAGACGCGCAGAAACTCGACAACCACATCGGCAAACTGATCCGCATCGGCAAGGACGGTGCCGTGCCGGCGGACAACCCGTTCGTCGGCAGGCCCGGCGCGCTGCCCGAGATCTGGAGCTACGGGCACCGCAACGGTCAGGGCGCCGCGCTGGCGCCCGACGGAACGCTCTGGATGCATGAACACGGCGCGCAGGGCGGCGACGAGATCAACATCCCGCAAGCCGGCCGCAACTACGGCTGGCCGGTGATCACGCACGGCGAGGATTACGGCGGCGGCAAGATCGGCGAAGGCGTCACTCAGAAGGAAGGCATGGAGCAGCCCGTGCATTTCTGGGTGCCGTCGATCGCGCCTTCGGGCATGGCTTTTCTGACCAGCGAACGTTATGGCAGCAGCTGGAAGGGCAACCTGTTCGTCGGATCGCTCAAGTTCGGCTATCTAGATCGCATCGAACTTCGCGGCGGCAAGGTGGCGGCCGAGCACAAGCTGCTGGCCGACCGCCGGGCGCGCATTCGCGACGTCAAGCAGGGTCCGGACGGGCTGCTCTATGTGCTGACCGACGAATCGGACGGCAAGCTGCTGCGACTGATGCCCGAGTGATCAGGCCGCGCACGCGGGCAGCGGCAGTACCGCAAGCATGCTGCGCCAGAGCCGACGCCATTCAGGCCAGTCGTGGCCGCCCTCGGTGGTGAACACCTTCCCGCTCGGCAGCCCGGCCGCGAGCAGCGCATGGCTGAAGGCGAAGCGGTCGTCCAGGCCATAGCCGAGATAGACCGGGGGCAATTCGGTCCCCGGAGCTTCAGTGCCGTATCGCTTCAGGCGGCGCCAGAGGCGCTGCTCCGTCGGCAACGCGCCCGCCGCCGGACGCCAGCGCTGCAGGCCACCGGCATTGGCGATTTCGGTGCTGGTGATGCGCTCGCCGAGATACGGGGCCAACGCGACGATGCCAGCCAGTTCGCCTGGGTGGACCTCCGAATAGGTGAGGCCGCCGAAACCTCCGATCGAAATGCCGACGATCCAGATCGACCGGTAGCCCTTGACGCTCGCGGGTGCAATCACGTCGCTGCGCAGCCGCTCGAAGATGGTCTTGTCGTTGTAATAGCCGATGTGGGCATCGACCAGCGCCACATCCACCGCCAGCCTGCGCTCTGTCACGGCCAACAGGAAGCCCTCTTGCACGAATTCGTCCGGATGCGAGTAGGCGCCGGGCAGCATCACCAGCAGCGTGTCGGCGTCGGCGGTGCAGGCGCTCTTCTGCACGGCGACGTCCATCGGCACCTTGACCGGGCGCCAGAGGCCGCAGCCGCCAAGCAGCAGCGCCAGAACGCCCGCCATGGCGAGCGCCAGCGGCGCAGGGCTTGTCTTTCGATCGCGGTCGTCCACGAGGCTCATGCTGCGCGGGCCGAGACCGACGGCAACACCGGCAGGTCGACCATCACCGGTTGGCCCGGCGTTGTGCAACCCGTATCGCAACACTTCCCGGGCTGGCGGTTTCTGGTGATCGCGCGCGCCGGGTCGTGCGGCGCGGCGGCGGGCGAGCCGTCGGCCGCAATGCCGCGCTCGAGGATGCGTTCGACCAGTTCCACTTTCGATCCGACCGGATAGTTGCGATAGATCTCCTGCTTCATCGCTGCCGGCGAGCCGCCGCCGTGCAGGCTGATGACGCTGTACCAGCCGCCCTGATAGCCGGCGGTGAGGTCTTCGATGAAGCGGGCCGTCTCGATGCGCTGTTCGTACGGCACATCGGGGCTGGCACGCAGCACCTCCGACAGCCGAGCCGCCGTCTCGGGGTTGTGATCTTCGTCCGGGCCGGGGAGAGTGACGATCAGGCCGCCGCTCACGTAATGGGCGATGCGGTGCATGTCGTAGATCTTGGTTGCCAGCAGCAGCTTGCCGATGTTGCTGAACACCGGATCGGGCATGAAGACATCGCAATGCGCGTCGGCCTTGGCATAGACGCTCGCGGCCACGCCGCAGGCGAAGAAGCTCTCAGTGATGGTGATCAGTTCGACCATCTGTTCGCGCAGGTGCGTCTCACGGCCGGGATCGAAGCCGTTCGCCTCGCACATCAGGGCGCCTGCGCCGATCAGCAGATCGCCGAAACCGGCGCGCGCGCCGATGCAGCTGTGGCGATGGTGCGTGGCGTAGCTGTAGGTGAGATGGCCGCTGTGCTCCCACTCGCCGGCGTAGAACACGCTGTCCCATGGCACGAAGACACGATCGAAGATGCAAACGCCGGTACTCTGGCCGTACTTGCGGCTGAACAACGCTTCTCCGTGCTCGAGTTTTTCGCCCGGACGGCCCGCCGGGCGCGCGACGATCGTGAGCCCGGCCGCGTCGAGCGGCACGGCGCAGCAGACCGCGAAGTCGGCATCTTCGCGGCCCATGTTGCGGCAGGGCATGACGAGCAGTTCATGCACATAGGGTGCGCCAGTCACGATGGCCTTGGTGCCCGAAATCACGATGCCCTTTGCATTGCGTTCGACGATGTGCACGTAGCTGTCGGCATTGGCCTGCTCATGGGGGCGCTTGCTGCGGTCGCCCTTGGCATCGGTCATCGCGACGCCGAGCGTCAGGTCCTGGTCCTGGATGCGATGCAGGTACTCGGTGAAGCGTGCCGTGTTGTCGGTGCTGCCTCGCGCATCGTCGATGCGGGCCGACACCTGTGCGATGGCATTCAGCGCATCGTGCGTCAGGTAGCGCTGCGCGCAGCCGGTCTCCTGGCAAACCAGCCGCACGGCCTCCAGCTTGTTGAGCAGGTCGCCCGTGCCGGTATTGATGTGGGACAGGCGGTTCACCCGTTTGCCGCTGGTGTGCTGCACGGCGGTCATCAGCGTCTGGTATTGCGGCTTCAACGCGTAGTCGTAGGTCAGTGCGATGGCATTGATGCCTGGCTGAAACGCGCGCTCGTCGGCCACGCTGTCGACGCGACGGCCGTCGACGAAGACCGTGGGCCGAAGCGCCCGAAGCGATTCGCGGTACTCGTCGCCCGACATCAGGGCTGCGGTAGAAAGGGGTGCGTTCATCGTCGCCGATCAGGAGGGTTGATCGCAAATTTGAACATTGTTCAATAATTCGATCAAGCGTTCAGGAATATGTGGCTCGACGTAATATTCGCCGATGCAAGCGAAGCTCCAACGACGCCAGACGCTCACCGATGCACGCCGCGAGCTTGTGCTCGACGCGGCGCGTACCATTTTCGCCGAGGCCGGGATCGAAGGCGCGAGCATTCGTGAAATTGCGAAGCGCGCGGGCTACACGCCGGGCGCGATCTACTCTTACTTCGAGAGCAAGGAAGCGATCTATGCGGCGCTGCTCGATGAATCGCTCGATCGTCTGCGTGATGCTGTCGCTGCCGCCCGAATGTTCAGGAACGCGCCAGACAAGACGCTCGTCGCCCGGGCGCAGGCCTGGTTCGCCTTCTATGCGGCGAATCCGCGCGACCTCGACCTCGGGTTCTATCTGGTCCATGGCATGCGTCCACGCGGGCTGAACAGCGAACTCGACCACGAACTCAACGACCGGCTGCGGGACGCGCTGCAGCCGTGCGAAGACGCCTTGCAGACGCTCGGACTCGATGCTGCCCAGGCGCTGGAGGAAAACACGGCCCTGTTCGCACATGGCGTCGGCCTGCTGCTGATGCAGCACACCGGACGCATCCGCATGTTCAGGCAGTCGGCCGAGATGCTCTTCAAGCGCTACCTGGCGCAGTTGGTCGCACGCGTCGGCAATGGTGGTACGGTTTAGGCCTTTCGAAAGATCCTTGCCCATGCTGCTCGACGTCTCGCAATGCCAACTGGTCCTGGTCGACTATCAGGCGCAATTGATGCCGGCGATCCACGAGGCCGAGGCAGTCGCGAAGAATGCGGTTCGGCTCGGCAAGATCGCCCGCATGCTCGGCGTGCCGGTATGGGGCACCGAAGAAAACCCGTCGAAGCTCGGCGAGAACCTGCCCGACATTCGCGCCCTGTGCGAACGCACCCTCGTCAAGATGCATTTCAGCGGCGCGGAGGAGGGATTGGGCGAGTGGCTGCGCGCGCCGGCCAAGCCTGCGCAGGGAAATGCCCGCAGGCTGCCCAAACATCTGCAGAAACCGGCGGCCGGAGAAGACCGCAACACGATCGTGATGGCGGGCTGCGAAGCCCACGTCTGCCTGTTGCAGACGGCGCTGGATCTTCTCGAAGACGAGTTCGAAGTCTGGGTGGTCACCGACGCCTGCAGTTCGCGCACCGAGCGCAACCGCGATGCCGCTTTCGATCGGTTGGCCGGCGCAGGCGCCGAGCTGGTCACGACCGAAATGGTCGCCTTCGAGTGGCTGCGCACGGCAGAACATCCGCACTTCAAGGACGTGCTGGCACTCGTTCGCTAGCAACTCGCGGGGCGGCGGCCGGTCGAGCGCCGGCATCGACAACGAACAGGAGACAAGTCAATGAGCCGCTATGCAGAGTTCTATCGCCGTTCCACGCAAGAGCCCGAGGTTTTCTGGGCCGAGCAGGCAAAGCTCATCCATTGGGAAACGCCGCCCGGGCAGATCCTGGACGCCAGCAATCCACCCTTCGCGCGCTGGTTCGTGGGCGGCACCACCAACCTCTGCCACAACGCGGTCGATCGTCATCTGGCCATCCGCGGCGATCAGCCGGCGCTGATCTTCGTTTCGACCGAGACCGGCACCGAAAGGAGCTACAGCTTCAAGGAGGTTCATGCCGAGGTTCAGCGCACCGCAGCCAGCCTGATGGAACTGGGGGTGGGCAAGGGCGACCGCGTCCTCATCTACATGCCGATGATCCCCGAGGCCGCTTTCGCAATGCTGGCCTGTGCGCGCCTGGGCGCGATTCACTGCGTCGTGTTCGGTGGGTTCGCCAGCGGCTCGCTGGCCTCCCGCATCGAGGACGCGACGCCGAAGGTCATCGTCAGTGCCGACGCCGGCTCGCGCGCAGGCAAGGTGATCGCGTACAAGCCGCTGCTCGACGAGGCGATCCGCCGTTCTGCGCACAAGCCCGACGCCGTGCTGCTGGCCGATCGCGGCCTGGCGCCGATGGAAATGACCGAGGGCCGCGATCACCTGCTTGCAGCGCTGGTCGAAAAGCACCGCGATGCGCAGGTGCCCTGCAGCTGGCTCGACGCGACCGAGATCAGCTACACCATCTACACCAGCGGCACCACCGGCAAGCCGAAGGGCGTGCAGCGCGACACCGGCGGTTATGCGGTGGCGCTCGCTGCCAGCATGAAGCACATCTTCGATGGCCGGCCGGGCGAAACCTACTTCTCGACCAGCGACATCGGCTGGGTGGTCGGCCACAGCTACATCGTCTACGGCCCGTTGATCGCCGGGATGGCGACGATCATGTACGAGGGCCTGCCGACGCAGGGGATCGACAAGCAGCCCGACGGCGGCATCTGGTGGCGCCTGGTCGAGAAGTACAAGGTCACGGTCATGTTCAGCGCGCCCACCGCGGTGCGGGTGCTCAAGAAGCAGGACCCCGCGCTGCTCAAGAAGTACGACCTGTCGAGCCTGCGCGCGCTGTTCCTCGCCGGCGAACCGCTGGACGAGCCGACGGCACGCTGGATCAGCGAAGGTCTCGGCGTGCCCATCATCGACAACTACTGGCAGACTGAGTCCGGCTGGCCGATCCTTACCGTGGCCAACGGCGTGGAGCAGACGCCGAGCAAGTTCGGCAGCCCCGGCATTGCGATGTACGGCTTCAAGGTCAAGATCCTCCACGAGTCGACCGGCGAGGAGTTGACCGGCGCCAACGAAAAAGGCGTGGTGGTTATCGAAGGGCCCACGCCGCCGGGCTTCATGCAGACCATCTGGAGGGACGACGAACGATTCGTCCAGACCTACTGGAAGACCGTGCCCGGCAAGCTGGTGTATTCCACCTTCGACTGGGGAATTCGCGACGAAGACGGGTATTTCTACATCCTTGGGCGTACCGACGACGTGATCAACGTCGCCGGCCACCGGCTCGGCACGCGCGAGATCGAAGAAAGCATCTCCGGCCATGCCGGCGTGGCCGAAGTGGCGGTCGTCGGCGTGGCCGATGCGCTCAAGGGCCAGGTGGCAATGGCCTTTGTCGTGCCGAAGAACGGCGACGCCGTCGGCGATGCGGCCGTGGCCCTTCGGCTCGAAGGCGAAATCATGAAGCAGGTCGCAGACCAGCTCGGCGCGCTGGCTCGTCCGGCGCGGGTGCGGTTCGTGAACGCCTTGCCGAAGACGCGCAGCGGCAAGCTGCTGCGCCGCGCCATCCAGGCGGTTTGCGAGCAACGCGACCCCGGCGACCTCACGACCATGGACGACCCCGCCGCGTTGCAGCAGATCAAGCAGCTCGTCGCGCCCTGAGAGCAGGCGCCGCCGCCGCGAGCGGGCACCAACTGACTGCGTGGCACAATGCCCAGGTACTCAGGCCCTTCCCAGCCACAGTCGCATCCGCCAATCGGTCCAGCCGTGTCGCGGAAGGTTTCTTAAACCAGCTAATGCTTCCCCCAGGGAAGCGAAAGTCAGCGGAACATGAGCGATTCCTCGTCGGTCTACAGCGCCTATCAAGGCAACACATACCTCTTCGGCGGCAATGCGCCCTATGTCGAGGAGATGTACGAGAACTACCTTTCCAATCCGGGCAGCGTGCCCGAAAACTGGCGGTCCTACTTCGACGCGCTGCAGAACGTGCCGGCGGTCGACGGCTCCAACGCCAAGGATGTCGCGCATCTGCCGGTGGTCAATGCGTTTGCCGAGCTGGCCAAGCAGGGCACCACCCGCACGGTGCAGGCCAGCGGTGCCGATTCCGAACTGGGCCGCAAGCGCACCGCAGTCCAGCAACTGATCGCGGCCTATCGCAATGTCGGCGCCCGGTGGGCCGATCTCGATCCGCTCAAGCGCACCGAGCGCCCGCCCATCCCCGAACTCGAACCGTCGTTCTACGGCTTCGCGGATGCCGACCTCGAAACCGTCTTCAACACCAGCAACACCTTCTTCGGCAAGGACACCATGTCCCTGCGCGATCTGCTGAACGCGCTGCGCGAAACCTACTGCGGCACGATGGGCGCCGAGTACATGTACATGACCGACCAGGCACAGAAGCGGTGGTGGCAGCAGAAGCTCGAGAGCGCACGCACCAATCCGCAGCTGAGCGCCGATCAGAAAAAGCATGTGCTCGACCGCCTCACGGCAGCCGAAGGGCTGGAGCGGTTTCTGCACACCAAGTACGTCGGACAAAAGCGCTTTTCGCTCGAAGGCGGCGAGAGCTTCATCGTGTCGATGGACGAGCTGATCAACCAGGCAGGCGCCAAGGGGGTCCAGGAAATCGTGATCGGCATGGCGCATCGCGGCCGGCTCAACGTGCTCGTCAATTCCCTCGGCAAGTTGCCGGCCGACCTGTTCGCCGAGTTCGATCACACCGCGCCCGAGGATCTTCCCAGCGGCGACGTCAAGTACCACCAGGGCTTCAGCTCCGACGTGACAACCAACGGCGGACCGGTGCACCTGAGCCTGGCGTTCAATCCGTCGCACCTCGAAATCGTGAACCCGGTGGTCGAAGGTTCGGTGCGTGCCCGCATGGATCGCCGCGGCGATCCGCTCGGCAAGCAGGTGCTGCCTGTCATCGTGCATGGCGATGCCGCCTTCGCGGGCCAGGGCGTGGTGATGGAGACGCTGGCGCTGGCCGAGACACGCGGCTACTCCACCGGCGGCACGGTCCACATCGTGATCAACAACCAGATCGGCTTCACCACCAGCGACCCGCGCGACAGCCGATCGACGCTGTACTGCACCGACATCGTCAAGATGATCGACGCGCCGGTGCTGCATGTGAACGGCGACGACCCCGAAGCGGTGGTGCTCGCCACCCAGTTCGCGCTCGAATTCCGCATGGAGTTCCAGAAGGACGTGGTGGTCGACATCATCTGTTTCCGCAAGCTGGGCCACAACGAGCAGGACACGCCTTCGCTCACCCAGCCGCTCAT
>JANOCL010000222.1:0-3701 GCA_031412135.1 Variovorax sp. | reverse complement strand
TTCACCAGCCCGTACCAGGCCGTCACGCCGGGCATGCCGACCGCGCCGAGGTAGTGCGACATCGGAACTTGCGCGGTGTCGACCTTCTTCAGCGCGCCGGGGGTGGCGGCATCGACCACGCTGTACTGCTGCCAGCCGCCGAAGCCGACCACCTTGTCGCCAACCGCGTACTTGGGGTGCTTGCTCTCGACCACCTCGCCGACGGTGCCGCCCTGCATCACCTGGCCCAGCGGCTGCGGCTGTGCATAGCTCTTGGCATCGTTCATGCGGCCGCGCATGTACGGGTCGAGGCTCATGTAGTGATGCCGCACCAGCACCTCGTTGTCCTTGAGCGGCGGCGTCTCGGTGGTCACGAGCTTGAAGTTGGATACGACGGCTTCGCCGTCGGGACGGTTGTCGAGCAATTGCTGCTTGTTGGTAGGCATGGAAGGTCTCCTGGAGTTGTGTCTAGTCGGTGGAAGGCGGCCGCATCGGGTTGGCGCTGCCGGGGCCGGTCGGCAGGCGCCGCTTCACGTACTTGAAGGTGCCGGTGGCATGCGCGCAGACGCGCTCCTGCTCGTCGTAGATCTTCGCTTCGGTGAACGCGAGGGTGGCGGTGCGGTGGATCAGCTTGCCGCGCGCATGCAGCGGGCCGACCGAAGGCTGCATGAAGCTGGTCTTCATCTCGATCGTGACCACGCCGGTCTCGGGCGTGTCGCTGCGCGCGGCGGCGGCCATGGCGATGTCGAGCAGCGTCATGCAGGCGCCGCCGTGGGTCACGTCGAAGGTGTTCAGGTGCTCGGGCCTGGCGGTGTAGCGGATCTCGGATTCGCCGCCTTCGAATCGGGTCAGTTCGAAGCCCAGGTGAACCGCAAACGGAATCTGGCTCGTGTACGAGCGGACGTTGATGTCGTCCACGTCAGGCGCCCAGGACGACACTGACGCCGCCGTCGACGGCGAGCCACTGCCCCGTGATGTGCTTGCCGGCGTCGCTCGCATAGAGCAGCGTGATGCCCTTCAAGTCCTCTTCATCGCCGAGGCGGCCCAGCGGCGCATGGGAAGCCATCTCTTCCTCGCCCATCGCCTTGATCAGGCCGGCCGCCATCCTGGTCATGAAGAAGCCGGGGCAAATCGCGTTGACGTTGATGTTGTACTTGCCCCATTCGGCGGCCAGCGTGTGGGTGAAGCCGATCACCGCGCTCTTGGAGGTGTTGTAGGCCAGCGTCTGCATCCCGGGCGGATTGCCGTTCAGCCCGGCGATGGACGCGATGTTGATGATGCGGCCGGACTTCTTCGGAATCATGCAGCCGCGCGCGATCTGCTGCGCCAGGATGAAGTAGCCGCGCACGTTGAGGTTCATCACCTTGTCCCAGGCCTCGACCGGATGGTCTTCGGCTGGCGCACCCCAGCTCGCGCCGGCGTTGTTGACCAGGATGTCGACCGTGCCCATGCGCGCCAGCGTCTCGTCGGCGAGGCGGCGCGTGTCTTCTTCTTTCGAACAGTCGGCGGCGATCCACCGCGCGTCAATGCCCCCAGCCTGCAGCTCGGCCGCGGCCTGCTCCAGGTCGTCGGCCTTGCGCGAACTCAGCATGATCTTCGCGCCCGCCTCGCCCAGCGCATGCGCCATCTGCAGGCCCAGGCCGCGCGAGCCGCCGGTGACCAGCGCGGTCTTGCCGGTCAGGTCGAAGAGTTTCTTGATATCGCGTGCGGTCATTGCTTCTCCTTGGATTCGGTTGTTTCGTCGTCGGGCACGCTGCGCGATTCACGGAGGGTTTCCAGGAATGCGTTGCGCGTGCACATCGCGGTGTGCCCGTTCATTTCGATTCCTTGAAACGAGAGCGGACATAGATGAGCACGACGCCGGCCAGGGCCACCACCGCCCCCGGCACGGCTATCGCCCACCCGATCGTTTCGTCGACGCGGACTGCGACGATGCCCAGGATGAGCAGGAAGAGCCCGCCATAGATCAGCACCCAGATCCAGGCTTCAAGCGCCGCATGCGGCTTGGGCTGGGCCATCAGAAGGCCTCTTCGGGCAATGCGGTGCAGGTGGCATCGCGGTGCTCGACCACGTTCAACCAGGCGCCGATCTTCGGCAGCTCGTAACGAAAGAAATAATCCGCCGCGCCGATGCGTCCGACCGTGGCGGGCAGCGCCCTGGCGGCGTCGCGCTCCAGGGCGCGCTGCGCGACGTCGAGCCAGATCCAGGCCAGCACCGTGTGGCCGAAGGCCTGCATGTAGGGCACCGCATTTGCCAGCGCCTGCTGCGGGTCGCCTGTGGACCAGGCGGCGCGGGTTGCGCTGCCGATGCGTTCCAGGGCTTCGGCCAGCGCCTTCGCATGCGCTGCCAGCGCCGGCACGCGGGAGGCACGGTTCATCGTCTCGCCGATTCGGCCATCAAGCAGCTGCAGGCCGCGGCCGTCTTCCATCAACACCTTGCGCCCGAGCAGGTCGGCCGCCTGGATGCCATGCGTGCCTTCGTGAATCATGTTCAGGCGGTTGTCGCGCCAGTACTGCTCGACCGGAAAGTCGCGCGTGTAGCCATAGCCGCCGTGCACCTGTATCGCGAGCGAATTGGCTTCGAGGCACCATTCGCTCGGCCAGCTTTTTGCGATCGGCGTCAGCACTTCGAGCAGCAGGCGCGCCTCGTCCGCCGCGGCGGCGTCGCCGGTCTTCTGTTCGTCCACCAGCCGGGCGCAATAAAGCTCGAGCGCGAGCGCGCCCTCGCAATACGACTTCTGCGCCAGCAGCATGCGGCGCACGTCGGCGTGTTCGATGATGCGCACCTGCGGCTTGGCGGCGTCCTTGCCCGCGGGGCCCGCAAGGCGCCCTTGCGGCCGGTTCTTTGCATAGTCGAGCGATGCGTGGTAGCCCGCCATACCGAGCATGGTGGCGGCCGTGCCGACGCCGATGCGCGCCTCGTTCATCATGTGGAACATGCAGTGCAGGCCCTTGCCGGGTTGACCGACCAGGTAGCCCACCGCACCGGCCTTGCCGCCGACCGGGAAGCTGCCTTCGCCGAAATTGAGCAGCGTGTTGGTGGTGCCGCGCCAGCCGAGCTTGTGGTTGAGCCCGGCCAGCGCGATGTCGTTGCGCTCGCCGGTGAGCCGGCCGTCGGTGTCGACCATCTTCTTCGGCACGATGAAGAGCGAGATGCCGCGCGTGCCCGGCACCAGCTTGCCGTTCTCGTCGGGAATCTTGGCGAGCACGATGTGCACGATGTTCTCGGTCAGCTCGTGGTCGCCGGCCGAGATCCACATCTTGTTGCCCGTCAACCGGTAGCGCGGACCGAGCGGATCGTTCTCGTGCCCGTCGCCATCCGGCACCGCGCGTGTGGAGACATCGCTGAGGCTGGAGCCGGCCTGCGGCTCCGACAGGCACATGGTGCCCGACCAGCGCCCGGAGAATTCGTTCTTCGCGAACACTGCCTGCTGCATCGGCGTGCCGTGGACCATCAGCAGGTTGGCGTTGCCGCTGGTCAGCATGCCCGAGCCGATGCTCACCGAGGCCATCGCGAAGAAACTGTTCGCGGCCGCCTGCACGGTGTAGGGCAGCTGCATGCCGCCGATGTCGTAGTCCTGCGCCGCGCTCAGCATGCCGGATTCGGCAAAGGCCTTGTGCGCATCGTGCGTGGCCTGCGGAAGGATGACCTTCTCGCCGTCGAAGTGCGGCTCCTGCGTGTCGACCGTGCGGTTGTGCGGCGCGTACTTCTCGCGCGCGATG
>JANOCL010000221.1:0-12750 GCA_031412135.1 Variovorax sp. | reverse complement strand
TGCCGAGCGAGTCAAGCACGACGCCATCTATGTGACCGAATGGTCGCTGTGGCTCGATGTGAAGATCCTTGCCCGGACGGTGTGGACCGTTATCTCGCGGGATGGATCTTGTTGAGACAACGCGGTCTTTCTGGGACCTGCTTGTTCAGCTTCTGGCCGAAACCGCACGCGAACTACGCCTCGTTCTAACGTTCTGCGAAATTGCGCGATGGCAAACGGACGCAGCATCCGCGCTTGGACGTCGTCCGCGCATGCCGTCCGATTCACGAAGAAGAGCGATGCGACGCCAGGCAATACTCGAAGAATTCTTCGAGTTCGGTCGACTTGTCGAAGACCGCGTCCGCGCCAGCGTCCTTGCATGCATCCCGCGTCGCCTGCGTCGGATAGTTCGTGAGCACCGCAACCCGCTGCGTGCGATCGCGCCCTACGCACCATTTGACGACGCCAAGGCCTGTGCCTTGTTTCAAAAAGAAGTCGACCACCGCCAAGTCCCATTGACCTTTGTGTTCGGCAAGCCACCCAATTGCTTCGTCCTCGGATTCGGCCATGGCCATGACGCTGGCTGCGCCGAGGTCCGAGAGTGCGGGAATCAGATGCTCTCTGATTATTGGGTTGTCTTCGACGAGAAAAACGCTGAGGCCGGTCATCGATAGATCCTTGTTCAAGCCAAGGCTATTCAGGTGCTCATCGATGTCCGTGGGTGGGCAAGACGGGTCGCGGTAGGATAGTTTCGCCTGCCACCAACACCGCGCCGGGAAAGACGCCGAATACATTCGCCAACGCGATGCAGTTCGAATCGGGCGTATGCGTGGCACCGGTCACCCAGTCCTGCAGCGGCTGCGGCTCGAAGTCGTCCGGCAGCATCACCCGCGTGTCCTGCCAGTTCGCCTCGCCCAGCGGCAGGCGGCGCTCGAAAGCGCCCTGGTGGCGATGCTGCCGGTCGAGCAGGGCAAAAAGCCTGCCGGCAATCACGATGACGGCGCGATTCTCGTGCCGGCGCATGAACGCCACCACATGCGCCGCCTGCGGGCCGCGAACTTCGAGCGGCAGGTAGGTCCCGGCGCTGAACAGCACCGGGCTGCGGCGGCGCAGGTCCAGCAGCCGTGCGGTCAGCCAGAGCTTGGCGCGTCCGCTCTCGGCCAAAGCCGCCAGCTCGCCGATCAGCGCCTGCGCCTTGCCATCGCTTTCGCCGTCGCTGCCACAAACGGTGGCCGGGAATTCGGCCAGCCAGTCCGCACGCTGCGCATAGTCCACCGGTCGCCGGTTGTCCGGGTCGACCAGGCTGTGGTCGATCGACTCGCAGCCCTGGTAGACGTCGGGCACGCCGGCAGACGCGTACTTGATCAGCGCCAGGCTGAGCCCGTTGAGTGCGCCATACCAGTTCAGCACCGCCGCGAGGCGGCGCAGCTCCGACAGGAAGCGGTTGTCCGGCCGCAGTGCGAGCACGTCCCGCACGAACTGCTCCAGTGCCTTCTCGTAGGCCGCGTCGGGCTGCGTCCAGCGGGTGCGGTCCTTGCCCTCCCGCGCCGCCTTGCGCATGTAGGCGGCGATGCGCTCCACATAAGTTTCATGCATCGCCGCATCGACGTCTTCAGGTTCGATGCTGCCGAGCAGCGTCTGGTAGAGCAGGTATTCGTGGGCGGACGAAGGCGCGCTGCGGCCCGCGGCATCCCGCGCCCGGCTGCGCAGCGGCGCATTGAGCGCACGCCAGCGGCCGAGGGCGAGACGCCAGCCGGCCGTCATTTCGGACAGCACGTCGATGCGCAGCCGCACGTCCTCGGAGCGCTTGTTGTCGTGGGTCGAGGTGGCGAGCATCGTGTGCGACCAGCGCCGCTGCCGGTCTTCGCTGGCCTCATGGAATTCGGCCACCGGCACGCCGATCTGATTGGGCTCGCCGCCGACTTCGTTGCACGAGCTGAGCGGAAAGTAGCGGTAGAAGGCGGTGTCCTCCACGCCCTTGGCCGCCACCGGTGCGCTGAACTGCTGGAAGCGCCTTGCGAACCGGAGCACCTCCTCCTGCAGCGCTGTCGTGGCGCCGGGCACGGCCTGGCCGAGCAGCGACGAGCGCACGAAGTCGAACATCGACGCGTCGGCAAGCGGCATGCGCTTGCGCGCCGCGGCGATGGCAAGGTCGATGTAGTGCACGTCCTGCTCGCTCGCCGCTTCGGCGTTGTACGTGCGGTAGACGGTGAGGCTCGCCACCACGGTGACGAGCATCTCGCGCAGTCCGTTGAGCGTGCAGTCGCGGGTTGCGCGGTCGGCCTTGGCGATGGCGAGCAACCGGTGCGCGAGCACTTCCAGGTCGGACGCCAGCGCGCCGTGCGCGACCTCGCGCTTGGCCTTGTAGGTCACTTCCTCGAAGCTGTCGGCAACGCCGGTGAAGCTGCGCCAGATGCGCCCGATGCGTTCGGCCGCGCGATGGTCGACCAACACCGCGTTCACCATGTTGGCAAAGCGATAGCCGGTGGTGCCATGCACCGCCCAGCGCACCGGCACCTCCTCGTGCGGCGCGGCGATCTTCTCGGCCACCACGTACAGCGCGCGGTGCGGCCGCCCGTCGGCATCGGGCGGCTGCACCGTGCTGCCGGTGCGCTTCGCAAAGCTTTCCTGCAGGCGCTCGAAGTACTGCGCCGGGTCGTGCAGGCCGTCCGGATGGTCGATGCGCAGGCCGTCGACCCAGCCCTTGGCGACCAGGTCGAGCACCATGGCATGGGTGGCCTCGAACACGTCCTCGCGTTCCATGCGCAGCGCCGCCAGATCGTTGACGTCGAAGAAGCGGCGGTAGTTGATCTCGTCTGAGGCCACGCGCCAATGGGCCAGCCGGTACGACTGCGCTTCGAGCACTGCATGCAGCGCGCCATGCGAGGGCAGCGCGGCCGGACCCTGCCGCTTCAGCTCGGCAGAACTCTGCGGCGACAGCGGAAAGCGGTGGTCGTAGTAGTGCACCGAGAAGCTGTCTTCATCCTCGTGCCATCGCAGTTCGAGTTCGCCGCTTTCGAGCGCCTCGCCGTAGGGCTTGCCGAGCACCGGCAGCAGCACCTTGCCCGCCAGGTCGCCGGCCAGCGGCTTCCAGTCGATATCGAAGTGGTTGGCATAGGCCGATGCCTGCCCGTTTCGCAGCACGTCCATCCACCACGGGTTTTCCGCGCCGAGCACGCCCATGTGATTCGGGACGAGATCGAGGATCTGCCCCATGCCGTGCTGCTTCAGCGCGCCGGTGAAGCGCTCGAACGCCGGCATGCCGCCGAGTTCGGGATTGATCTCGTCGTGGGCCAGCACGTCGTAGCCATGCAGGCTGCCGGGCCGTGCGCGGTGAATCGGCGAGCAATACACATGGCTGATGCCGAGCTTCGCGAGATAGGGGACGATGCCGGCCGCATCGTCGAGAGTGAAGCCCTTGTGCAACTGCAGCCGGTAGGTGGCGCGGGGCACGCGAAGTGGTGCGCCCTGGGTGCCTTCTTCGCCGATGGCGGCGGACGGCCGGCTGCGTGCCATCGTCCTGCACAGGCTCTGCACCTCGGCCGCGCTCCAGACCGCTTCCAGGTCGCGGCCGTACTTGCGGCGCCAGTTGGGATGCTCGACGGTGGTGCCGGGCAGGTTGGGCTGCTCGAGTTCGCCAAGCGCGTCTTCGAGCTGGACCATCATCAGCTTCGATGGCGCGGCGGCCAGGAACGCGTGCACCGCTTCGATCTCGCTCGCCGCGAGCGGTGCGCCATCTGCCTGCGCATTCGGCAGCGTGCCGGGAAGGCCGGGCACCTGCTGCATGGCCGAGACCAGGGCGCTTCGCTCCTGCGCACGCTCGCGCATCTGCTGCTCGAACACGCCGCGATCGGGAAAAAGATCGAGTGCCAGCCGCGTCTGCAGGTCACGGGCCGACCACCAGCCCGCCAGCGTGGCGAGGTCGTGCGTGCTGACCGCGACCACCGCGTCGCGCGGATAGTCGCCCGGCTGGCGAAACGCACCGCCTTCGCCGCGCTCGAAATACAGCAGGCGGTACGACAGCACGCCGTAGCGGCCGAGCGCATCGCGCATTGCCTCGGGCACGGTGCCCAGGTCTTCGCCGATCACGAGGCAGCGGTGCCGTTCGCTTTCCAGCGCCAGGATGGCGAGCAATTCCTCGAACGGGTAATGCACGTAGGCGCCGTCGCGAGCCGAGCCTTCGGCCGGAATCCAGAACAGCCGCATCAGCACCATCACATGGTCGATGCGGATCGCGCCGGCACCGCGCATGTTGGCCCGCAGCGCTTCGATGAACACCCGGTAGTGCGTCTCGCGCAGGCGGTCCGGCCGCAAGGGCGGCAGGCCCCAGTCCTGCCCGTTCGGATTGAACACGTCCGGCGGTGCGCCGACGCTTGCGCCGGTGGCGAAACACGCGCGATGCCGCCAGGCGTCCGAGCCGCCACGGTCCACCGACACGGCCAGATCGAGGTACAGGCCTACCGGCATGCCCGCCGTTCGGCATTGCTGCCCGGCGGCTTCGAGTTGCCGCGCGGCCTGCCATTGCAGGTATTCGAAGTAGCCGATCCGCTCCGCATGCTGCCGCGCAAAGTCGGCCACGGCCGGGCCGTCCATGTCCCGGTAGGGCTCGGGCCAGACCGGCCAGCCCCAGACCGATTCGTCGGCCCGATGCAGATGCGCCTGCAGCGCCTCGAACAGTGCGTGCTGCTGCAGTGCCGCGCCACCGCTTTTCCTGAACAGCATCAGCGCAGCGACCTCCGGGTCTTCTGCGGCTGCGGTCGAGTCCAAGGTCTGTCGGAAGTTCGCGTAGAGCAGTTCCAGGATTTCATACTTTGCCGCTGCCACGCCCGCGTGGTCGACCAGCGCCGTCTCGCGCAATTCCGCGAGTCGGGCCTGGAACTCCACCGACTCGACGCGCAGCCGTGCCGGCTCGCACATCCAGAAATCGGGCACCGCCTCGACGTCGATGTAAAGCGGGTTCAGCTGTGCGCGCGACGACGGGCTGTACGGGCTGGTGTGCGCCGGGTTGTGCGGAAACAGCGCATGCAGCGGGTTGAGGCCGATGACGCCGGCGCCCTCGCGCGCGGCCTGGGCGGCAAAGACCGCCAGGTCGCTGAAGTCGCCGATGCCCCAGTTGCGGCGCGAACGCAGACCGTACAGCTGCAGGGTCAGCCCCCAGAGCCGGCCGTCGTCTTCCAGCGCGGGCGGTCGGTGGCACTGGGCCGGCGCGCAGACGAGCAGCGTCTCGCCGGCGTGGCCCGCAATGGAGAGCAGGTGGTAGCCCATCGGCAGTGCAAGGGCGACCTCGAGCGTGTACAGCAGGTGCGGCTTGCCATCGACTTCGGCGCGGTCGGCTACCGAAAGCTGCGAGGTCTGCACCGCGCCCTCGTGCACCGCGCCGGCCTCGTCGGCCACGCGCCATTCGATCTGCGCAACATCGCCGGGCAGGCGCAGCGCGATCGAGAACGAATCGGCGCCCGCGCGCATCGTCTTCACTGGCGGCAGCGCGCGGTGCCAATCGGCGCGTTCGGCATCCGCTTCGGCCTGGGCCAGGCGAGCGGCATCGACGGGGCCGTCGGCCGGCAGTTCGACACCGCATTCGCGAAGCAGTTTCACCAGGCGTTCCGGCGGCACGGCATGTTGCACGCCCCAGACGTCGGCATAGCCGGTCGCGACGCCGTGGCGCTCGCACAGGCGGTGCAGCGCACCGTGTAATTCTTCTTCGGTCATTTCAGTTGCTTCAGCGCGCATCGCGCGACCCGCGACGCATCAGACGCTGGGGTGTTTTTGGGGGCGGGCGTCAGGGGTGCGTGCCGAGGCCACCGGGTGACCCCCTCCGCGAATGTCCCCCGGCCTTCGGCCTCCTCCTTTATTTCGCTGCGGGGGTCACCCGGCACCCTCGGCACGGGACGCACCGTCAGGGCATGAAACCGGGACACGAAAATGCCAGGGATACCGCGGAACCGGCTCCGCCGGGCCGCTGGTATCGCCCCCTCGAGGGGGAGGCGCCGCAGGCGCTTCGGGGGTGCTTCACTTTCTGAGGTCTGCGGCCCTAGGCCGCGCCGGGGGACATTCGCGGAGCAGGGTGCCCCGTCGGCGTGATCCCGCCGCGAACGACACTCCCGCCGTCGAATCGGCAAGGCTGGTTTCATCATTTCTCCGCCAGCGTCGCGTACACGCCGCCCGGTTCCAGCAGCAGCGGCGCGGCGCTGCCGGGGCCGCGGTGTTGCGCCCGCAGCGCGTAGATCAGCCGGCCCGGAATGCCGGCATGGTCGAGTGCCGCCGTGCCAAAGTTCGCGACCAGATGCAGGTAGGTCGGCGCACTCGCGTCAAGCGCGTCGAGGCTCCAAACAACATGCAGCGCGTCGCCAGTGCATGACCAGTGGTGCGCATGCGGCCGGCCACCGAAGAGCGGTGCCAACTCGGTGCTGCGCACGGCCAGAAGCTCCTGCGTGCGCCGCAGTGCCTCGGCATGCGGCTCCCTTGAACGCTCTTCCCATTTCAGCCTGGATGCAAGGAACGCCGCATCGCTGTTCGGGTCGGGAACTTCCACGGCGGCGCCTTCGCCGGCGAAAGCGGCGAAGCGGCCGAACTCCTCGCGCCGGCCCTTCGATACCGCCGCCGCCAGCTCGGGGCCGAAGTCGCAGAAGTACTGGAACGGCGACGATGCGGCGAACTCCTCGCCCATGAACAGCATCGGCGTGTGCGGCGACAGCAGCACGCAGGCGCGTGCTGCCTGCAGCAGCACCGGGTCGGCGAGCGCATCGATGCGCTCGCCGAGGGCGCGGTTGCCGATCTGGTCGTGCGTCTGCACGAAAGATACGAAGGCGCCCAGGGGCAGGTGGCTGCACGGCTCGCCGCGCGCCTCGCCATGGCGGAACACGGAGGCCTGGCCGCTGTAGACGAAACCCTGCGCCAGCGCCAGCGCGAACTGCGCGAGCGGCGAGGCTGCGTAGTCGGCGTAGTAGCCGTCCGTCTCGCGGGTGAGCAAAACATGGGCGGCATGGTGCAGGTCGTCGTTCCACTGCGCCGTGCCGGCGATCGGGCGGCCGCTAGCATCGCGTTCGAGCCGGTGCGCCTCGTTCTGGTCGTTCTCCAGCACCACGTGGACGTGCCGCTCGCGCCCCGGGCCGTCGCGCAGCGCGGCGCAGACCTCGTCCACGATCGGCGTTGCGGAGTCGTCGCGGATCGCGTGGATGGCGTCCATGCGCAGTCCGTCGAAGCGGTACTCCTCGACCCAGTAGAGCGCGTTGTGGACGAAGAAGTCGCGCACCGTGCGCGAGCGCTCGCCGTCGAAGTTGATGGCCGCGCCCCACGGCGTCTGGTGCGCCTGATTGAAAAACTCCGGGCAGTAGGCATGCAGGTAGTTGCCCTCGGGACCGAAGTGGTTGTAGACCACGTCGATCAGCACCATCATGCCGAGCGAATGCGCGTGGTCGACCAGCGCCTTCAGCTCTGCCGGCGTGCCGTAGCTGGCATCGGGCGCGAACTGCAGCACGCCGTCGTAGCCCCAGTTGCGCCGTCCCGGAAAGTCGGCCAGCGGCATCAGTTCGAGCGTGGTGATGCCAAGCGCAGCCAGGTCGGACAGATGCGCCCGCGCCGCCGCGAAGGTGCCTTGGGGCGTGAAAGTGCCGACATGCATCTCGTAGATCACCGCCTCCTGCCACGGGCGACCGCGCCAGCTTTCGTCGTTCCAGGCATAGGCCGTCGGATCGACCACTTCGCTCGGGCCGTGCACGTCGTCGGGATTGCGGCGCGAGGCCGGGTCGGGCACCTTCAGGCCGTCCGGCAGCAGGTAGCGGTACAGGTCGCCGGCGGCCGCGTCGGGGAGGGTGGCTTCGTGCCAGCCGTCGTCGCTGCGGGCCATCGGCTGCGAGCGCCACTGCTTGTCTTTCTGGTGCTCCAGAACGAGCTGCGCCGAGGATGGCGCCCAGAGCCTGAAGCGCACGCCGCCGCCCGCCAGCAGCGCCGCGCCGAAAGGCATTTGATGATGGTGCTTCATTGGAGGCTCGGCGCTCTGCGCAACAACACGAGTGAACGGCCCTGCAGCGGATACGGCTGCTCGCCGAGCAGCGTCGACAGCGATGTTTCGCGCGCGGTGTCGACCAGGCGGGTCCAGCGGTCGCCTTCGTGCAGGGGGACGATGAAAGTCAGTTCTTCGTGATACGCATTGAGCAGCAGCAGGAAATCGCTGTCGTGCTGCTCCTCGCCGTGCGGTCCGACGTCGACGATGCCGGTGCCCGAGAACAGCATGCCGAGGCAGCGCACGTGGTCGTCGTTCCAGTCGGGCGCCGTCATCTCGTGGCCATCGGGCTTGAGCCAGACCACGTCCTTCGGAGCGCTCTCGTCGACTGGCTTGCCGCGAAAGAAGCTGCGCCGCCGGAACGACGGATGCCGGTGCCGGATGCGAATGAGCTGCGCGACGAAGGCGCGCAGCGACTCGCCCTCGGGCGTCGGCGTCCAGTCGATCCAGCCGAGCTCGTTGTCCTGGCAATAGACGTTGTTGTTGCCCTTCTGGGTGTGGCCGTGTTCATCGCCGGCCAGCAGCATCGGAACGCCCTGCGACAGCAGCAGCGACGCGAGCAGGTTGCGCTTCTGCCGTTCGCGCAGGCTGTTGATTTCGGGATCGTCGGTCGGCCCCTCGACGCCGCAGTTCCACGACAGGTTGTTGCTGGTGCCGTCGCGGTTGTCCTCGCCGTTGGCCTCGTTGTGCTTCTCGTTGTACGACACCAGGTCGTGCAGGGTGAAGCCGTCGTGCGCGGTGATGAAGTTGATGCTGGCATGCGGGCCCTTGCCCGACCAGCCGTAGAGGTCTTGCGAGCCGGTGAGCCTTGCCGACACATCGCCGACCAGCCCGGCATCGCCCTTCCACCAGCCGCGCATGCCGTCGCGGTAGCGGTCGTTCCACTCGGCCCAGCCGGGTGGGAAGTTGCCCACCTGGTAGCCGCCGTGGCCCAGGTCCCAGGGCTCGGCGATGAGCTTGACGCGGTTGAGCGTCGGGTCTTGGCGGATGGCGTCGAAGAAGCCGCCGAGGTTCTCGACCTTGCCGGCCTCGCGGGCGAGCGCCGACGCCAGGTCGAAGCGAAAGCCGTCCACATGCATCTCGTCGGCCCAGTAGCGCAGCGAATCCATCACCAGTTGCAGCGCGCGCGGATGCTCCAGGTTGACGGTGTTGCCGCAGCCGGTGAAGTCGTCGTAGTAGCGCCGGTTCTCCGACTTGGCGATGTAGTAGGACGCGTTGTCGACGCCGCGCATTGACAGCGTCGGGCCGAGCTGGTTGCCTTCGCAGGTGTGGTTGTAGACCACGTCGAGGATGACCTCGATGCCGGCCGAGTGCAGGGTCTTGACCATGGTCTTGAACTCCTTCACCTTGCCCGATGCGCTGTAGCGCATCTCGGGCGCGAAATAGGCCAGCGTGTTGTAGCCCCAGTGGTTCTGCAGGCCCTTTTCGGCCAGGTTGCGGTCGTTCAGGTACGCATGCACGGGCAGCAGTTCGATGGTGGTGACGCCCAGGCGCTGCAGGTAGTCGACCACCGGCGCGCAGCCGAGTGCGGCGTAGGTGCCGCGCAGGTTTTCCGGAATGCCCGGATGCGTCATGGTGAAGCCTCGCACGTGCAGCTCGTAGATCACCATGTCCTGCCACGGCACTTCGGGGCGGCGGTCGTCGCCCCAGGTGAAGGCGGTCTCCAGCACGCGGCCCTTGGGCATGAAGGCGGCGCTGTCGCGCCGGTCGAACGAGAGATCTTCGCGCTTGCTGCCGACCGAATAGCCGTAGAGCGCATCGCCCCAGCGCAGCTCGCCCACCAGGTCTTTCGCGTACGGGTCGACCAGCAGCTTGTGCGGATTGAAGCGGTGGCCCTCCTCGGGCTTGTAGCGGCCATGCACGCGCCAGCCGTAGGCCATGCCGGGCCGCGCCTCGGGCAGGTAGCAGTGCCAGACGTCGTCGGTGCGCTCGCGCAGCGTGATGCGCTGCCGCTCGTGGCGGCCCTTGTCGTCGAAGATGCAGAGTTCGGCCTTGTCCGCATGCTTGGAGAAAAGCGCGAAGTTCACCCCCTGTCCGTCCCAGGTGGCGCCGAGCGGGTACTGCCGGCCCGGCCAGACGGCCGTAAGAGGGTTGTGCGTTCGCTTGCTCATGGAAACGGTGAATCTTTCTTGGGCGGCGATGCGGGCCAGACCGAGGGCGGCTGCTGCGGCGCGGCACTGTCCCGCACTGGCGGCTCGACCGGCGCACGCGGAGAACGCCGCTCCTTGGGCCACCAGTTCTCGATGCGCTCGGCGGCCCAGTCCTTGCCTGCAAGGCCGAAGGCAAGCGCGAGCGCAAAGACGACGCCGGCCAGGATCAACAGGAAGCTCTGGCGCACGATGTCGCCGCCCACCTTGATCTGGTCGAGCGCGATCAGCACCACGAACACCAGGATGGCGTACTGCGCCACCTTGCCCAGCAGAAACCCGTCTGCCATCTTGGCGTTGCGGCAGTAGGTGGTCACCGCTTCGCCGACGAAGCGCGCGAAATAGGCGCCGAAAGCAAGGATCAGCAGTGCGACGAACACGTTCGGCACGAACCACACGACCCGCCCGAGCAGGTCGGTCGCGTAGGTGAGGCCGAGTCCGTTGAAGGCGATGAGCAGCGCCGCCAGGATCACCAGCCAGTAGGCGAGAACGCCGAAGACCACCGTGGTGTCCGACACCATGCCGCCCTGGCGCAGAAAGTTGTCGATGCCGGCGCGTTCGGTCAGCACGTGGAAGTTGATGGCCCTGAGCCCGCGGATGACCGCGAAGCGGACCATCTTCGCGATCAGCCAGCCGATGAAAACCACCAGCGCGGCAAACAGCAGCCGCGGGATGAAGGCACCGATCTGGAACAGGAACGCGCGCGCGGGCTCCAGGTGCATGGCAAGGTTGTTCATGGGTCTTTCCCTCGTGTTCTGAAATGGCTCGGCCGGCTAGCGCATGCCGCTGCGTGCTCGCGGCGAGCGGTCGAGGAGGGCCAGGATGCCCTGCAGCGGCACAGGGACCCAGTCGATGCGGTTGCCGAGCTCGTAGCGCAGCTCGTAGAACGCCTTCTCCAGCTCGAAGAGCGCCAGCAGCTCGGGGTCGACCGCGCCCGCCTCGGGTGCGAGCGAGCCGCTGTAGCCGGCCAGGAAGGCGGCGCGCGTCTCGTGTTCCCAGGTGCGCGCGGCAGCGTCCATGCGCGCCAGTTCTTCGGCGTTCTGTGCCGTTCGGCGCAGGGCGCTCCAGCGTGCGTAGTTGAACGAGCGCAGCATGCCGGCCACGTCGCGCAGCGGTGAGCGCTTGGCGCGACGTTCGTCGAGCGAGCGCGCCGGCTCGCCTTCGAAGTCGATGATCAGGAAGTCGTTGCGGGCAACCAGCACCTGGCCGAGGTGGTAGTCGCCATGGAAGCGGGTGCGCACGCCGGTGCGGCCTTCGACCTGCATGCCGTCGACATACGCCAGCACATCGCCCGCGCGCGCCAAAAGGCGCCGCGCGTCGTCCTGCGAGGCGGGCGGAAGACCGTCGAGGCTGCCGTTCAGCATGTCCAGCGTCTGCTGCGCCTCGGCGCGCGCGTTGTCGCGTATCCACAGCAGGTCGTCGTCGGCCAGCGGCACCGGATCGAAGTCCGGGTCGCCGGTGTGCTGCGCGAGCGCGGTGTGAAGCTCGGCCGTGCGCTGGCCGAGGATCTGGATCAGCGCCAGGAAAGCGCCATGCGCCTCGGCCGGCAGATCGCCGTCCATGTCGCGCAGCTCGCTCAGAAAGCGCTCCAGGTAGGCGAGCGTGTACTCCCATCCGTCGCCCTGGTTGGTCACGTAGGCCTGCAGCAGGCCGAGCGTCATCACCGTGCCGTCGTCGCCCGCATATTCGAGCGCGCCGGCAACGGGCACGCAGTTCGGGAACTGCACCACCTCGGTGAGAAAGCGGCCCATTTCCAGCTCGGGGTTGATGCCCGGGCGCAATTGGCGATAGCCCTTCAGGAACAACTGGTCGCCGATGGTGACGACGGTGTTGCTGCTCGCGGCGCTCGGCCGGCTGACCGCGAGTTCGTCGAGCTGGTCGAGCACGAGGCCGCGCCCAAGGCTGGTCGGACGGAAGTGCAGGCGGCCGTGCGCGGTCGCGACCATCACATCGGCAGCGATCGCCCGCACCACCTGACGGCAGAAGGCCTCGTCGAAGAAAGCGTCGCCCATCACGCCGACATCGGCCTGCTGGCGGATCTTGGCCAGCGCAGCCGGCGTGAGGCTCTTCATGCGCTCTTCGTCGCGGTCTTCCCATGCGAGCGCGAGCGGCATGAAGTAGACCGACGGCGCGGGCGGGCCCTGCAGGTCCAGGATGGGGAGCATCCAGCTCTGGCCGTCGGCCTGCCAGATCGCATGGTCGGCCACCTGGGCGCGCTCGATCGCCGCGCCCTTCGATGCGTACCAGCGCTGCGCCTCGATGTGGCGCGGCAGCGTATCGGTCTCGAACTGCCCGCGCAGGCGGTCGGCAAAGCCGATGCGCCACGGCATCACCCGTTCCTTGAACAGACTGGTCCAGCCGTCGAAGAGAACCAGCACCGGCCGGTCCTGCAGTGCCACGCCTTCCTGGTGCCAGCCCGGCATCGCCACCTCGTTGGTGAGGCGGAACCAGTAGAAGCCGTGCGAGTTGAGGGTCAGCAGATAAGGCAGCTCGCCGATCGGCGGGAACGAGGTGCGTCCCAGCATCTCGACCGGCACCCGGCCCTTGAACGCCGACAGGTCCAGCTCCACCGGCTGTGCGGCCCGCGACAGGTTGAAGACCGAGAGGATCACGTCGTCGTCG
>JANOCL010000220.1:0-5976 GCA_031412135.1 Variovorax sp. | reverse complement strand
AAGCAGCCCCACCAGCCGGGACGCCTCCTCTTGCGCCTGGAACTGCCCTCCCAGCGTGACGAAGTAGCCCTCTGGAAGCTTCATCTCCGCCACCACGCGGCGCATGTCGGCAACGATGTCCGACAGCGCCCTGCCCTGCGCATTCGCAGACAGAACGATGCGTCGCTTGCCGTCGTCCCTGCTGATCTGGTTGGGACCGTCGCCTTCCTCGATGGAAGCCAGTTTGGAAAGCGGCACGCGCCCGGAAGGTGTCTCGATGAGGATGTGCTGCAGCCCTTCGGCGGAGCGCGCGGATTCCGGAAGCTTCACGACCAGGGCGAAGCGTCGGCTGCCCTCGACGATCTGCGTGATCTTCTCGCCCTCGACCATGCTTTGCAGCGCACTCAGTATCTGCGGCGCCGGAACGCCATACTGCGCAGCCGCCGCATAGTCGATGCGCACCTTGATCTGTGGCGCGAGAACCTGCTTCTCGATCTCCAGGTCGGCCATTCCGGGAATGGCTGCGAGCCGGCTTCGCAGCAAATCCGCCTGGCTTCGCAGCGTGTCCAGGTCTTCTCCGAAGATCTTGATGGCGATCTGCGACCGCACGCCCGAAAGCATGTGGTCGATCCGATGCGAGATGGGCTGTCCGATGGAAATCGCAGCAGGCAGGTTCACCAGTCGCGTCCGGATGTCGGCCGAGATTTCTCCCATCGACCTCGTCAGTTCACCGGTCGGTTTCAGTCCGATGTCGAGTTCACTGACATGCACGCCTTCGGCATGCTCATCCAGCTCGGCGCGGCCGCTTCGACGGCCTACGTGCGTGACCTCGGGCACCTGCTTGATCAACACCTCCGCCTGGCGCGCGAGCGCTGCGGTTTCTGCGAGCGTGACGCCCGGGTTCAGTCGCATTCCGACAAGCAACGTCCCCTCGTTGAACGGCGGCAGAAAAGTCGTCGGAAAGAACGGAACCGCCGCGAGCGACACCAGTACCGCGATGCCGCCGGCAGCGATGGCGCCTTTCGGTTGGTTCAGCACTTTCCGAAGGCCGCTTGCATACCTGGCCTTCAACCAGGCCAGCAGCTTCGTGTCGCCATGGTCGAGCGACTTCATCCTCGGCAACAGGTAGTACGACAGCACCGGAGTGACGGTCACCGAAACGATGAGGCTGGCCAAGGTCGAAACGATGAACGCGATGCCCAATGGCGCGAACAGCCGGCCCTCCATGCCCGGCAGCGCGAACAGGGGCACGAAGACCAACACGATGATGATGGTCGCGTACAGGATCGACGAGCGAACCTCCATCGTCGCCAGCGCCACGACCTCGACCGGGTTCAGACGATGTTCCGGATGCCTGGCCCGGTCTTCCCGCAATCGCCGGATGGAGTTCTCCAGGCCGACCACCGCGTCGTCGACCAGGCCCCCGACAGCGACGGCCAGGCCGCCCAGCGTCATCGTGTTGATGGAGAGGCCGAAATACTTGAACACCAGCGCCGCCATCAGGATGGAGACCGGGATCGCCGTCAGCGCGATGACGGTCGGCCGCAGCGTGCCGAGGAAGAGGTACAGGATCACTGCGACGAACACCGACGCCCCGACCAGCTTCCACTTCAAGTTGTCGATGGACGCCTCGATGAAGCTGGCTTGGCGAAAGGTGACCCTCGGCGCGTCCATACCGGCAGGCAACGATGCCTTCATGCCGTCCATTGCCGCTTCGATGGATTCCGTGACCGCGACCGTGTCCGCCGTCGGCTGCTTCTGGATGCCCAGGATGACTGCAGGTTTGCCTTCGAAACCCGCGTCCCCGCGCTTCCGCGCGGCAGCGAAGGTCACTTCGGCGATCTGGCGCAGCAGGATGGGCTGCCGGTTGCGCGACCCCAGTGCGAGATTCTTGAGGTCGTCCAGCAGCGACGTGCGGCCCAGATGGCGGATGAGGTACTCACGGCCGTTCAGTTCCAGGAAGCCGCCGGACGTGTTTGATGAGAAGCCCTTGAGTGCACCTTCCAGCTGCTCGTGCGTGATGCCCAGCTCGGACATCCGCGCCGTGTCTGGTTGCACCTGGAACTGCCGCACCTCGCCACCGATGGGAATCACCTGTGCAACGCCGGGTATCGCCATCAAGCGAGGCCTGAGCACCCAGTCGGCGTATTCGCGCACGGCCATCGGCGAGATTTTTGCGACGTCCACCGGGATGGCGACCTGCATGATCTCGCCCATGATGGAGCTGATGGGCCCCATTCGCGGAACCACGCCTTCCGCCAAGCCTTCCTCCATCGATGACAGCCGCTCCGACACCATCTGCCGCGCGCGGAAGATTTCGGTGTCCCACCCAAAAGTCACGTAGAGGAACGACAGTCCCGACGACGACACCGAACGAACGGTCTCGACGCCCGGCAGCCCGTTCATGGTGGTTTCCAACGGAAAGGTGATGAGCTGCTCCACCTCCTCGGCCGCCATGCCCCCCGCCTCCGTCATGATGGTGACGGTCGGCTTGTTGAGGTCGGGAAACACATCGACGGGCGTGCGGGACATGGTCCACGCGCCATAGGCCATCAATACGGCGCTGGCGATAAGCACCAGCAACCGATTGGACAGGCTGCCATTCAGTAGCCACTTGAACATCTGTGGCTCCTGTCAGCGGACTTGATTGATGAGGGTTGCACCCTGGGTCGCGACACGGTCTCCCGGCTCCAGGCCCTTGGTTACCGCGACGTTGACGCCATCGAGCGGCTCGACGCTCACGACCCGCGGCTCGAATTTCTCCGGCGCCGTCTTGACCCACACGATGGTCTGGTTCGAGGGGTTCTTCATGAGCGATGCGGCGGGCACCGCAATGCCCTGGACCTTCGACCGCGTCTGCACGAACACCTTGACCGGCTGACCGACCGCAAGTTTGGACAGCACGGCACCCTGGGCCGTGAAGCTCAGCGGCAGCGCCTGTTCGCGCAGCGTGCGCGCGGCACCGAGGAAGCGAAGCGGCACACGCTCGTTGCCGATGGCAATGGTTGCGCCTCCCACGTCGGCTCCGAGGCTGGCGTCGAAGGACAGCGCTTCGATACTCAGCCGCGTGGGGTCGACGATTTCATAGATGAGTTCTCTCGCATCGACCACCTGGCCCGCGACCACATGCGACGACGCGATGACGCCCGACACCGGCGCCACGAGCGCTTCGCGCCCGCTCAGGCCCGTGTTCACGGCGCCGGCGCGCGCGGCCAGGCTCGCAAGCTCTGCCTGCGCGGCTTCGATCTCCTTTTGCGGGATGGTGTCGGCGAGCTCCTTGAGCCTGGCCAGTCGCTTCTCGGCAAGTGTCCTGGAAGCGCGCAACTCCGCGAGCTGGGCGAATTGAACCGAGCGCTCCATCGGAGCCGCCGATGGAACAACGTACGCAAGGACCTCGCCTTTGCGCACCGACCGCCCGACTGTGGGCAGGCCTTGCGTGCCGGGCTCCATGCGCCCGGGGGATGTGGCTTGTACCTTGCCGCCGGCGTTGGGGTCCATCGTCACCTTGCCGGCAAGTTCGACGGTACGAGCGAGTTCCTCGGGCTTGGCGACCACAGTGCGAACAGACAGCTGGCGCTGTGCCGGTTTTGGCAGGAAGACGCTGCCATCGGGTTGCCGACTGGGGCCGTTCGAGGAGGCCGCGGGTGCAGGCCCGCCGTGCTCGTGGCCATGCTCGTCCGCGGCCCAGGCCGGGGCGGCGCAGCCGACAAGCGCAGCCAGGATGAGTCTTGAAATCATGCTGCACCTCCCATGCGAGCGCGCCGGGCGACGGCACCGCGCCGCCTTTGCCATGCAACGGCGCCGAGCACCAGTACCGCTGCTGCCGCGAAAGCCCCGTACTTCAGCAAGCCGCGCGTGTGCGTTTCATGGGCGATCTGCTGCTCGTGCAGGTCGAGGTCTCCCGAGAGGATGTCGGAGTCGCTGCCTGCCACGATGGATGCGGTTACCGCAATGACGCCAGGCTTGAGTTCCTGCGCAAGGGTGCCGGTGTACTCGCCCTCTGCGCCTTGTTTGAGGGCGACCTTCTCTCCCGCGATTTCGAGCTCGACGTTCGCATCTTTCACCGGGGCGTTGTCGTTGAACCGGTCGACGTACACGGTCAGTTCCTTGCCGCTGACCACACCGACGAGTTCGAAAGCCTCGGACACCGCAGTGAATCGAGGCAATGCCGGGCCGCTGGCGGCGGCAGGCGCGTCATGGTCGTGCCCATGCTCGTCGGCGGCCATGGCGGGCATCGTGCAGAACAAGGCTGCAAAGCCCAGTGCCGCAAGCATGTGTGCTGGTTTCATTGTTCTGTTCTTTCGTGCTTACTCGGGCAACAAGCCGAGTGATTGGCGAAGCTGGGAGATGGCTTGCGCAAGCTCGATGCGGCTGCGCGTGGCCTGGCGCTCGGCGTCGGTCGCCTCCAGCTCGACTCGAAGCCGGGTCGGCAGGTCGGATTCGCCGAGACGGAATGACTTTTCGAAGAAACCTCGCGATTCGGCAGCCAGGCGACCGCGTCGCTCCGCCGCGCCGACCGCCTGCTGCAGCGCGGCGACGCGGTCCCTTGCGGCCTGAACCTCCACTTGAATGCGCTCCTGCTCCAACGAGAGTTGCGTCTCCGCTTCAAGCTGCTCGGCGGCTGCCGTCGCAATCTTGACGTCGCTGCGGCTGTGAGTCCCGAGCGGGATGCGCACGCCGACGACGAGTGCCTGGGCGTAGCGCTCGCTGAACTCGCCCCGCTCGCGCGACACCCCCAGCCTGAGTTCGGGATTGGCGCGTGTTTGCGCGCCCGCAAGTTCGCCCTGCCGGCGTGCCAGGTCGACACGCGCCGTCAGTTCCCGCAAGGCCGGATGCTCGGCGCTGGGCACGGTCGTCGACGGGATCGGTTCGGGAACCAGGTCTTCGCTGGCGAGCACAGCCGTCCCGGTGAGCGAAGTCCACGCCTGCGCAGCGCGCGACAACGCGACGCTCGCCTCCGCGACCGCGCCTTCTGCAGCCGCGACCGCTCCTTCCGCCTGGTGCGCGTCGGAACGGGCCAGGTCGCCTGCCTTGACGCGTCGAGCGACATCGGCAGCAATCCGGCGCGCGTTCTGCAGGCGCTGGCGGGCCAGCGAATCGTCGATGCGAACCCGTTGATATCCCCAGTGCGCCGCGCGAACCTCCGCAGCAAGGCGCCATCGCGCTGCGAGGAGCCGCGCCTCGACCGCATCGGATTCGGCCAACGCAGCGGCCTGCGAACTCGACCTTTCACGCGGCAACCACAGCGGCACGGCAACAGTCGCTTCGTATTCGCGAGCACCCGTGTTGTCCGTTACCCGGTCGCTCTTGGCGCTCAGGTCCAGCGACGGCGGCTCCGGGCTCCATCGCCGTGCGGCGATCTCGCCGGCGGCTGCGGCGTCACGGCGCAGTGCGGCGGCTCGCTGCTCGGGCTGTCGGGCCCATGCGGCTTCGAACCCTTGCCTGAAAGTCTCGCCGCCGGCCTGCAGCTGCTGTGCTTGTATTGGAAAGCCGCAGCCCAGAAGGACAGCCACCAGCGCACCGGGAACATCCCAGCGTCTTTTCTTCATGTGATTTCTCGTCGCGAGGCGAGCCGCGGGCCCGCTGATTCAAAAACCCGACGAGGGCCGGCGCGCCATAGGGGCGCCGAAGGAGCAATCGCCTCGTCAGCCTGTCAGCTGGCGAGCGTCAAAGGCGGTCTGAGAAGCGTCTCGACGAAGCGGTCCGGAACCGCAGCGGCATAGGGCGCGCAGAAACTGCGGTTGGTCCAAGGCTTCGTGATGCTGTCGAAAGCAGGAACGAACGCGGAGTTCATTCCATGGCACACGCCGCAGTCGGCATGGGCCGCCAGCGAGCCTGCCTGACTTTCGTCGCCCTGCTCATGAGCATCTGCCCCGCCTTGGTGCTCGTGTTCATGGTGGCCGAAGTGGGTCGCTTGACCCGTCTTCTCATGCGCGCAGACGCTCGCCGCCGAAGCCCAGGTCCACTGGACCGGCAGCAAGAGAATCAACACGATGA
>JANOCL010000219.1:0-2094 GCA_031412135.1 Variovorax sp. | reverse complement strand
TCCTCCACACCAAGGTCACTTGGCGACGAAGTTGACGGTGCCCTTCATGCGATGGCCGTCAGCGCCGGCCGCCTGCCAGCGCACCTCGTACGTCCCGGCGCGCAGGGGCTGACGCAGCTTCAGCGTCATCGTGCGATTGCTGTTCGACCAGGTGGTCGTGAAATTGCGGACTACCATCGGGCTGTGGTCGGCCATCCCGGGCATCGCGGTCATCACGATGCTGGCGGCCGCCGTCGGCGGCAGCAGCGCTTCACTGAACGTGAGCGTGACGACGCGCGGGCGGGCAGCTGTCGAACCCTCCGCCGGTGTCGAAGCGACGACTTTGGTATGCGCAAGCGCAGCTGCGGGTGCCGCGAGCGGCGCTGCCAGCATTGCCAATGCCGCGAAAATAGGAACGAGATTCATCATGTTTTCCTTTGCATCAAAACCAGAAACGGATGCCGACGACATAGTTGGTAACGCTTGGATCCTCGCCGGATGCGCGCGCGTAGGTCGCGCTACGGCCCAACTTCCAGCTTTGTTCGATCCCGATGTAAGGCGCGAGCTCGCGGACGATTTCGTAGCGAAGCCGCAAGCCGACCTCGACCTTGTCGAGCCCGGCACCGACGCCGAGCTGGGGGACGTCCTGCGCAGCGAGATTGAGTTCTACACGGGGCTGGAGGATGAGGCGCTGGGTTATGCGTTGATCGACCTCGGCCTCGACCCGGGCCGTCACGTCGCCGCGATGCGAGACAAACAGAGCCGCGTCGACCTCGAACAAATAGGGTGCCAGGCCCTGGACGCCGATGACGCCATAAGTGGTGTTGGGACCCTGCACATCCTGCCGGACGCCGGCCTGGAGATCGAAAAAGGGCGTGATCGCGCGCGAATAGAGCGCCTGGAACTCGGCGTCCTCAGTTCGCTCGCCGAACGAGCCTTCGCCCTCGCTCTTGAACCAGAACCGGCTGGTCGGACTGCCGTAATAGCCCTGGAGGTCCCAGAGGTAGCCATCGCGGCCGCGGCGCACCTGTGTTTCAAGGCGGTCGCCCTGAAACCAGAAGACCGGAAAACTGCCATGCGTCCGGCGCAAGTCCTCGCGCGATGCCTGCATCGCGTCGGCCCCCCAGATCGCATCCGCGGCACGCGGCGGGCCGCTTCCGGCCTCGGGCGGTGGCGGCGTTTCCATCTCGGGTCCGGGGGAAGCAGCTGCGCTCCCGACCATTTCGCCGTGATCCATGGCCCCGTGATCCATGACGCTGTGATCCATGCCTTCCATGGCCTGAACACTATTCGGTGAGGTGCCTGACGGCGGCATGATGTGCCCGGCGTGAGGATCGCTTGGGGATGGTATTGCTACCGGCTCGGCCGGCATCGCATGACCTGCGTGCGGATCAGCCTGGACGGGCGCGGGCTTTGGCTCAGGCGCAGGCTCCTGTGGTGCTGGCTGAGCCGCAGGCACGGACTTTGCTGCTGGCGAAGGCATCGGCATGGCATGGCCCTGATGCTGCGCCATTGCAGGGGCCGCAATCAGGGGAGTGCCGAGCATGGCCACCGAGACGAACAGACGCACGCTCATGCCTCTGCCTTCGGACCCATGACGGTTACGGTCTGCATCATGCCGCCGTGCATGTGGTACATCAGGTGGCAGTGGAAGGCCCAGTCGCCAGCCTCGTTGGCGGTGAGGTCGAAGGTCGCGCTCGCGCCGGGCTGGACGATGACGACGTTCTTGCGCGGCTGCGTCGCGGGCGCCTCGCCGTTGACCAGCTCGAAGAACATCCCGTGCAGGTGGATGGGGTGCGCCATCATCGTGTTGTTGACCAGCTTCACGCGTACCCGCTCGTTCCAGGCAAAGCGGATCGGGACGTCGCTGACCGCCGAGTACATCCGGCCGTCGAACGACCACATGTAGCGTTCCATGTTGCCGGTCAGGTGCAACTCGAGCAGCCGTGACGGCTCGCGCGGGTCCTTGTTAGGTTCGAGCGCGGCGAGCATGCGGTAGTTGAGTACGCGGTGCCTCACGTCGCGCAGACCGAGCCCCGGGTCCCCCATCTTGTCGACTGGCGACATCGACACCATGTCGATGCCCGGCCCGACCTTCACATCGGGCGGCAGCAA
>JANOCL010000218.1:0-18366 GCA_031412135.1 Variovorax sp. | reverse complement strand
GTGCTCGCCACCCAGTTCGCGCTCGAATTCCGCATGGAGTTCCAGAAGGACGTGGTGGTCGACATCATCTGTTTCCGCAAGCTGGGCCACAACGAGCAGGACACGCCTTCGCTCACCCAGCCGCTCATGTACAAGAAGATCGCGGCGCACCCGGGCACGCGCAGGCTCTACGCCGACAAGCTTTCCGCCCAGGGCATGGGCGACACGCTCGGCGACGACATGGTCAAGGCGCAACGCGCGGCGTTCGATGCCGGCAAGAACACCTCGGACCCCGTGCTCACCAACTTCAAGAGCAAGTACGCGGTCGACTGGACGCCGTTCCTCAACAAGAAATGGACCGATGCCGGCGACACCGCCATTCCCACCGCCGAGTGGAAACGCCTGGCCGAGCGCATCACCCGTGCGCCCGACAATTTCACCGTGCATCCGCTGGTCAAGAAGGTGCTGGACGACCGTGCGGCGATGGGCCGCGGCGACAGCAACATCGATTGGGGCATGGGCGAGCACATGGCCTTCGCGTCGCTCGTGGCCAGTGGCTATCCGGTGCGCCTCTCGGGCGAGGACAGCGGGCGCGGGACTTTCACGCACCGCCATGCCGTTCTGCACGACCAGAACCGCGAGAAGTTCGACGAAGGTACCTACGTGCCATTGCAGAACGTGACCGACAACCAGGCGCCGTTCGTCGTCATCGACTCCATCCTGTCGGAAGAAGCGGTACTCGCGTTCGAATACGGCTACGCCTCGAACGATCCCAACACATTGGTGGTCTGGGAGGCGCAGTTCGGCGACTTCGTCAATGGCGCGCAAGTCGTGATCGACCAGTTCATCGCTTCGGGCGAAGTCAAGTGGGGGCGCGTCAACGGCATCACGCTGATGCTGCCGCATGGCTACGAGGGCCAGGGCCCCGAGCACAGCTCGGCGCGCCTGGAGCGCTTCATGCAGCTGTCGGCCGATGCGAACATGCAGGTGGTTCAGCCCACCACCGCCAGCCAGATCTTCCATGTGCTGCGGCGGCAGATGGTCCGCAATTTGCGCAAGCCGCTGATCATCATGACGCCGAAGTCGCTGTTGCGAAACAAGGATGCGACCTCGCCACTCTCCGAGTTCACCAAGGGCGGTTTCCAGACCGTCATTCCGGACAGCAAGGACCTGAAGGCCGACAAGGTCAAGCGCGTCATCGCCTGCTCCGGCAAGGTGTACTACGACCTGGCGAAAAAGCGCGAGGAAAGGGGCAGCGACGATGTCGCGATCCTGCGCGTGGAGCAGCTCTATCCGTTCCCGCACAAGGTGTTCGGATCGGAACTGAAGAAGTACCCGAATCTGGTCGACGTCGTCTGGTGCCAGGACGAGCCGCAGAACCAGGGCGCCTGGTTCTTCGTGCAGCACTACCTCCACGAGAACATGCTCGAAGGCCAGAAGCTCGGCTACTCCGGCCGGGCCGCCTCGGCCTCGCCTGCGGTCGGCTACTCCCACCTGCACCAGGAGCAGCAGAAGGCGCTGGTTGACGGCGCGTTCGGCAAGCTCAAGGGCTTCGTGCTGACCAAATGAAGAACAACAGTTTCATCTCTACAAGAACCGGGAAGCGGAGCGTATAAAAAATGTCAATCGTTGAAGTCAAAGTCCCCCAGCTGTCCGAATCGGTGGCCGAGGCCACCATGCTGCAGTGGAAGAAGAAGCCCGGCGACGCAGTCGCCATCGACGAGATCCTGATCGAGATCGAAACCGACAAGGTCGTGCTCGAAGTGCCGGCGCCCGCTGCCGGCGTGCTGGCCGAGATCGTTGCGGCCGACGGCGCCACGGTGGTTGCCGAGCAGCTGATCGCCCGGATCGATACCGAAGGCAAGGGTGCCGCTGCCGCTCCGGCCAGCGCCCCCGCAGCCGCAGCCGCGAGCGCTCCGAGCGCAGCACCGGCGCCGGCAGCCGCAGCCGCAGCGCCGTCCGGTGGCTCGAAGTCCGATGTCGCGATGCCCGCCGCCGCCAAGCTGCTGGCCGACAACAACCTCAAGACCGGTGACGTTTCCGGAACCGGCAAGGACGGCCGCGTCACCAAGGGCGACGTGCTCGGTGCGGTCGCGTCCGGCACGTCGGCCAAGGCTGCGCCGGCCGTGGCTGCAGCGAAGCCGGCTTTGCAGCAGGTTGCCGCACCTTCCGCCGCGCCGGACCTCGGCGAGCGTCCGGAACAGCGCGTGCCGATGAGCCGGCTGCGCGCCCGCATTGCCGAGCGCCTGCTGCAATCGCAGTCGACCAACGCCATCCTGACCACCTTCAACGAGGTCAACATGGCGCCGGTGATGGAAATGCGCAAGCGCTTCCAGGAGAAGTTCGAGAAGGAGCATGGCGTCAAGATCGGCTTCATGAGCTTCTTCGTGAAGGCGGCGGTGCACGCGCTCAAGAAGTACCCGGTGATCAATGCCTCGGTCGACGGTAACGACATCGTCTATCACGGCTACTTCGACATCGGCATCGCCGTGGGCTCGCCGCGCGGGCTGGTGGTGCCAATCCTGCGCAATGCCGACCAGATGAGCTTTGCCGACATCGAGAAAAAGATCGGCGAATACGGCCAGAAGGCCAAGGACGGCAAGCTGGGCATCGAGGAGATGACCGGCGGCACGTTCTCGATTTCCAACGGCGGCGTGTTCGGCTCGATGCTGTCGACGCCGATCATCAACCCGCCTCAATCGGCCATCCTGGGCGTGCATGCCACCAAGGACCGCGCCGTGGTCGAGAACGGCCAGGTCGTCGTGCGCCCGATGAACTACCTCGCGATGAGCTACGACCACCGCATCATCGATGGCCGCGAAGCCGTGCTGGGCCTGGTTGCGATGAAGGAAGCACTCGAAGATCCGGCGCGTCTGCTGTTCGACATCTGAGGAGTACCCCAATGTCAAACAAGCAATTCGACGTCGTCGTCATCGGCGGCGGCCCCGGCGGCTACATCGCAGCCATTCGTGCGGCGCAACTCGGCTTCAACGTCGCCTGCATCGACGAGTGGAAGAACGGCAAGGGCGGCCCTGCGTTGGGTGGCACCTGTACCAACGTGGGCTGCATTCCCTCGAAGGCGCTGCTGCAGTCGTCCGAGCACTACGACCATGCGGCGCACCACTTCGCCGACCATGGCATTAAGGTCGAGGGCCTCGGGCTCGATCTCGACAAGATGCTGGCGCGCAAGGACGCGGTCGTGAAGCAGAACAACGATGGCATCGTGTATCTGTTCAAGAAGAACAAGATCGCTTTCTTCCACGGCCGCGGATCGTTCGTGAAGCAGGCCGAGGGTGGCTACGAGATCAAGGTTTCCGGCACGGCAGAAGAGAGCATCGAGGGCAAGCACATCGTATTGGCGACCGGCTCGAACGCGCGGGCATTGCCCGGTGCCGACTTCGACGAGGAGAACATCCTCTCCAACGACGGCGCCCTGCGCATCGGCGGCGTGCCGAAGAAGCTCGGCCTGATCGGCTCGGGTGTCATCGGGCTCGAGATGGGCTCGGTCTGGCGCAGACTCGGCGCCGAAGTGACCGTGCTCGAAGCCTTGCCGACCTTCCTCGGCGCGGTCGACGAGCAGATTGCCAAGGAGGCGCACAAGGCGTTCACCAAGCAGGGGCTGTAGATCGAACTCGGCGTCAAGGTGGGCGAGGTCAAATCCGGCAAGAAGGGCGTCAGCATCGCCTGGACCAATGCCAAGGGCGAGGCGCAGACGCTCGATGTCGACAAGCTCATCGTCTCGATCGGGCGGGTGCCGAACACCATCGGCCTGAACGCCGACGCGGTGGGCCTGAAGCTCGACGAACGCGGCGCCATCGCAGTCGACGCGGACTGCAGGACGAACCTGCCGAACGTGTGGGCGATCGGCGACGTGGTGCGCGGCCCGATGCTGGCGCACAAGGCCGAGGAAGAAGGTGTGGCCGTGGCCGAGCGCATCGCGGGGCAGCACGGCCACGTGAACTTCAACACCATTCCGTGGGTGATCTACACCTCGCCCGAGATCGCATGGGTCGGCCAGACCGAGCAGCAGCTCAAGGCCGAAGGCCGTGCGTACAAGGCTGGAACCTTTCCGTTCCTGGCCAACGGGCGCGCACGTGCGCTGGGCGACACCACGGGCATGGTCAAGTTTCTTGCCGACGCGGCCACGGATGAAATCCTCGGCGTTCACATCGTCGGGCCGATGGCCAGCGAATTGATCTCCGAGGCGGTGGTGGCGATGGAGTTCAAGGCGAGCGCCGAAGATATCGCGCGAATCTGCCATGCACATCCGTCGCTGTCGGAGGCGACCAAGGAAGCCGCCCTCGCTGTCGACAAACGCACGCTGAACTTCTGAACTTGAGCGTCAAACAGGCTTACGAAGCGGAACTGGCCGCGAGGGGTTACGAAAGCGACCCCGCGCAGCTGCGCGCGGTGGAAGCGCTCGACCGTTGCGCAAGCGAATGGGCCGGCTACAAGGCGCAGCGTTCCAACGCGCTCAAGAAGCTGATCAACCGGCCGGAGATTCCGCGCGGCGTCTACATGTACGGCGGTGTCGGACGCGGCAAGAGCTTCCTGATGGATTGCTTCTACAACGCGGTGCCGCTGCGGCGCAAGACGCGGCTGCACTTCCACGAGTTCATGCGCGAAGTGCATCGGCAGCTGGCCGAGCTGCAGGGGACGGTCAATCCGCTGGACGAACTCGGGCTGCGGATCTCCAAGCGGTACAAGCTGATCTGCTTCGACGAGTTTCACGTCGCCGACATCACCGACGCGATGATCCTGCACCGTTTGCTGGCCGCGCTGTTTCAAAACGGTGTCGGCTTCGTGACCACATCGAACTTCAAGCCGGACGACCTCTATCCGGACGGCCTTCACCGCGACCGCATCCTCCCGGCCATCGCCCTCCTGAACGAGCGCCTCGAAGTGATCAGTGTCGACAACGGCACGGACTACAGGCGCCGCACGCTGGAGCAGGTGCGGCTCTACCTCACGCCGAACGGCGCGGCGGCGGACAAGGACATGCGCGATGCCTTCGAGCGCCTTGCCGAGAGCGCGGACGAGAACCCGGTGCTGCACATCGAAGCACGAGAGATCCACGCTAGGCGCAAGGCCGGGGGCGTGGTCTGGTTCGACTTCAAGACGCTGTGCGGCGGTCCGCGCTCGCAAAACGACTATCTTGAAATCGCGACCCAGTTCCACACCGTGCTGCTGTCCGATGTTCCGCACATGCCGGTGCGCATGGCTTCGGAAGCCCGCCGTTTTACATGGCTGATCGACGTGTTTTACGATCGGCGCGTGAAGCTCATCATGTCTGCCGAGGTTGCGCCGGAAGCGTTGTACACCGAGGGTCCGCTGGCCCACGAGTTTCCGCGCACGGTGTCCAGGCTCAACGAAATGCGGTCGGCCGAATTCCTGGCGCTGGAGCGTCGCATCGTCGATACCCGCCTCGCATGAAGAACACCGTCACCGCAATGCTGATCGCCTCTTTGGCGCTGCCGCTCTGGGCGCAATCCAGCGCCACGACCGGTAGCGTCGAGTTAGAGGCGGAGCGTGCGCGGCTGAGCGCGGAACGCACTGCGATCGACGAGCGAACTGCCGTCGAGCAGGCTGCCTGCTACAAAAAATTTGCGGTCGAGGGCTGCCTCCAGGACAGCCGCCGCCGCCGCCGCGCCGAGACGGACGACATCAAACGGCAGGAAGCGGCAATCAATGACATCGAGCGAAAGCGCCGTGGCGCCGCCCAACTCGACCGGCTCGACCAGAACAACGCGGCGCCGCGGCCGCAGGATGCCGCATCGGAGCGCGATCGGTCGGTGAAGTCGCAACAGGATCGCGAGCAGCGATCGGCCGACCATGCCGTGAGCCGTGCGGCGCTCGCCTCGGAGGCCGAATCGCGGCGGCGCGAGCTCGAAGAAAAACAGCGCGCCCATGCGGAAGCTCAGGCCAAGGCGGCGGCCCGCCGCGCCGAGGCGCCGCGCGAACGCGCAGCCTACGAGCGCAAATTGGAGCAGGCGCAGGCGCGTCGCGAAGATCGCGAACGCCGCAATGCAGAGAGAACAAAGCCGCGCTCGGCACCGCTGCCGACTCCACCCTGAACCAACGCGATCGGCCCTTCCTCAGGCCACATCAGCCGGCACGCCGGCGCTTGCCGTCAGTGCCTCAAGCTTCAGGACCACGAGCGAGATGTTGTCCCCGGTACCCCGAGCACGCCGCCGCGCCTCCATGACGAGCAGTTCGGCCGCAGCGCGAGGCGATTGCTCGGCCAGCACCGCACCCATTTCTTCCGGTGTGAAGTAGTGCCACAGGCCGTCGCTGCACGCGAGCAGAAGATCGTCCGGTTCGAGGCGGGGCACGACGACATGGATGTCGACCGGCGGCGGCGTCGACGTCATGCCCAGGCAGCCGAGCAGGATGTTGCCCTGCGGATGGATGCTGGCTTCTTCTTCGCCGATTTCGCCGCGGTCCACCAGCGCCTGAACGTACGAGTGGTCCTTGGTGCGCTTTACCAGTCGGCCGCGCCGAAAGTGATAGATGCGCGAATCGCCGGCATGAATCCAGGCGCAGTCGCCTTCGGGATTCATCAGGAACGCGGCAAGGGTGCTGTGCGGCTCCTGCTCACTCGAAAGCGCGGTGAGCTTGATCACCGTATGCGCATCTTCGAGCAGTTGGCGCAGCACGCCCACCGACTCGTCGCGACCGGGCTTGTAGCGCGCAAAAAGCTGGCGCGCCGTCATCAGCACCTGGTCGGAAGCCTTTCGTCCGCCACTGCGTCCACCCATGCCGTCAGCCACGACGCCCAGCACGCAGCCCGGCATGCGCGGATGGTTCATCAACAAGACCTGATCCTGCTGATAGGGCCGGTCGCCCTTGTGGAGCCCGGTGGCGGCGGCGAGTCGAAAGCCCTGGATCATGGGCGCAGAGGCTGCGTTGGCGCGGTCTTCATGTTGTCGTGTGAGGGGAGCGAAGACGTATTATCGAGCGAAGGCAGGCGAAGCCCGACTCGCCGTTCGCATCTTCATCGCATCGTTTCCGTTGGACTCCAATCTTTTCTCGTTTTCCCCGTATTTGGAACCCACCTGATGGCGCCGACCAACGGCGCACTCGCCGAAGGCGTGCGCGAAGCCTTCGCTGCGCACGGTGTGCTCTCGCATGCCGCAGACCAGTTCCGCGAACGCAATGGCCAGACCGAAATGGCGCTCGCCGTGGCGCGCACCATAGAGAACGGCGGCGTCCTGGTGGTCGAGGCGGGTACAGGGGTCGGCAAGACCTTCTCGTATTTGGTGCCGGCGCTCCTGAGCGGCGAACGCGTGCTGCTTTCCACCGCCACCAAGACGCTGCAGGACCAATTGTTCGGACGCGATCTGCCGCGGCTTGTGGAGGCGCTCGGCTTGCCGGTGCGCACGGCCTTGCTCAAGGGACGTGCGAGCTACCTGTGTCTGCACCGCCTCGATCTGGCGCGACACGATGCATCCTTGCCCGAGCGCGGCACCGTCCGCACGCTGGCGAAGATCGAGCAGTGGTCAAAGACCACGCGCACCGGCGACCTGGCCGAACTGCCGGGGCTTGACGAACGCTCGCCGCTGATTCCGCTGGTCACTTCCACGCGCGAGAACTGCCTCGGTGCGCAATGCCCGCAGTTCAAGCCATGCCACGTCAATCTGGCAAGGCGCGAAGCCATGGCTGCCGATGTGGTGGTCATCAATCATCACCTGTTCTTCGCCGACCTCGCGGTGCGCGAGTCCGGCATGGCGGAGCTGTTGCCGACCGTGCGCGTCGTGGTGTTCGACGAAGCCCACCAGCTCAATGAAACCGGCGTGCAGTTTCTCGGGGCGCAACTCGGAACCGGCCAGGCGCTCGACTTTGCGCGCGACATGCTGGCTGCGGGCCTGCAGCATGCCCGCGGGCTGGTCGATTGGCAGCAGCTGGTGGCTGCAACCGAGCGGGCCGCCCGCGAGTTGCGGCTCGCGGGCGGCAAGCAGTGGCCAGGCGCGAAGCTGCGTTGGACCGGTGCCTCACCGGACGGCGTGCCCGCAGACGCATGGCAAGGCGCGCTCGACGCTTTGCAGCATGTTTTCGAGCAGGCGGCGCGGGCGCTGGACACGGTGAGCGAACTCTCGCCCGATTTCGTTCGGCTGCACGAGCGCGCAGCGCAGTTGGCCGAACGTGCGGCGCGCTTTGCAGAAGCCTGTGCCGTCGGCTCGGTACGGTGGGTGGATGTGAACACGCAGCTGCGGTTGGTCGAGTCGCCGCTCGACATCGCCGATGCGGTGCGCACCCGCGTGCTCAAGACCGGCACTGCCGATCCGCAGGACCAGGGACGTGCCTGGGTGTTCACGTCGGCGACGCTGGGCGACGACCCGAAACTGCGATGGTTCACCGAGCCTTGTGGGCTGCACGATGCCGAGGTGCTGCGCGTCCAGAGCCCTTTCGACTATGCGCAGCAGGCTGCCCTCTATGTTCCGCGCGTTTTCCCGAAACCGAGTGATCCGGCACACAGTGTGCGGGTGGCGCAGCTCGCTGCACGCGGTGCCGCTGCCCTGGGCGGGCGAACCTTGGTGCTGACGACCACGCTGCGCGCGCTGCGCACCATCGGCGACGCGATGAGGGAGCAGTTCGAGCCGCTGGAAGCGGGCCGTCGGCCTGACGTGCTGGTGCAGGGCGAGCTGCCGAAACGGGTGTTGATGGACCGATTCCGCGAAGGCGCGTCGAACGGCCGTGCCGGCTGCGTGCTCGTGGCCTCGGCTTCGTTCTGGGAAGGTTTCGATGCCCCCGGCGACGCTTTGCAACTGGTCGTGATCGACAAGCTGCCTTTTCCGCCGCCGAACGATCCGCTGGTGGAGGCGCGCTCGCAGCGCCTCGAATCGCAGGGCCGCAGTGCCTTCGGCGACTATTCGCTGCCGGAAGCGGCAGTGGCGCTCAAGCAGGGCGCGGGCCGGCTGATCCGGCGGGAGACCGACCGCGGCGTGCTGGCGATCTGCGACACGCGTCTGGTGGCGATGGGCTACGGGCGTCGGCTGCTGGCCGCGTTGCCGCCGATGCGCAGGCTCGACGGCGAGGCCGAGTTCGACGCCGCCATCGAAGCGCTGACCGGCTGAGGGTCGGCTACCAGAGCTTCCACCAAGGATCGTCCTTGGTCCTGAAGCCGCGCGCGACGAATTCGCTCTTCGGATAGTTGGTGCTCAACACGCGCCGCGCGTCGTCGCGCAGGTCCGTCAGGCCGAGCGCGTCATACGACTGGACCATGATGTAGAGCGCCTCTTCGAGCGCAGGCACTTCGCGGTAGTCGGCCAGCGCCAGCTGGGCGCGGTTGATCGCTGCCAGATAGGCGCCGCGCGTGTAGTAATAGCGCGCCACATGCACTTCGTACTGGGCCAGCGAGTTGACGATGTAGTTCATGCGCTGGCGCGCGTCGGGCGTATAGCGCGAGTCCGGGAAACGGCCCACCAGTTCCTTGAAGGCTTCGAAGGATTCCTTGGCCGCCTTCTGGTCGCGCTCCGACAGGTCCTGTCGCGTCAGGAACGCGAACATCCCGAGGTCGTCGTTGAAGTTGACGACCCCCTTGAGGTAGAGCGCGTAGTCCACCGCGGGGCTCGCCGGATGCAGCTTCATGAAGCGGTCGATCGTTGCAAGCGCGGAGGGCTTGTCGCCGGCCTTGAACTGCGCGTAAGCCTTGTCCAACTGGGCCTGCTGCGCCAGCGGCGTGCCGGCGGCGCGGCCTTCGAGCTTTTCAAACAGCGGCACGGCCTTGTCGTAGGCGCCGGAATTCGATTCGTCCTTGGCTTCCGAGTAAATGCGGTTGGGGCTCCAGTTCGCCGTGCGATCGACGCTGGGCGTCGAGCACCCGGCTGCGAGCCAGCCGGCCGCGCACATCGCCAGCCAGACGGGGGCAGCCGATAATTTGTCGCGAAACATCACATAAGGCTTTCGTGGAACAGGTGCCCTCAATTATATCGACCGACCCCCTGGGCGATCCTGCGGATGCGGCCGAGCATGACGAGGTCGCTGAATCGAGTGATGCGAGCGAGGTTCGCGCTTTCGTGATCGACCGGGCGCAGCATGGCCGACGCCTCGACCGGGCGCTGGCTGCGCTGGTGCCGGAATTTTCCCGCAGCTATCTACAGCAGCTGATTGAAGCCGGCATGGTGGTCGTGCAAGCCAGGGTGGTCACGAAAGCTTCGGCGACCGTGCGCGCAGGCGAAGCCGGGCGCATCGAACTGCGGCCGACCCCTCAAAGCCAGGCCTTCCGGCCCGAGCCGATGCCGATCGCGGTGGTGCACGAGGACGAGCATTTGCGGATCGTTGACAAGCCCGCTGGCCTGGTGGTGCATCCCGCGCCCGGCCATTGGAGCGGCACGCTGCTCAACGGGCTGCTGGCGCTCGATCCGAAGGCCGTGCTGCTGCCACGTGCCGGCATCGTTCATCGGCTTGACCGCGACACCAGCGGGCTGATGGTGGTCGCGAGAAGCCGCGCGGCCATGGATGCGTTGGTCGCGCTCATCGCTGCGCGGGAAGTGAAGCGCCAGTACATCGCGATGGCGCACCGCTCTTGGCAGGGCGCCGCCGCCCGGCAGGTCGACGCAGCGATCGGACGCGATCCGCGCAACCGGCTACGCATGGCGGTCGTCGACCTCGAACGGCATCCGGGCAAGCCGGCCCGCACGCTAGTCGAAGCGCTCGGCAGCAACGAGCAAGGCTGCGCAGTTCGCTGCACGCTGGAGACGGGTCGCACCCACCAGATCCGCGTGCACATGGCGTCGATAGGCCATCCGCTGGTCGGTGACAGCCTTTACGGCGGCGTCGCTGCAGCCGGGCTGACGCGGCAGGCGCTGCACGCATTCAGGCTCGGGTTCGTTCATCCGGTCACCGGCCTCTCGATGGTGTTTCACGCGGCCCCGCCACCCGACCTGGCGCAGGGTTTTCAGGCCTGGGGCCTGGATTACAATCGCGCCTGACGGCCCCAGGGCCGCGCCGGTCACCCGATACCGGCCTTGCGTTGCATGCGCCGCGTGCCGGCAGCGCCTCTTTTCCATCCTTCTGAACAAGCGCCCTTCGAGGCGCCTTTTCCTGGATACCGCGAACCATGAATACGGCGGATGCCAAGCGCATTCTCGAAACCGCCTTGATCTGTTCGACCCAGCCGTTGCCGGTGCGCGAGTTGCGCGTGCTGTTCAACGATGAAGTGGGCGCCGACACGATCAAGTCGCTGTTGCTCGAACTGCAGGAAGACTGGTCGCAGCGCGGCCTCGAGCTCGTGGGCGTGGCCAGCGGGTGGCGTTTTCAGAGCCGCCCCGAACTGCGCGACCATCTCGACCGGCTGCATCCCGAGAAGCCACCGCGCTACACCCGCGCCGTGCTCGAAACGCTGGCCATCATTGCCTACCGCCAGCCGGTCACTCGCGGCGACATGGAAGACATCCGTGGCGTCACGATCAATTCGCTGATCCTGAAGCAGTTGGAAGACCGCAACTGGGTCGAGGTGATCGGCCATCGCGAAACCGTCGGCCGGCCGGGACTCTATGCGACCACGCGCCAGTTTCTGGACGACCTCGGATTGGCTTCGCTCGACCAGTTGCCGCTGATCGAAACGCCGGCGCAGCAGGGCGCCCTAATCGATGCGCTGGGCCATGCCGCCGGCGCGGATCAGCCGCTGTTGCCGATCGAGGAGGCAGACCCCACGTCCCCCGAGCCCGCGTCCGAGCATCCGTCCTCGTCCCCCGTCGAGCCTGATCCCTTGCCCGACGAGGCAGACACAACCCCGCCCCTTCCGGAACCCGACCATGAGCCCATCCGATCCTGATGATGCAGCGACGCTGCCGGCCGAACCTGTTTCCGAAGAACAAGGGGCGGTCACTCCCGCGCAGCGTGCGCAAGATGCGGCCGAGCCGCCTCGCAAACGCCGGCCGCGCCGACGAAAGCCCGACGCAGACGCCAGTTCAGAAGCGCCTTCGGCGCCGGTAGAAGTCGACACGCCGGATGCGCCTGCGGCCACAGAAGTGGCCGAGCGCACGACCGACGACCTCGAGGACGACGAAGACGAACCCGACGAGGAAGAAGACGATCTCGACCGGGCCCGCCGCGCCGCCGAGCGCGAGCAGCGCAATGCGCCACCGACCGAACCGATCCGGTTCGCCGACGTGATTTCGGGCCAGTTCGACGCCGACGAAGAAAGCCCCGACGTGCCGCCGCTCAAGCGGGTGCTGTTGCCCGAGGCAGATTCGCCGAAGCTGCACAAGGTGCTGGCACAGGCCGGCCTCGGTTCGCGGCTCGAGATGGAGCAGCTCATCCTGCAGGGCCGCATTTCGGTCAACAACGAGCCGGCCCATATCGGCCAGCGCATCCAGTACGGCGACCAGGTCAAGATCAACGGCAAGCCGATCCGCTTTCGCATCGCACCGCCACCGGCACGGGTGATCGCGTACCACAAGCCAGTCGGCGAGGTCGTCACACACGACGATCCGCAGAACCGGCCGACGGTGTTTCGCAAGCTCCCGCGACTTCAGCAGGGAAAGTGGCAATCGGTCGGGCGACTCGACCTGAACACCGAAGGCCTGCTGCTCTTCACCAGTTCGGGTGAGTTGGCCAACCAGTTGATGCATCCGCGCTTCGGCCTGGAGCGCGAGTACGCGGTCCGCGTGCTGGGCGCCCTCAGCAGCGAAGAAAAGCAGCGCCTGCTCGGCGGCGTGCGGCTCGACGATGGCATGGCCCAGTTCGGCACCATCGAGGAGGGCGGCGGCGAAGGGTCGAACTGCTGGTATCGCGTCACGATTTCCGAAGGTCGAAATCGCGAGGTGCGGCGGCTGTTCGAATCGATCGGCCATGCGGTGAGCCGCCTGATCCGCATCCGTTACGGCGCGATGGTTCTTCCGCGTGGCCTCAAGCGCGGCGCCTGGATGGAACTCGACGAGCGCGACATCGGCGCCTTGTTCCAGGCTGCAGGCGGAACCGGCGAGCGGCCGCCCCGGGCGAGCCCCGGTCCGAGAGGCCCGAGCCAGGACGGCGGCGGGCGCAACAACCGCAACAAGCGCCGCGGCAATCGCAACGGCGGCGGCGGCGGCGCGCAGGCCGGCGAGCGCGACGCGCCCATTCCGAATCCGCTTGGCAACGGCGCAGGCCCCCGGGCCGATCGCGGCATGGGCGGCGGCAGAGGGCCGGGCCCGTCGCAGGGACGACGCGGCAACCGCGACGACCGGCAAGGGCAGCAGCAGGGGCGAAATCGGCAGGGCGAAGACCGTCCGCCGAGCGGCGCCAACCAGCCCGATCCGATGAAGACGTCGGTCGGCTACATCGGCGCCGACAGCTTCTCGCGTCAACGCAAGGATCAGCGCCAGGGTCCGCGGCGTGCCGGGCCGCCGGGCGGCAACTTTGGCGGCCAGGGCGGGCCGCCCGGCGGTCGCCGGCGCGGCCGCTGAAAATCGCGCGCGGCTTGCGGTCTTTCACTGGCTCTTCACGGGCTGGCAATACCGCGCCGGTTAAAATCGGAGGCTTTGTCAAGACAGCGCAGCCTCTGCTGCGCGAACGACAGAACTCATCAAGATCAAAAGCTCTCAGGAAAGCACTTCAATGGCCATCGAACGCACCCTCTCCATCATCAAGCCCGACGCAGTCGCCAAGAACGTCATCGGCAAGATCGTCTCTCGCTTTGAGGCCGCCGGCCTGAAAATCGTCGCTGCCAAGCTGGTGCACCTGTCGCGCAGCGAGGCCGAGCAGTTCTATGCCGTGCACAAGGAGCGCCCCTTCTTCAAGGACCTCGTCGAGTTCATGATTTCGGGTCCGGTCTTTGTCCAGGCGCTCGAAGGTGAGAACGCCATCGCCAAGAACCGCGACCTGATGGGCGCGACCGATCCCAAGAAGGCCGACGCCGGCACGATCCGCGCCGACTTCGCCGACAGCATCGACGCCAACGCGGTGCACGGCTCCGACGCGCCCGAAACGGCGAAGAGCGAGATTGCCTTCTTCTTCGCCGGCCTGAACGTCTACGCACGCTGAGGCCGCCTCCCGCGTTCCCATGACCACGGCCAACCTGCTCGACCTAGATCTGGAGGGTTTGGCCGCGTTCTGCGAACGGCTGGGCGAAAAACGCTTCCGCGCGACACAGTTGTTCCGCTGGATTCACCAGCGAGGCGCGAGCGATTTCGCGCACATGACCGACCTGGCGAAATCGCTGCGCGAAAAGCTGGCGACGACTGCCCGCGTCGAGGCGCTGCCGGTGGTCACGCAGCATGAATCGGCCGACGGAACGATCAAGTGGCTGTTCGACGTGGGCGACGGCAATGCGGTCGAGACGGTGTTCATTCCGGAGGTCGACCGCGGCACGCTGTGCATCTCGTCGCAGGCCGGCTGCGCCGTCGGCTGCCGTTTCTGCTCGACGGGGCATCAGGGTTTCAGCCGCAATCTGACGACGGCCGAGATCGTCGCCCAGCTCTGGTTTGCCGAGCATTTCCTGCGCAAGCATCTGAAGCGCGATGACCGGGTCATCTCCAACGTCGTGATGATGGGCATGGGCGAGCCGCTGCAGAATTACACGGCCCTGGTGCCCGCGCTGCGCACCATGCTCGACGACAACGCCTATGGCTTGTCGCGGCGCCGGGTGACGGTTTCGACCTCGGGCGTGGTGCCGATGATCGATCGTCTAGGCACTGACTGCCCGGTTGCACTTGCGGTCTCGCTGCACGCGCCCAACGATGCCTTGCGCGACGACCTGGTGCCACTCAACCGCAAGTACCCGATCGGCGAACTGCTTGAATCCTGCCAGCGCTACCTTGCGCATGCGCCGCGGGTTTTCATCACCTTCGAATACTGCATGCTCGACGGCGTCAACGACCAGCCCGAGCATGCGCGGCAGCTGGTCGATCTGGTGCGCTCCACGGGAATTTCGTGCAAGTTCAACCTGATCCCGTTCAATCCCTTCCCGGCGTCGGGCCTCTTGCGTTCGCCGCAGCCCCGTGTGCTGGCGTTCGCCAAGGTGCTGAGCGAGGCCGGTCTGGTGACGACGGTGCGCAAGACCCGCGGCGACGACATCGACGCGGCCTGCGGCCAGCTGGCCGGCGACGTGAAAGACCGTACCGGCGCGGCCGAGCGCATGGCGCAGCGCCGCACGGTGGTTCTGCATCCGGTTCGCAAGAACGCCGTCCAATCCACTGCCCAGGAGCCATGAACCGATGAGCAAGGCCTTTTCAACCGCGCACAAGCGGATGGCGCAAGCGCTTCTGGGCGTCGCCGCCGCTACCTTGCTCGCATCGTGCGCCACGCAGGACGCGGCGGTGCCGAGCACTGGCGGCAATGCGGCCGGCATCGTCACGGCTTCCGACGAAACCAATGCACGCAAGCGCGCCCGCCTGCGGGTCGAACTCGCAATCGGCTATTTCGAGCAGGGGCAGACCACGGTCGCCCTGGACGAAATCAAGCAAGCCGTAGCCAACGACCCGACCTTTGCCGACGCCTACAACCTGCGAGGGCTGGTTTACATGCGGCTCGACGACGCGGGCTTGGCCGAGGACAGTTTTCGCCGGGCGATCGCGCTGAATCCGCGCGAGCCGAACACCCTGCACAACTACGGCTGGCTCCTGTGTCAGCAGAACCGCTATGGCGATGCAGCGCAGCAGTTTTCGGCGGCGCTCGCGGTACCGACCTATGGCGACCGGGCGAAGACACTCATGACCCAGGGCGTGTGCCAGCTCAGGGCGGGCCAGCGTGCCGAGGCGGAGCGCAGCCTCACGCAGGCCTATGAACTGGATGCCGGCAATCCGGTGGTCGGTTTCAACCTCGCGTCCTTGCTGGCGCAGCGTGAAGACTGGCAACGGGCGCAGTTCTACATCCGGCGGGTCAACAACAGCCCGGCCGCGAACGCCGAGACGCTTTGGCTCGGCATCAAGATCGAACGCCGGCTCAACAACCGCGAGGCCATTGCGCAGCTCGCGAGCCAGTTGCAGCGCCGCTTTCCCCAGTCGCGGGAGGCGATTGCGTACGAGCGCGGAAATTTCAATGATTGAACGAGCCAGCGAGTTCGGCGCTTCGGCCGCGGCTCCCTTGGTAACCGGCGACAGCACGCACATGACCGCGGGCGACATGCTGCGCCAGGCGCGCGAAGCGCACGGTTTGCATATCGACATGGTCGCCGCCGCGCTCAAGGTGTCCACGCGAAAGCTGGAGGCGCTCGAAGCCGACAACATCGACGCGTTGCCCGATCCCGTGTTCGCGCGAGCGCTTGCTGCCAGCGTCTGCCGGGCGCTGAGGATCGATCCGGCGCCAGTGCTCGCCAAGCTGCCCGGCGCACAGCCCGCGGGGCTCGCGCAGGCCGATCGCACCATCAGCAGGACACTGCGCTCGGCAGCGCCGCGGTCCGGCCCGGGGTCGAGCGGTTCGCCCTCCCGTGCGCTGCTGGTCGTGGTCGTGCTGCTGCTGCTGGGCGCCGCGGCGTTGTTCTGGTTGCCGCAGTCGGTTTTCGATCAGGTCGGCAAGACAGTTTCGAGCATCACCGCAAAGGCTGGCATGGACGATTCGCCCGATGCGGCAACGACTGAGCTTGCAACGCGAACCGGCCCGAACGGTACGGTGATCGAGCCGGTCGTGCCGCCCACGCTCGCCGCGGCGCCGTCTGCGCCGCCGACGGTGGCAACTGCTGCGCAGCCCGCGCAGACTGCAACAACGATTGCGTCGGAGCGCGCGAACACGGTGGTGTTCGTTGCGCGCCGGGATTCATGGATCACGGTCAACGAAGCGGGCGGCAAGTCGTTGCTGCGGCGCACCGTGCGCGCCGGCGAGACCGTCGGGCTCGCGGGTACTCCGCCGTTGTCTGTCGTGGTCGGCCAAGCGTCTGGCGTCGACGTTCAGGTGCGTGGACAACCCGTCGACCTCGCGCCGTTGACACGCGCCGGCGGCGTAGCGCGTTTCGAGGTCAAGCCATGAACGAAAATCAGAATCCGCTCGGCTGTCTTCCGATCGAAGCCGCCGCACCACGGCCGCGTCGCTCACGGCAGGCCAGCGTTGTCTGGGGGCCGCGCATAGTGACGGTCGGCGGCGATGCGCCGGTACGCGTCCAGTCGATGACGAATACCGATACCGTCGATGCGATCGGTACCGCCATTCAGGTCAAGGAACTGGCGGTCGCCGGTTCGGAGATGGTCCGCATCACGGTTAACACGCCAGAGGCTGCGGCCCAGGTTCCGTACATCCGCGAGCAGCTCGATCGCATGGGCATCGACGTGCCGCTGATCGGCGACTTTCATTACAACGGCCACCGCCTGCTCACCGACTATCCGGCCTGCGCAGAGGCGCTCAGCAAGTACCGGATCAATCCAGGCAATGTCGGCAAAGGCGACAAGCACGACCGCCAGTTCGGCCAGATGATCGATGCCGCCATGCGATGGAACAAGCCGGTACGCATCGGCGTCAACTGGGGCAGCCTCGATCAGGAACTCCTGGCGGGCCTGATGGACATCAACAGCCAGCGCGCCGATCCGTGGGATGCGAAGCTGGTGATGTACGAAGCGCTGGTGACCTCGGCCATCGACTCAGCGAAGCTGGCCGAGTCGATGGGCATGAACGGCAGCCAGATCATCCTGAGCTGCAAGGTCAGCGGCGTTCAGGACCTGATCTCCGTCTACCGCGAACTCGCAAGCCGCTGCGACTACACGCTGCATCTGGGCCTCACCGAAGCCGGCATGGGCACCAAGGGTACGGTGGCCTCGGCGACTGCGCTGTCGATCCTTCTGCAGGAAGGCATCGGCGACACGATTCGCGTCTCGCTCACGCCGCAGCCCGGCGAATCGCGCACGCAGGAAGTGCTGATCGCCAACGAAATTCTCCAGGCCCTGGGCCTCAGGGTGTTCGTGCCGAGCGTCACCGCATGTCCCGGCTGCGGCCGGACGACGAGCACCACTTTCCAGGAACTCGCCAAGCAGATCGACGATTACCTGCGCATGCAGATGCCTGTCTGGCGCACCAGGTATCCCGGCGTCGAGACCATGAAGGTCGCCGTCATGGGCTGCATCGTCAATGGCCCGGGAGAAAGCAAGCATGCCGACATCGGCATCAGCCTGCCGGGCACCGGCGAGGCACCGGCGGCGCCGGTTTTCATCGACGGCGAAAAAGCGCTCACGCTGCGCGGCGACAACATCGCCAACGAGTTCCACCAGCTGGTCGAAAACTACATCGAAAAGCGTTTCGGCGGCCAGGCCACCGAAGTCGCCTGACTCCCATAAAAATGGCTGACAAATTGAATGCCGTAAAAGGCATGAACGACATCTTGCCGCCCGAATCGGCACGTTGGGAATGGCTGGAGGCGATCGTGCGCGATCTGATGGCGCGCTATGCCTACCGCAACATCCGCACGCCGATCCTCGAACACACGGCGCTCTTCGTGCGAGGCATCGGCGAAGTCACGGACATCGTCGAGAAAGAGATGTACTC
>JANOCL010000217.1:0-3722 GCA_031412135.1 Variovorax sp. | reverse complement strand
GGTCCGGTATTTGAGCTATTTCAGTCGAACAATAAGGCTCGACGTGTCCCAGCGCCGCCCGCCGGCCTGCTGCACGTCGCCATAGAACTGGTCGACCAGCGCAGTCACCGGCAGCCGGGCGCCGTTGCGCTTGGCTTCGTCGAGCACCAGGCCCAGGTCCTTGCGCATCCAGTCGACGGCGAAGCCGTAGTCGAACTTGCCTTCGATCATGGTCTTGCCGCGGTTGTCCATCTGCCAGCTCTGGGCCGCGCCCTTGCCGATCACGGCCAGCACCTCGTTCATGTCTAGGCCCGCGCGCTGGCCGAAAGCGATCGCCTCCGACAGGCCCTGAACCAGCCCGGCGATGGCGATCTGATTGACCATCTTGGCCAGTTGGCCGGCGCCGCTTTCGCCGAGCAGGGTTACGGCGCGCGCAAACGACGAAACGACCGGCTTCACGGTCTCGAAGCTGGCCGCGTCGCCGCCGCACATCACCGTGAGCGCACCGTTCTGCGCGCCTGCCTGGCCGCCGGAGACCGGCGCGTCGATGAACTGGATGCCGCGTTCGCGAGCCAGCTTGGAGAGCTCGCGTGCCACGTCGGCCGAGGCTGTGGTGTGATCTACGAACACCGAGCCCGCTGCCATGCCGGCCAGGGCGCCGTCGTCGCCGAGCACCACCGAGCGCAGGTCGTCGTCGTTGCCGACGCAGCAGAAAACGATGTCTGCGCCCGCCGCGGCTTCGCGCGGCGTGGCAGCGTGGCGCAGCGTGCCCTTGGCCTGCGGAGCGAACTCGTTCTCCCAGGCGGCGGCTTTGTCGGTGGTTCGGTTGTAGACCGCCACGCTGTGGCCGGCCAGCGCAAGGTGGCCGGCCATGGGATGGCCCATCACGCCAAGGCCGAGAAAGGCGACCTTGTGCGAGGGAACGGAGTCGTAGGTTTTGGGGTTGAGGCTGCTCATGCCGCAAGCTTATTGCAACGCAGCGAGCGCGACCTGGGGGCGAGTCACACGATCGCGAAGTGCTCGGTTCCGGCGGACAGGTCGGTCGAGCGGGCACGCTGGCTGTTGAGCTTGATCTGCAGCCGCAGGTCGTTGGCCGAATCGGCATTGCGGATGGCGTCGTCGAACGAGATCGCATTGCCTTCGAACAGGTCGAACAGCGCCTGGTCGAAGGTCTGCATCCCGAGGTTGCGGCTCTTCTTCATGATCTCCTTGATCTCGCCCACCTCGCCCTTGAAGATCATGTCCGAAATCAGCGGCGTGTTGAGCAGGATCTCGACCGCGGCGATGCGGCCGTGGCCGTCCTCGGTCGGGATCAGGCGCTGCGACACCAGCGAGCGCAGGTTCAGCGACAGGTCCATCAGCAACTGAGCCCGGCGCTCCTCGGGGAAGAAGTTGATGATGCGGTCCAGCGCCTGGTTGGCGCTGTTGGCATGCAGCGTGGCCATGCACAGGTGGCCGGTCTCGGCGAAGGCCACCGCATGCTCCATGGTCTCGCGATCCCGGATTTCGCCCATCAGGATCACGTCCGGCGCCTGGCGCAGCGTGTTCTTCAGGGCGGCTTCCCAGCTGTCGGTGTCGATGCCGACTTCGCGCTGGGTGATCACGCAGTTCTTGTGCGGGTGCACGAACTCGACCGGGTCTTCCACCGTGACGATGTGGCCATAGGAGTTTTCGTTGCGCCAGTCGATCATCGCCGCGAGCGTGGTCGACTTGCCCGAGCCGGTGGCGCCCACCATGATGGTGAGGCCGCGCTTGGTCATCGCCACGTCTTTCAGCACCTGCGGCATGCCGAGCCCGTCGATGGTCGGCAGCTTGGCCGGGATGGTCCGCAGCACCATGCCGATCTTTCCCTGCTGCACGAAGGCGTTGACGCGGAAGCGGCCGATGGCGGTGGGCGAGATCGCGAAGTTGCACTCCTTGGTGCGCTCGAACTCGGCCGTCTGCCGGTCGTTCATGATCGAGCGGGTCAGCGCCAGCGTGTGCTGCGCGCCCAGCGCCTGGGCCGACACCTTGGTCACTTTGCCGTCGACCTTGATGGCGGGCGGAAAGTCGGCGGTGATGAAAAGGTCGCTGCCGCCGCGGCTCACCATGAGCTTGAGCAGTTCGTTGATGAACTGGCTGGCTTGATCGCGTTCCATGTCGGCTACTCCAATGTGGCGTGGCTGTTCAGCCGGGGAAATTTTCCGGGATCTTGGCCTTGCCGCGTGCTTCGGCGGCAGAAATGACACTGCGGCGCACCAGGTCGGTCAGGTTCTGGTCCAGCGTCTGCATGCCCTGGCCGCTGCCGGTCTGGATGGACGAGTACATCTGCGCCACCTTGCCTTCGCGGATCAGGTTTCGGATGGCGGAGGTGCCCAGCATGATCTCGTGCGCCGCCACCCGGCCCTGGCCGTCCTTGGTCTTGCACAGCGTCTGCGAAATCACCGCCTGCAGCGACTCCGACAGCATGGCGCGGATCATCTCTTTCTCTTCGCCCGGGAACACGTCGATGATCCGGTCGATCGTCTTGGCGGCCGACGAGGTGTGCAGCGTGCCGAACACCAGGTGGCCGGTCTCGGCCGCGGTCATCGCGAGGCGGATGGTTTCGAGGTCGCGCATTTCGCCGACCAGGATCGCGTCCGGGTCTTCGCGCAGCGCGGAGCGCAGCGCATTCGCGAAGGACAGCGTCATCGGCCCGACTTCGCGCTGGTTGATCAGGCACTTCTTGGATTCATGCACGAACTCGATCGGGTCTTCCACCGTCAGGATGTGGCCGTACTCGGTTTCGTTCAGGTAGTTGACCATCGCCGCCAGCGTGGTCGACTTGCCCGAGCCTGTAGGGCCGGTCACCAGAACCAGGCCGCGCGGCTTGAGCGCGAGGTCGCCGAAGATCTTGGGCGCGTTGAGCTGCTCCAGCGTGAGGATTTTCGAAGGAATGGTCCGGAACACCGCCGCCGCGCCGCGCGCCTGGTTGAACGCGTTGACGCGAAAGCGCGCAAGCCCGTCGATTTCGAACGAAAAGTCGACTTCCAGGAATTCTTCGTAGTGCTTGCGATGCGTGTCGCTCATGATGTCGTACACCATGGCGTGCACCGCCTTGTGGTCCAGCGCGTCGACGTTGATGCGCCGCACGTCGCCGTGCACCCGGATCATGGGCGGCAGGCCGGACGAAAGGTGCAGGTCCGACGCCTTGTTCTTGACGCTGAACGCCAGCAGTTGGGTGATGTCCACGAAGCTCCTCGGTGACGTTTTGATACGATTTTGGCGATTATGACGATGATTGGTGACAACCTCCAGCAAGTTCGGGCCCGCATCGTGACCGCCTGCACGGCCGCTGGCCGCGATCCGGCGAGCGTGCGCTTGCTTGCGGTGTCCAAGACCTTCGATTCAGACACCGTTCGCACTGCGCACGCGGCCGGGCAGACCGCCTTTGGCGAGAACTATGTGCAGGAGGGCGTTGCCAAGATCGAGTCGCTGGCCGACCTGCGCGACCGGCTCGAATGGCATTGCGTCGGCCCTGTGCAAAGCAACAAGACGCGAGTGGTGGCGGCGCATTTCGACTGGGTGCACAGCATCGACCGGGCCAAGACCGCCGAACGCCTGAACGAGCAGCGGCCGGCGCATCTGGCGCCGCTGTCGGTCTGCCTCCAGGTGAATGTGGACGCCGGCGCCAACAAGTCGGGTGTCGCCGCCGCGGACGCGGTGGACCTGGCAAAGTTTGTCGCGGCTTTGCCACGCTTGCGGCTGCGCGGGCTGATGGCCAT
>JANOCL010000216.1:0-2214 GCA_031412135.1 Variovorax sp. | reverse complement strand
CGGGCAACCTGCGGTGCTCGCTTTTCGCGGGGTCCGCGCAAACTCGCCTGCGGCTCAAACAGCGCGCGGCCCTGATCCGCGAAAAGCTGCGCGCCTCGGCACGCCCAGAGGGGATTGAACGCCAACGCGCCGTGGCGCGTACTTGTGTTTTTGCGGCTTCGCCGAGCGAAACGCAGATTGCGCCCGAAGGGGGTCGCAGACAATGGGGTCGCCTTTTCTTTGCTTACTTTCTTTTGGCGAAGCAAAAGAAAGTGAGTCGCCTGCCGGGGCGAAATCCCGGCCTCAGGACTCAACAAAAAGCAGCACGCAAGCAAAGGCCCAGCGCCCTCACCCCAACCCTCTCCCGGAGGGAGAGGGGGCAAGAGAGGGAGCAAGAAAGCGCATGACCCGAGCGCTCTTTGCAAGGGATGCATTGCTGCCGGCCGGTTGGGCTCGCGACGTCGTGTTGGCGTGGGACGAAGCAGGCCGCTTCACGCAAGTCGAGGCCGGGGCGCAGCCGCCCGAAAACATCGGCATCGCGAACGGCCCGGTCATCCCCGGCATGCCGAACCTCCACTCTCACGCCTTCCAGCGCGCCTTCGCCGGCCTGAGCGAGTACCGCGGCGGCGCGGGGCAGGACAGCTTCTGGAGCTGGCGCACGCTGATGTACCGGTTTGCGGCCCGAATCTCGCCCGCGCAGGCCGAGGCGATCGCGACCTGGCTCTACGTCGAGATGCTCGAGGCCGGCTACACCGCGGTCTGCGAGTTCCACTACCTGCATCACGACCCGGACGGCGCGCCCTATGCCGACGATGCCGAACTGGCGCTCGCGCTGATGCGTGCGGCCGAACGCGCCGGCATCGGCCTCACGCTGCTGCCGGTGCTCTACCAGGCCAGCGGCTTCGGCGGCCTGGCGCCGAACGAGGGCCAGCGTCGCTTCATCCGGTCGACCGATTCGATGCTGCGCCTGCTCGATCGGCTGCATCCGCCGTGCGCAGCGCAGGGCGCGCGGCTCGGCCTGGCGCCGCACTCGCTGCGCGCGGTGCCGCCCGACAGCCTGCGCGAGGCGCTGGCCGGGCTTGACGCTCTCGATGCGACCGCGCCCGTCCACATCCACATCGCCGAGCAGACGGCGGAGGTCGATGCCTGCCTGGCCTGGAGCGGCCAGCGGCCGGTGGCCTGGCTGCTCGACCATGCGCCCGTCGATGCGCGCTGGTGCCTGGTGCACGCCACGCACATGGACGGCGACGAGTACCGGCGCGCAGCGGCCAGCGGCGTGGTCGCCGGCCTCTGCCCGACCACCGAAGCCAACCTGGGGGACGGCCTGTTCGACTTCGGCGCCTGGCGCACGGCTGGCGGCAAGTGGGGCGTGGGTTCCGACAGCCATGCCTGCGTCAATGCGGCGGAAGAGCTGATGCTGCTCGAGTACGGCCAGCGCCTCGGCACCCGGCAGCGCAACGTCGGCGCCGATGCAGGCCAGCCTTCGGTCGCGACCGCGATGACGCTCGCGGCCGTGCAGGGCGGCGCGCAGGCCGCCGGGCGCGCCGTCGCCGGCTTGCAGCCAGGCCAGCAGGCCGACTTCGTGGTGCTCGACGCTGCGCATCCGGCGCTCGCGGGACTGGCTGCCGCCGACATGCTCTCGGCCCATGTGTTCGCCAGCCACCGCACCAGCGCGATCGACGCGGTGCGGGTTGCCGGCGTGCCGCGCGTATCGGCCGGCCGCCATCCTTTTCACGACAGCGCGGCGGCCAGCTTCGTCGCTGCGCGCACGCAACTTCTCGCAACGACACCATGAGCTTCGACACCACCGAACCCGCCTTCCGCTTCCACCAGGGCACGCAGCCGCTCCTGATCTCGATGCCGCATGTCGGCACGCACGTTCCCGCCGCCCTGGCCGAGCGCCTGACCGGCGAAGCGCGCCAGGTGCCCGACACCGACTGGCATCTCGAACGCCTGTACGACTTTGCCGTCGGCATTGGCGCATCGGTGCTCGCCGCCACGCATTCGCGCTATGTGATCGACCTCAACCGGCCGCCGGACGGCGCCAGCCTCTATCCGGGCCAGAGCGTCACCGGCCTGTGCCCGGTCGACAGCTTCGATGCCGCGCCGATCTACCGCGATGCGGCCGACCGGCCCGGCGATGACGAGATCGCGGCGCGGCGCGATGCGATCTGGCATCCGTACCACCGCCAGCTAGAGGCCGAGCTGGCGCGGCTGAAGGCGGCGCACGGCGTC
>JANOCL010000215.1:0-9376 GCA_031412135.1 Variovorax sp. | reverse complement strand
CTGGGCCTTTGCTTGCGTGCTGCTTTTTGTTGAGTCCTGAGGCCGGGATTTCGCCCCGGCAGGCGACTCACTTTCTTTTGCTTCGCCAAAAGAAAGTAAGCAAAGAAAAGGCGACCCCACTGTCTGCGACCCCCTTCGGGCGCAATCTGCGTTTCGCTCGGCGAAGCCGCAAAAACACAAGTACGCGCCACGGCGCGTTGGAGTTCAATCCCCTCTGGGCGTGCCGAGGAGCGCAGCTTTTCGCGGATCAGGGCCGCGCGCTGTTTGAGCCGCAGGCGAGTTTGCGCGGACCCCGCGAAAAGCGAACACCGCAGGTTGCCCGCAGCTTTGCTGCGGGACGCGCACAGTGGGGTCGCCTTTTCTTTGGTTACTTTCTTTTGGCGAAGCAAAAGAAAGTGACTCGCCCGCCGGGGCGACATCCCGGCCTCAGGCCTAAACAAAGAACAAGAACGAAAGAGGCGCCCAGTGCCCTCACCCCAACCCTCTCCCGGAGGGAGAGGGCGCAAGACGAACTCAGCGTGCGCGAATGGCGGACTTCGGCCGGAACGCCTTGCAAACCGAGTCGTCGGTTTCGAGATAAGGCCCGCCGATCAGATCGACGCAGTAAGGCACCGCAGCAAAGATGCCCGGCACCACCTGCGATCCGTCCGGGTTCTTCAATCCTTCCAGGGTCTCGGCAATCGCCTTCGGCTGCCCGGGCAGATTGATGATCAGGCTCCGATCGCGGATCACCGCGACCTGCCGCGAGAGGATCGCCGTCGGCACGAAGCGCAGGCTGATCTGCCGCATCTGCTCGCCGAAGCCCGGCATTTCCTTGTGCGCCACCGCCATGGTGGCTTCGGGCGTCACGTCGCGCAGGGCGGGGCCGGTGCCGCCGGTCGTCAGGACCAGCGAACAGCCGGCGTCCACCAGTTCGATCAATGCGGCGCTGATGCCTGCCTGTTCGTCAGGAATGAGGCGCGATTCGAACTCGACCGGGTTGCGCAGCGCACGCTGCAGCCAGTCCTTCAATGCAGGCAGGCCCTTGTCTTCGTACACGCCAGCGGACGCGCGATCGCTGACCGACACGATCCCGATTCGCACCGGCTCTGCAGCATTCGGCAGTGAGTTCATGTGTTTTCTTCGCGCGACTGCATCGAAGCATCGTCGTCGGCAGCCGGATCGGTTTCGCCGTGCGCCTCGAGTTGCGCGCGCACGATCTGGAACACCTCGCGGTAGGCCTTGGCCTGACGCGGGGCCTCGCCCGGCGGACCGGCCTTGATGTCCTTGCGGGCCTGGCGCACCAGCGCGCGAAGCTGCTGGACATCGGTGGCGGGATAGGCCTCGATCCAGCTGGCGAACGTATCGTCTTCGGCGATCAGGCGGTCGCGCCAACGCTCGGCTTCGTGCAGTGCGGCGTTTTCCTGGGCTGGGCCCCGGTTCTGCTCGTCGAGTGCGGCGCGCACCGAATCGAGCGTGGCCGCGTCGAGGCCGCGCATCAGCTTGCCGACGAACTGCATCTGCCGGCGCTTGCCTTCGAAATTGGTGATGCGCCTGGCGTCGACGATGGCATCGCGGAGTTTTTCGCCCAGGTCAAGCTTGTCGAACAGGCCGGCGCGCAGCCCGAGCAGGGCTTCGCCGAGCGCCTGCAGTTCGGTGCTTTCGCGTTTGAGATCGGTCTTGCTCGCCGCGTCGGTGCCCTTGAGCTCGCGCTTGAGTTCAAGGTCGAGTTCGCTGCCTTCGGCAATGAACTCGCCACGGACGAAGTAGCCTTTTTTGGGTTTGCGGGACATGGAGGCAATCGTTGGCCGCACCAGCGGGAACAGGGGGCGCAAGTATCATAGCCAACACATGACCACATCCTCTTCGCGCGCCGATTCCGGCTTCGCCTTCAGCCGCTCCTTCTTCGAAAACCTGGTCGACACCGCTCTTGCACATGCCAAGAAGCTGGGCGCCACCGACGCCGGCGCGGAAGCGTCCGAGGGCTGCGGCCTGAGCGTCTCGGTGCGCAAGGGCGAACTCGAAAACGTCGAACGCAACCGAGACAAGTCGCTCGGCATTACGGTCTACGTGGGGCACCGCCGCGGCAACGCCAGCACCTCCGACTTTTCTGATGCGGCCATCGCGCAGACGGTTCAGGCGGCCTACGACATCGCGCGGTTCACCTCCGAAGATCCGGTGAGCGGCCTGCCCGACGAGGCGGACATCGCGACCGAACAGCCCGACCTCGACCTGTTCCACCCCTGGGATATCACGAGCGAACAGGCCGCCGCGCTGGCGCTCGAATGCGAGGCCGCCGCGCTCTCGACCGACCGGCGCATCACCAACAGCGAAGGCGCGGGCGTATCGGCCCAGCAGAGCCATTTCTTCAGCGCCCACACGCATGGCTTCCGCGGCGGCTATGCGAGTTCGCGGCATTCGATTTCGGTGGCGCCGATCGCGGGCAAGGGCAACGGCATGCAGCGCGATGCGTGGTACAGCTCGATGCGCTCGGCCGACGAACTCGCCAGCCCGAAAGCGGTCGGGCGCTATGCGGCCGAACGGGCGCTCAGCCGGCTCAAGTCGCGCAAGATCAAGACCACCGAATGCGCAGTGCTGTTCGAGTCGCCGCTGGCGGCGGGCCTGCTCGGCGGGCTGGTCCAGGCCACGAGCGGCGGTGCGCTCTATCGCAAGAGCACGTTCCTGCTCGACTCGCTCGGCAAGAAGGTGCTGCCCAAGCACATCGACGTGCGCGAAGACCCGCACGTCCTGCGCGGCAAGGGCAGCTCGCCCTTCGACGACGAGGGCGTCGTCACCCGCAAGCGCAAGGTGGTCGACGGCGGCCGGCTCGAGGGCTATTTCCTGAGCACCTATTCCGCGCGCAAGCTGGGCATGAGAACCACCGGCAACGCCGGCGGGTCGCACAACCTCACGCTGACCTCGCGGCTGACGAAGAAGGAAGACGACCTCGACGCGATGCTCGCCAAGCTCGGCACCGGGCTGTTCGTGATCGAGCTGATGGGGCAGGGTGTGAACTACGTGACCGGCGACTACTCGCGCGGTGCGAGCGGTTTCTGGGTCGAGAACGGGAAGATCGCGTTTCCGGTGCAGGAGATCACCATTGCCGGCAATCTGCAGAGCATGCTGCTCGGCATCGAGGCGGTCGGCGCCGATGTCTACAACTACGGCGCCAAGACCACCGGGTCGATGCTGGTCAATCGGATGAAGATCGCCGGTAGTTGAAGGGCCTTTTCAGCTGCCTGCCAGCGCGGCCTTCACCGCGGCGCTGACCTGGCCCATGTCGGCTTTGCCGGCAAGCCGGGACTTGACCGCGCCCATGACCTTGCCCATGTCGCCCGGGCCCTTGGCGCCGAGTTCGGCGACGATGGCCTTGACTTCCGCAGTCACCTCGTCGGCGCTCATGCGCTGGGGCAGATAAACCTCCAGCACCTTGATCTCGGCCGCTTCCTTGTCGGCCAGGTCGATGCGCCCGCCCTGGGTGAAGGCGGCGACCGAGTCCTTGCGCTGCTTGACGAGCTTGTCGACGATCGCGACGACCATTGCATCGTCGAGTTCGATGCGCTCGTCGACTTCCTTCTGCTTGAGTGCCGCGAGCAACAGGCGGATGGTGCCCAGGCGCTCCGAATCCTTGGCGCGCATGGCAGTCTTCATGTCTTCTGTGATTCGTTCCTTGAGGCTCATGGCATTCCTTTCAGTCGGGCAAAAACAAAAGCCGCGTCAGGTTTCCCCGGCGCGGCTCGATCGATTCGCTGGCAGGCCAGCGAAGGCTGGGCTCAATACAGCTTCTTGGGCAACTGCATGCTGCGCACGCGCTTGTAGTGGCGCTTGACGGCTGCGGCCTTCTTGCGCTTGCGCTCGGCGGTCGGCTTTTCGTAGAACTCGCGGGCACGCAGGTCGGTCAGCAGGCCGAGCTTTTCGATGGTGCGCTTGAAGCGGCGCAGCGCGACGTCGAACGGCTCGTTTTCTTTTACGCGGATGGTGGTCATTTAAAACGTTGAATTGAATTTGGCTCGGAGAGATCGAGGCCCCGGGCCGGGGTTCCTCAACTGAAAATCTTGGGGCCGTTGAGGGGAGGCCGAAGTTAGCCCGAAATTATAGCGCTTGCGCGCAGGCATGGGCGCTGGCCCAGGCCCACTGAAAGTTGTAGCCGCCGAGCCAGCCTGTCACGTCGACCACCTCGCCGATGAAATACAGGCCGGGCTGCTTGGACTCCATGCTCTGCGACGACAGCTCGCGGGTGTCGACGCCTCCGGCGGTCACTTCGGCTTTCTTGTAGCCCTCCGTGCCGCTGGGCGTCACCTGCCAGCGGGCAATGCGTTCGGCCAGGGCTGCGAGCGCCCGGTCGGGGGCTTCGTTGATCGGACGCTGGAGTGCGGTGTCCTGCCCTGTCCAGGCATCCGCCAGGCGGGAAGGCACCAGCGAAGCAAGCTCGTTGTCGATGCGCTTGCGCGAGCGCAGCTTGGCGTCGCCGAGCGCGGCCCGGACATCCACGCCGGGCGCAAAGTCGATCGCGAGCGGCGTGCCCGGCTTCCAGTAGCTCGAGATCTGCAGCACCGCCGGGCCGGAAAGCCCGCGGTGCGTGAAGAGCAGGTCTTCGAGAAACACCGCGCGCTCCTTCTTGCTCCCGGTCTCGATCTGAACCGGGAGCGCCAGCCCGGCGAGGCCGGCGTACGGCGCCCAGGCCTCGCCGCCGAAGGTCAGCGGCACCAGGGCAGGGCGGGGCGCGACCATGCGCAGCCCGAACTGCGCCGCCAGCCGGTAGCCGAAGTCCGTGGCGCCGATCTGCGGAATCGACAGGCCGCCGGTGGCGACCACGAGTTTCGGCGCATGGACGGTGCCGCGGTCGGTCTCGATCCGATAGCCGCCGTTTTCCGAAAGGGCAACCTCGCCGACGCTGCACGGCTGCCACCGCATAACGCCGCCGGCCGCGCATTCGGCCAGCAGCATGTCGATGAGTTCCTGCGAAGAGCCGTCGCAGAACAGTTGACCCTTGTGCTTTTCGTGGAAGGCGATGCCATGGCGTCGGACCAGTTCGATGAACTGCTGCGGCGTGTAACGCGACAGCGCCGAACGGCAAAAGTTCGGGTTGTCGCCGATGAAGTAGCGCTGCGGTGCGCGTGGGTCGAGGTCGCGGTTGGTGAAGTTGGCCCGCCCGCCGCCCGATATGCGGATCTTTTCGGCAGTGCGCTCGCTGTGGTCGATGAGCAGCACCTTCAGCCCGCGCTGCCCGGCCAGCCCGGCACAGAACAGGCCGGCCGCACCCGCCCCGATGACGACGGCGTCGAACGCGCTCACCCTTTCCACACGAACGGAAACTTCAGCTGCTTGAAAAAGCCGTTGGGCACGTAGTCGCCGACCACTCCGTAGTGCTCGGGCCAGAGCCTGGTGCTCTTGACCGCGGTGCCGAACAGATGGTCGAGAAACGCATAGTGCGCGGCATAGTTCCTGTCGATCGCCTCGTGGTCCTGGCTGTGGTGCCAGTGGTGGAAATTGGGCGTGACGACGACGTAGCGCAGCGGTCCGAGCCGCACGCTCACGTTGCAATGGTTGAAGACCGCCTGAAAGCCGACGATCACGATGTACGCATCGATCACTTCCTTGCTGAAGCCCAGCACGTAGATCGGTGCCAGCACCAGGGTGCGGGTGATCAGCAGTTCGAGGATGTGCTGGCGCGAGCCGGCGATCCAGTCCATCGACTTCACGCTGTGATGCACCGCATGCAGGCGCCACAGCAGCGGCACCTCGTGATAGGCGCGGTGCGTCCAGTACTGCACCAGGTCGGCCACCAGCACGATCAGCAGCACGCCGGCCCAGAACGGCAGGTCGGCAACCCAGCCGCGCACGCCGTCGTTGGCGGCCCAGCCGAAGAGCTTGTGCACCAGAAGGTTCGTCGCCAGCAGCACGAAGCCGACGATCATGTGGTTGACCACGAAATGATGAAAGTCGGTCTGCCACTCGGCGCGGAACACGGGCTGGTCCTTGCGGTGCGCGAACAGCTTCTCGATGAAGATGAAAATCAGCGCCGAGCCGAGCAGGTCGAGGATGAACCAGTCGAGGCCGATGTAGGGCGTGTTGTCTGCGAAGTCGTTGACCGGCACCTTGTGGCCGCCGAGCAGCGCCGCCGCCAGTACCAGCAGGAAGGCGAAGGACGAGAGCCAGCGCGAACGGTTGAAGACGATGTTCACAAGCGACAGTCCGCCCGAAATCACGAGCGCCACGAGCAGCACGATCCGCATCGCATCGACGTCGTAGCTGCGCCGCAGTTCGGGCGTGCTCAGGTACTGCGGAAAGTGGAAGACGAGCACGCCCAGAAAGCACAGGATCGCCAGCGACAGCGCGACCGTGCCGGTGACCAGCCCCTTGCCGCGCTGCAGTTCGCCGTGGCTTTCGGTGAATTCGTTGAGCTTGTCGAGCTTCAGCATCCTCATCTCCCGCCCCCTGCTTGAGGGCTGCGCGATTCTAGGATGGCCGAACGGCCAATTCAGGTGCCGAAGCAGCTTGCGGGCACGCCGGCGGCGGCCAGGCCGCGCAAGACGTCGCCCACCACGATGACCGCCGGGCTCGCCAGACCGGCTGCCGCCACATCGTCGTGCAGCCTTGCCAGCGTGGTCGTGACGTGGCGCTGCTGCGGCAGGCTGACGTGCTGGATCACTGCGACCGGCGTGTCGCCGTCGAGCCCGTGCAGCAGTTCGCGCTGGATATGCGACACGCCGGCGACGCCCATGTAGATCACCAGGGTGAGCCGCGCGTCGCGCACCGTCTCTGCGAGCGCCCGCCAGTCGGTCGGATTCTGGTCGGCCGCGTGGCCGGTCTTGGCGTGCCCGGTCATGAAAACGACTCCCTGCGCATGCTCGCGGTGGGTGAGCGGCACGCCGAGCGCGGTCACGGCGGCCAGGCCGGCGGTGATGCCGTTGACCACCCGCACCTCGATGCCCTCGTCGCGCAGGTGTTCCACCTCTTCGCCGCCGCGGCCGAAGATGAACGGGTCGCCACCCTTCAGGCGCACCACCGTCTCGCCTTCGCGCACGGCCGTGATCATGAGGCGCTCGATGAAGGTCTGCGGCGTGCTCTTGCAGCCACCGCGCTTGCCGACGTGAACGATGCGCGCTCCGGGCCTGGCGTAGGCCAGCACCGCCTCGTTCACCAGGTCGTCGACGAACAGCACGCTCGCGGCCTGGATTGCCTTGACGGCCTTGAGCGTCAGCAGTTCGGGGTCGCCCGGCCCCGCACCGACGAGGGTGCAGCTGCCTTGATGGGAAAGATCGCTCATGGTTGCTCCGCGTGCTCCGCTTGTTCCGCCGGTTGTGCAAGTCGAGCCAGTTGCAGGATGTGTTCCACCTGCTGCGCGATCGCGCCCGGCACCGGTGCCCGGCCGTCCAGCACGCGCCGGGTGTAGTCGGCCGTGGTCTCGATGTCGATCTCGGCCGGCAGGCCGGGTACGTCGAGTTGCGTGCCGGGCTCGCGGGCCTGCAGCGCGATGCGCCGCCCGCCCACGAAGCCGTCGACCTGCGCGGTGCGGCGCGGATCGGCCGCGCTTTCGCCTTCGAGCCCGCGCGAGAGCAGGGCGGTCATGCCCATGAGTTCGAAGGTCGCGGCCATCGACTGCGCGTACTCGGGATGCGTGTAGCTGCCCACCACCACGCAGGCACCCTGGCCCGGCTGCATCAGCTTGACCACGCTGTGGCCGGGATTGCGCAGGCCGACCACCCGGCGCACGTCGAGCAGGCGCTTCAGGCCGGCGCAAAGCAGTTCGGTCGGCGCGAAGACCACCTCGCCACAGGCGATGGGCCGGACGACGTCCAGCGCTTGGACGCCGAGCGCCGCAAGCACATTCGACGACAGCACCCGCGTCGACTCGGTCGCTGCGCCATGCACCAGCACCGGCAGCCCCTCGCGCGCCAGCAGCAGCGCGAGCAGCGGCGTGAGCGCCGGCAGCCGGCGAGCGCCGTTGTAGCTGGGCAGTACGGCAAGCGGGCGATCGGTGGCGGGAAAGCGGGCCAGGCGCGCATGGGTCGCATCGAGGAAGCCGGCCATTTCTTCGGGCGTTTCTCCCTTGATCCGCATCGCCAGGCAGAACGCGCCGGTTTCGAGGTCGGTCACGGTGCCGTCGAGCACCTGGCCGAAGAGGTCGCACGCCTGCTCGCGCGAAAGCGGCCGGGCGCCGCGCACGCCACGCCCGATTTCCTTGATGTAGTGACCGATTGCCATGAATGCGCGGATTGTCCCGCAAGCCTTATGCCGGCTGGCAAGCGGGCTTATGCCCCCGGGTCATGCGCCGCAGTTCCGGCAGGCAGGAGCCGCAGTTGGTGCCGCACTTCAGTGACTCCTGCAATTCGGCGAGGCGCTCGCCGTCGTTGCCGCTGCAGTCCGCCAGCCGTTGCGCGATAGCGGCTTCGGTGATGCCGAAGCAGCTGCAGACGGTCTTGCCGCGGGCTGCGATGCCTTCGGGCGCGGTGGCTCCGGGGCGCAGCAGCTGGCGACCGTAGGCCGCTGCCGGACGCTGATCCTGCAGCAGCGCCCTGATCCAGGCTTCGGCCTGGATGTCGCCGCCGAGCAGGAACGCTTCGAGCCGTGCCTCGCCGGCATGGCGGACCAGCCGTGCGGCGCGGCGTTGCCCGCGTCGCGCGTCTGCATAGCGCAGCGTGTCCGGACCGCCAAGGCCCAGCAGGCGCTCGATCTCGACCAGCAGCGCATCGGGCGGCGGGTTGTGGGCGGCGGCGCGGATCAGGACGCCGCTTCGTTCCGGCAGGTCTGTCTGCAAGCCGCCGCCGGCGCCGAACGGCACGCAGCTGACGAAAGGCAGCGCGCCGGCCAGCCTGCGCAGCTGCTCGCGGGTGGCAAGAGCGGTGTCGGCGGGCAGCCAGGCGGCTGCGAACAACGCCCACGGCAGCTCGGCCTTGAGGATCTTCACGGCCGCATGCTTGAGCTCGGGCTGTTTCGAATCGGGGCAGAAGGCGGCGGTGGTGAGGGCGTTCACGCCGGCCAGCCGCTCGCCGGTGCTGGAGCGCCCGCCCAGGTATTCCTCGCCCCAGTGCATGGCGATGAAAGCCTGGCTCATGCCCACTTCGGCACTGGCAGCCGCGGGCAGCAGGATCGATGCGCGGCGCGAGGTGACATGCACCAGGTCGCCGTCCTTCAACTGGCGGCGCGCCATGTCCTGCGGGTTCATCTGTACTGCCGGTTCCGCCGCATGGCCGAACAGGCGGCCGAGCGTGCCGGTGCGGCTCATGCCGTGCCACTGGTCGCGCAGGCGGCCGGTGTTGAGCGAGAAGGGAAAGCGCGCCTCCCGGGCTTCGGCAACCGGCTTGAACGGCGTGTCGGCAAAGCGCGCGCGGCCGTCGGACGTGGCGAAGACGCCGTCTTCGTAGAGGCGCGCGCGGCCTTGCGTCTCGCCTTC